>JAGQJA010000490.1 GCA_020430845.1 Myxococcales bacterium
CCTTCACGCCCGACGAGATCCGCGCAGCGTTCCGCGCCCACGCGACCGACCAGGGCTCGTGGAGCGAGGACGAGTACCTCGCGCGCGTCAAGCGCCTGGCCGACAAGCCCGGCGTCGACGGGCTCGGCGGCAACAGCCGCGTGTCGTACAGCCCCGGCTTCGTGCGGCACCTCCTCATGAACTACGCGCCCGCGACCGCGTGCTTGCCCAAGCTCGGGACGTTCACGCCCGACGTCGAGCACGAGCCCGACAACTTCTCGCAGTGCTACTCGGCGGAGTTCCCCGTCGACGCCGCGCTCGTGAAGGCCTCGTGGTGGCGCGCCGACTTCGGGATGTCGCTGCCCGTCTACGACACGAGCGCCGCCACGCTCCGGGCCAAGCTGTCCGGCGAGAGCGATCAGGGCGGCTGGGGCAAGGGCCAAGACAAGGCCACGCCCGACGCAACCCAGATCTACACGGTCAAGACGAGCGACGGCGCGACGTTCCGCATGCCCGGCATGCACCTCGCCACCAAAGAGCTGCGCGAGTGGCTCTGGATCACCATGTGGTGGTCGCCCGACGCCGACAGCGACTTCGGCCAGGATCGCCCGGACGAGATCCGCGCGCTCGGCGGCCCGTGGTCGAGCTACAAGATGTGCGTCGTCACCGCGTACGAAGAGGCCGATCCCGATCCCACGGGCGGCTTCGGCGGATCGCTCGGAGAGGCGCTCGCGGCCACGCACGCGGGCAAGGGCCCCACGTGGTGCAGCAATCCTTACGTCGAGAAGGGCGCCAAGAACGCCCAGACCAACTGCATCGGCTGCCACCAGCACGCCGGCATCCCTGGGCTCGGCAGCGAGGCCATCTTGGCCGACGACGCGGCGTTCCCGAGCGCGGGCCGCACCAAGCTCCGCAAGAGCTTCCCCACCGACTACACCTGGGCGTTCGACGCGCCGCCCGAGAGCCTGGCGCGCATCCTCGAGTCGCACGTGCAGCACCACGACACGACCGACCCCTGACGGCGACGACGCGTCGGGAGCGTCACGACGCGCGCAGCGAGAGCCAGCACGCCACCGCGCCCGCGACGTAGCCCACGAGGGCGAGCAGGCTCACGCGGCGCAGGTACCACACGAAGTCCATCTTCTCGATGCCCATGACGGCCACGCCCGCCGCCGAGCCGATGATGAGCACGCTGCCGCCCGTGCCGGCGCAGAAGGCGAGCATCTGCCAGAAGTCGCCGTCGACCACGTACATCGCCATCTCGGCCTGCGCCTGCGCGGCCTCGGGCGTGGCGATCGGGTACATGCCCGTGGACGCCGCGACGAGCGGCACGTTGTCGACCACGGCCGAGAGCAGGCCGATGGCCGCGTCGACCACGTACACGTTGCCGATGGACCGATCGAGCACGTGCGCCAGACCGTGCAGCTGCCCCGCGACCTTGAGGCTGTCGACGGCGAGCAAGATGCCGAGGAAGAACAGGATCGTGGGGATGTCGATGCGCTGCAGCGTGGAGATCACCGAGAGCGCGCTCTTGATCTCGCGCTTCTTGGTGCGGTGCATCACCTCGGTGACGATCCACAAGACACCCAGCCCGAAGAGCACCCCCATGAACGGCGGCAGGTGCGTGACCGTCTTGAACACGGGCACGAAGAGCAACGCGCCGACCCCCAGCGTGAAGACGACGCGGCGCTCGCCGGGCGCCACGGGCTCGAGCTTGTCGTCGCCGTCGTTCGCCGGTTGAGCCGGCGCGATCTCGCCCTTGAGGCGGATCGAGAGCACGAGCAGCGGCGCGACGAGGCACGCGAGCGACGGCAGGAACAGGTGCCGGATGATGCCCGACGCCGTGACCTGCCCGCCGATCCAGAGCATCGTGGTGGTGACGTCGCCGATGGGCGACCACGCGCCGCCGGCGTTGGCCGCGATGATGACGACGCCGCCGAGCATCCAGCGGTCCTCCTTGTCGTCGACGAGCTTGCGCGCGAGCGAGATCATGACGATCGACGTCGTGAGGTTGTCGAGCGCGGCGGAGAGGAAGAAGGTCACCAGGCCGAAGATCCACACGAGCGTGACGCGCTTGCGCGACGTGATCCGATCGGTGATGACCTTGAAGCCCTCGTGCGCGTCGACCAGCTCGACGATCGTCATCGCGCCCATCAAGAAGAAGAGCACCTGCGCGGCGTTGCCCAGCGCGTGCGACAGCTCCGAGACGATGAAGCCCACGGTGCCGTCGGCGGTGTGCGAGTGCACCTCCTCGGCGGGGATCTCGGGCACGAGCGACGCGCGCCCGAGCACGAGCAGCACCCAGCACACGACACCCAGCAAGATCGCGCTCGCCGCTTTGTCGACCTTCAGCGGGTGCTCGAGCGCGATCGCCGCGTATCCGATCACGAACGTGAGGATCAGGAGGATCTGCACGCTGATCCTCCATACTCGCTCGCGCGCGTTCGTGGACGAATTTCGTACCTATGCCGCGCCACGGAGCCCGAGCGCGACGCGCACACGCCTCGCGAGCGACGCCTCGGGGGCCTCGGTCCCGACGGCCCAATCCATGCGCGGCGGCAGGTAGATGTAGAGAGCGCGGCCGCCGGCGAGCGACAGCTCCACCGCTCCCCTGCCCGCGCGCACGGCGACGATCTCGGCGCGCGGCACGGACGCGGGCCGGCCCAGACGCGCGTACGCCAAGCCGTCGGGGCCCACCGTGACGCGCGCGGGGCGGTAGAGCGGCGCGGCGAGCGCGACCGACACGACGAGCGCGACGACCGACGCGGCGCCGTACCACGTGACCGATCCCCACGCGCACGCGGCGGCGGCGACCGTGACGGCGACGGCGTAGCGCGCGGCGGGTGATACGCGCGCGCGCAGCGGCCAGCCGTCGAACGTCAGTTGCCCTCCCACCTCAGGCTCTCGCCGGTGACGCTCGCGATCTTGTGTTGGTTGAGCCCCTGCGTGTTCGACACGAAGAGCCCGCCGCGCGTCGAGAAGAACGCGATCATGCGCCCGTCGGGCGAGCACGCCGGGTACGTGTTCGACCCCTGGTCCTGCGTGAGGCGCTTCATGCTCGCGGCGCTGCCGCCCGGGTCGACGCTGAAGACGTCCCACGTGCCGCCGTCGCGACCCATGAAGAGGATGCGCACGCCCTCGGGATCGTTGCACCACACGGGCGCCATGTTGTACGTGCCGCGCCAGCTCACGCGCTTGCCGTCGACGTACACCTGAGGGTTGCCGCCCTGGTTCGACACGTACGCGAGCTGGCCGCCGGGGCCGAACGCGGGGTGCGTGTTGAGGCCGCCCTTGGTGACCTTCGAGAGGCCGCTGCCGTCGGCGCCGCCGACCCAGATGTCGCTCTGGCCCCCCTGCGAGATGACCACGGCCATCTTGTTGCCGCCGAAGGCCGCGCCGAAGACGAGGCCCGCGTGCTTGAGGACGGCCACCGGGTTGCCCACGCGAAAGAGCTGGTAGCTGCCGTCGGGGAGACCGCCCGCGTAGTGCACGCCGCCTGGGCCGACGGCGGGGGCGAGCGCCACGTTGGACACGGCCTGCATCCGGCCGAGGCCCTGCCCGTCACTCTCGATCGAGAAGATGCCCTTCTGTCCGCGGCCGGTGGTGGCGCTGAAGACGAGGCGCGAGCCGAACGACGACGCCGTGCCCGTGAACCATTTGACGACCTCGTTGTCGAACTGGTGCACGGCGCCACGGATCGCGCCGGGCGCGACGTCGTACTCCTTCTTGAGCACGGCGTCGGCGCCGCGCGACACGACGTAGAGCCGCAGCTCGACGTGGAGCTTGGGCCCGCGCATCGACAGGTTGCCCTTGATGACGCCCTCGGCGCCCACGTTGCGCCACGACGACGGGTCGATGCTCATCCCCTCTTTGGCGAGGTTGGCGGTGAAGCTCGCCGGGTCGAGCACCTGGAACATGCTCGAGAGCGTGAAGTCGCGGCTGGCGGTGTCGACGACGGTCTTCGCCGCGGCGCCGTCGCCCGCGGGCGGCGTGACGGCGATCTTGAAGAGCGAGCGGTTGCCGCCCGAGACGAAGACCTGCGTGACCCCACCGGGCGTCGCCGTGGGGAGCGCGCTCGCCGTCGGCGCGGCCGGCGCGCCCTGCTGCGCGACCGCGGGCAGGGTCAGCGTGAGCCCTAGCGCCGCCGCCGTGGCGAGCGCGAGGGGCAAGACAGAAGAAAAGCGAATCACTTGCATCGCGAAGAGTCTCCCCGAGGATTGCCGCTCAACGCAATCTGTACCGTACGTCCACGAAAGAGCTCCTCGACCTCGGCGGGCGGCTGTGGCAGCGGCGCGTGATCCTCGAGGAGCTTCTGCAGCATCGCGCGCGCCGAGTCGTCGAACAGCTCGTTGCCGCTCGGGCGCACGGGCGCTTGCTTGACGTGCCAGATGACCATGTTGCGGCTCACCGCCACCTGGAACACCACGCACATGTTGTTGGCCTGGCCTTGCGAGATGACCG
This sequence comes from Myxococcales bacterium, assembly GCA_020430845.1. GTDB lineage: Bacteria > Myxococcota_A > Polyangia > Polyangiales > Polyangiaceae > Labilithrix. Next base: position 4,441 of record JAGQJA010000490.1, read on the forward strand.
TGGGGATGGTCCAGCGCTCGTGGAAGAACGTGCCGAGCAGCGTCGCGTACATGTCGCCCGCGCGCACCTTCGTCGGATCCGTCTCGGTCCCGCCGTCGACGCCGCCCGGGTGGCCCTCTTCGGGGCGGGTGATGCCGCCGTCCTCGGCGAAGGGATCGCTCTTGGCGATGAGGTTCTGCAGGTCGGAGTCTTGCGTGTTGGGCGGCGGCGGCGCGCCGGCGTCGTGCGTCTTGATCGGGTCTTCGCGCGACGCGATGAGCTGCTTCTTGGGCGCCGTGCGCGCCTTGGGCACGAACCGGTCGGGCAGCTTGTTCTTGTCGATCGGCTTGCCGAGCTTGAGGAGCGTCGCCTGCACGACGGGCCGCGCGACGAACGGCGTCTCCTCCTCGGCGTCGGGCGACGGCGGACGCACGGCTTTGTACACGAGCGGGCCGAGCGCAGCCGCGTGCAGGGCGAGCGCCGCGATCACGCCGAGCACGATCTCGTCGCCCGTGTATCGCGGTCTGAGCTCTGCCCTTGTCGCCGTCATGTCTCCCGTAAGACGTACCGAACGCCCCGAGTCATTTGACGACGAGCGGATCGGTCACCATGCCGAGCTTCTCGACGCCCGCCGCGCGCGCCGCGGCCATCACCCGTAACACTACGCCATATTTGACGTTTTCGTCGGCCTGGACGAACACTTCTTTTTCTTCGGCGAGGCGCGCGTTGGTGCGAAGTTTTTCTTCGACGGCCTCGGTGATCTCATCCTTGCCGAGGTAGACGTGCTCGTCGGCCGTCACGATGATGAGCAGCTTGGAGTCGTCGGCCTGCATGGTCGCGCTCTTGACCTTGGGCAGATCGACCTGCACGCCCGTGGTGAGCAGCGGGGCCGTCACCATGAAGATGACGAGCAGCACCAGCATGACGTCGATGAGCGGCGTCACGTTGATCTCGTTCATCCCCGAGAGCCGGCGCTTGCCGCGCCCGCCCCCGCCTCCGGCGCTCATGCCCATGGCTCAGACCCCGCCGAGCTTGGCGCGCGCGGCGACGTCCGCGGCGAAGCCGTCCATCACGTCGGCGAGCTCGGCCACGCGCCGCGCAAAGTAGTTGTACGCCATGACGCTGGGGATCGCGGCCACGAGGCCGATGAGCGTCGCGATGAGGGCCTCGGCGATCTTGGGCGCGACGACCGGCAGGTTGGCGCTCTGCTGGTTCCCGATGCTGAGGAACGCATCCATGATGCCGTAGACCGTGCCGAGCAGGCCGATGAACGGCGCGGTCGATCCGATGGTGCCGAGCATGCCCATCCACGACTCGAGGTGCGTGATCTCCGCGGCCGCCGCGCGCCGCGTGACCGACTCGACGTGCGTGCCTTGCGCGTCGTCGAGCGGGCGGCGCTGGCCCTGCGTGATGCGCATCATCTCGTCGTAGCCGGTGGCGAAGATGCGGGCGAACGGCGAGCCGCGGAACGCCGAGAGCCCCTGCTGCGCGAGGCCCTCGAGCGAGCCCGCGCCGTCGAACGCCTTCATGAACCGCTCGCTGTCGCCCTTGGCGCGCGCGATGTGCAGCCCCTTGCCGATGATCACGATCCAGCACATCACCGAGAACGCGGCGAGCAGGATGAGCACGAGCTTGACCGGGATCGACGCCTGCAACACGAGCTGGATCGGGTCGAGGCGCGGAGGCGTGGCGCCGACGGCGCCGGGGGCCGGCGCGGCGGGCTGGACGGCGACCGCGATGGACGACGAGGCGAGCTCGAGCCAGCTGGTAGTCATGGCCTCTCATTCGTCCACCTGGCGCGGGATGTCAAAGGTGGCGGGCGCGCGCGGAGCTTGAGGATTGGGCGCGCCCATCGTAGAAGACGGGCCACATGGTCCGCGCCCCACGCGCACGTTCACGCCTCCGCTCCGCCGCGCTCGCGCTCGCCGCGCTGGCCGCAGGCGCGTGCAGCGGCACGACGTCGTCCGACCCGGTCATCCCGGCGACGGGCGTGCTCGTAAAGGCAGAAAGTGTAGTGGGATCAAAGGGTTGCGGCCGTGGCGCGACCGAGATCCTCAAGTACGTCGCCGTCGCGGTCGACTCGGCCGGCAACGGCCTCGCCGGGACCGTCTACGACTGCTTCGCCGACGCGCAGTTCGATCTCTTGCCGGTCAACGAGTTCGCGGTCGTCGTCGACCTGCAGGTCTTCGCGTACAGCGCGGCGGCGTTCGAGGCCCAAGAGCCGATCATCGCCGCCGCGGGGTTCAACGTCGCCGCGCTCAAGCAGGACACGCGGCCCACGTGGACCACCAAGTGCCGCGCGATCCAGCAGGCCGACATCCAAGTGCTCGCGCGCTGTGATCGCCTCGCGGCCGGCCTCGGCGATCCGGCGACGCCCGCGCAGGCCGTCATCGCGCTCCCCACGCAGTCGTTCGCGCAGCCGGGCGGCGCGCCGCTCGAGTGCGGCAAGGACTTCGCGAGCGTGCGCGTACGTTACGGCACCGAGGGGTCGTTCGCCGAGACCGGCGACGTGACGTGCCCCACGCCCGTGTCGATCACCGTCCCCGCGCCCGCCGCGTACACGCTCGACGTCGCGCTCTTCTCGGCCGCGGGCGCGCCCGTCGCCCTCCGCGCGTGCTCGGCGACGACGAGCCCCGGCCTCGCCGCGAGCGCCGTCTGCGACTGACCCCGACCGCCGCTCAGAGCCGCGGCGCGCGCTTGATGAGCGCGACGAGGCGCTCGGTCGCGCAGAAGCCCACCGACTCGTAGACGCGCGCCGCGTGGTACGTCGCGTCGGCGGCCATCACGAGCGTGCGCACGCCCTCGCCGCGCGGCAGCACGCCCGGCACGTCGCCGTCGAGCCAGATCCGGGACACGTCGTGGACGAGCGTGGAGCACGCGCCGCGGCGGCCGAAGCGCGGGTCGGTGCCGACGAGCTGGAAGCGCCCGAGCTCCCCCTGCCGGAAGACCCCCAACGTCGAAGCCATGACGCCGTCGAGGTAGCCGCCGTACCACACGCCGAGGCGCTGCTCCTGCATCTGTCGGTAGCGGTCCATCTGCTTCACGACGAACCGCGTCAGGTCGGCGACCGAGCCGCTCCGGCGCTCGGAGTAGGCCGCGACGAGGACGCGCGACGCCTCGTCCCACGCCGCGTCGCTCTCCACGGGGCGCACCTCGAGGGCGCGATCGTACCGGGGCGGCGGCGAGACACGCGCGGCCGTCAGGATGCACCCTTCGTCGATCTCGAAGCCGAGCTCCACGAACGGCTCGACCGCGCCTCGGGCGCCGTCGGGACGATCCCACGCCAAGACCGCCGTCGGCGCGCCGGGCAGCTCGCGGTCGAGATCGTCGAGCCACGAGCCCGCGTGACCACGCCGCGCGGCCTCCGCGTCGGGCGGATCCGGGTAGAGCAGGATGTTGCCCCAGTGGAAGTCGGGGTTGCTCGGCGTGCAGAAGACGACGTAGCGGTCGCGCTCGCGCACCTCGCCGTCGAGCTCGACGAAGAACCGATCGGTCCGATATCCGAGGGATCGATGGGTGGCCATGCGAGCGCAAGCATACGCGACGCCCACGGCCGCGCTGGCCCCGGAGCCGCCGCCCGCGTCCCGCCCGGCGGCCGGCCGACCCCGCGGCGTCCGAGACCTCTCGGCGACTTGCGGGGGGGATCCGGTGCTCCTACATTGACCAGGTGAGAGATCGCTCCGAGATCGTCGGTGGGCTCCCCCGCCCCGGCAAGACCGTCAAGGGCATCCTCGCGACCGTCGCGGTGTCGGCGATCGTCGGCGCCGTCGTCGTCAACTGGGCGCCGGGCGGCAGGACGGGCCTCGACCTCTTCCTCAAGCTCGCGTGCGTCCCGAGCAAGCTCGCCTCGCAGCCGTGGGGCATCGTCACGAGCGGCCTGCTCACCTCGCCCGAGGGACTGTCGCACGCGCTGTGGACGCTCCTCGGCATCTACTTCCTCACGCCCGACCTCGAGAAGGCGTGGGGCGGGCCGCGCCTGATTCGTTTCGTCCTCTCCGCGGTCGTGCTCGGCAACCTGCTCGGGCTCGGCGTCAACGCGCTGCCGCTGCCGCAGGCGGTGTTCCACCCCGCGCTCATGTTCGGTCCCACGGCAGCCATCACCGCGATCGCCGTGGCGTGGGCGCGCGAGAACGAGCGCCGGCAGATCCGCTTCATGTTCTTCTTGCCCATGAGCGGCAAGCAGCTGCTCTGGCTCACGATCGGCATGGCGGTCCTCTTCGTGCTGTTCACGCAGCAGATGTCGGAGGGCGTCGTCGCGCCGTTCGGCGGGATCCTCGTAGGCCTCGCGCTCACCGGCAACCCCTCGCCCGCGCGCGCCCTCTACCTGCGCACCAAGCTGCTCTTCTTGCGCCGTCGCGGCGCGACGCTGACGGCCGAGTCGCTCTTGGGCGACGGGCCGCCGCGCAAGCCCCCGCCGCGCGCCCCCGGGAGCGGTCCCGCGCTGCGCGTCGTGCGGGGCGGGCTCGACGACGAGCTGTCGAAGCGGCAACCGCCGAAAGACAAGCGTTACCTCAACTGAGCGCCGTCGCGGTGTCGGCCCTCGCCGCGCGGGCCGACGATGGAAGCCACTGGGGCCCCATGCTAGAGCGTCCGCTCACGAACATGGCGACGACGCACTCCTGGCCTCACCGACACCTCCTCGGCATCGACGGGCTCAGCGCGGCCGACGTGGGCGTCGTGCTTGAGCGCGCAGAGACGTACCTGCAGCTCTCCCGCCAGCGCGAGAAGAAGTCCGCCACGCTGCGCGGGCGCACGCTCATCAACCTCTTCCTCGAGGACTCGACGCGCACGCGCGGCTCGTTCGAGCTCGCCGGAAAGCGCCTCGGCGCAGACGTCGTCAACGTGAGCTCGTCGGGCACGAGCGCGGCCAAGGGCGAGACGCTGCTCGACACCGCGCGCAACCTCGACGCGATGCGCGCGGACATCGTCGTCGTCCGTCACGGCGCGTCGGGCGCCCCGCACATGCTCGCGGAGCACACGGGCGCGTCGGTGGTCAACGCGGGGGACGGCCAGCACGAGCACCCGACGCAGGCCCTGCTCGACGCGTTCACCATCCACCGCGCCAAGGGCAAGCTGGCCGGGCTGCGCGTGGCGATCTGCGGCGACATCTACCACTCGCGCGTCGCGCGCTCGAACGCGCTCTTGCTCGGACTGATGAAGGCCGACGTGGTGCTCTGCGGCCCGCGCACGATGCTCCCGCGCGACGCCAACGTGCTGGGCCCCACGGTCACCGTCACGCACCGGCTCGCCGAGGCCATCGAGGGCGCCGACGTCGTGATGATGCTGCGCATCCAGAAGGAGCGCCTCGGCAAGGCCATGATGTCGACCGCGCGCGAGTACAGCCGCACGTTCGGCCTGGGCCCGCGCGTGCTCGCGGCGATGAAGCCCGACGCGATCGTCATGCACCCCGGGCCGATCAACCGCGGCGTCGAGCTCGAGCCCACGGTGGCCGACGGGCCGCGCAGCGTCGTGCTCGATCAGGTCGAGGCGGGCGTCGCGGTGCGCATGGCCGTGCTCGACCTCGTGGGCAACGACGGCCCCGGCGTGATGCGCCGCGAGGACGCGCCGGCTTCGCGAAGCAAGGGCAAGCGCGCGTGAGCGAGCGCGACGCGGCGCTGCTCCGACGCGCGCCGCTCGGCGTGTTCGACTCGGGTCTCGGCGGGCTCACCGTCGTGCGCGCGCTGCGCGAGGCGCTCCCGGCCGAGGACATCGTGTACCTGGGCGACACGGCGCGGGTCCCGTACGGCACCAAGGGCCCCGACACGGTGACGCGCTACGCGCTCGGGTGCGCGAAGCACCTCGTGCGCCGCGGCGTGAAGGCCATCGTGATCGCGTGCAACACGGCGAGCGCGGTCGCGCCCGATCGGCTGCGGGTGGAGCTCGACCTGCCGGTCCTCGGCGTCATCGACCCGGGAGCCCGCGCCGCCGTCGAGGCGACGCGCAGCTTCAAGGTCGCGGTGCTGGCCACCTCGGGCACCATCGCGTCGGGCGCCTACCCGCGCGCCGTCGCCGCCCTCTCCACGCGGGTCGAGACCCTGGGCCAAGCGGCGCCTCTGCTCGTACCGCTCGCCGAGGAGGGCTGGACCGAAGGCGAGGTGCCGCGCCTCGCCGCGCGCCGATACCTCGAGCCGCTCGCCCATCGCGGCGTCGACGTCGTGGTGCTCGGGTGCACGCACTACCCGCTGCTGCGTGACGTCATCGAGGGCGAGGCGCGCGTGCTCTTGGGGCCCGACGTGCGCGTGGTCGACAGCGCGCGCGCCACGGCCGAGGACGTGTCGTCGTTCTTGCGCGATCGCGGCCTCGCGCGCACGCCCGAGGGAGCGCCCGGGCAGACGCACCTGCTCGTGAGCGATCTGCCGCGCACGTTCGACGAGGTCGCGAGCCGCTTCTTGGGCGCGCCCGCGGGTCCCGCCGAGCTGGTCGACCTCTGACCGCGCCACGCGCGGCGACGCGCACACGGCGCCACGACCGACGCGCGGCGACGCGCCCGCTCAGTGCACGCGGAGCCGCTGCGGGGGCCTCGCGATGAACTCCTCGCGGGCGATCCGCGTCAGCGCGCGCCCCACGGCGCCGTCGGCGGCCTCGTGCGTGAGCATGACGACCTCGACGGGCGCGTCGGCTGCGCCGCCCCGCCCCTGCTGTACGAGCTGCTCGATCGACACGCCCTCTTCGCCGAGCGCCCCGGTGATCTTGGCGAGCACGCCCGGTCGATCCTTGACCGAGAAGCGCAGGTAGTGGCGGAGCACCACGTCGGAGAGCGGGGCGACCTTCGCGGGTGACGCGGAGATCGCGCGCGTCATGAGGCCTGGCACGCCGCTCCGGCGCGCGATCGCGACGTCGACGAGGTCGGCCACGACGCTCACGGCCGTCGGCAGATCCCCGGCGCCCCGCCCGCTCAGCAAGCACGGTCCCAGCGCGCGGCCCTCGAGCGAGACCGCGTTGAGCACGCCGCTGATGTTCGCGAGCGGAGAGCTGCGCGGCACGAGCGCCGAGTGGACGTACAGCGCGAGGCGGCCGTCGGGCGTGCGCTTGCCCGAGGCGAGGTGCTTGATGACAAAGCCGAAGCGCTCGGCGAAGGCGTGATCGATCGGCTCGAGCGACTCGATGCCCTCTGTGGGCACCGCGTCCTGGGGCACGCGCGCGCCGAAGGCCAGCATCGCGAGCACGACGAGCTTGTGGGCCGCGTCGAAGCCCCCCACGTCGAGCGTCGGGTCGGCCTCGGCGAAGCCGCGCGCTTGCGCGTCGCGGACGGCCTCGGCGAACGTGGCGCCGTCTTGCTGCATGCGCGTGAGCACGAAGTTGCTCGTGCCGTTGACGATGCCGGTGAGCGCGTCGATCGTGTCGCTCGCGAGCGCCTCGCGCAGCACGCGGATGACCGGGATGCCGCCGCCGACGGCCCCCTCGAACGCGATGTCGACACCGCGGCCTTGCGCGCGCTCGACGAGATCGGCGCCGTGGAGCGCGAGGAGCATCTTGTTGGCGGTGACGACCTGCTTGCCCTGATCGATCGCGCGCTCGACGTAC
>JAGQJA010000002.1 GCA_020430845.1 Myxococcales bacterium
TTCGCGCCCGCGCCCGCTCCCGCCTTCGCGCCCGCGCCCGCTTTCGCGCCCGCGCCCGCTTTCGCGCCCGCGCCCGCCTTCGCGCCCGCTCCTCGCTTCTTCACGCCACCAGTGTCGCACGGTCCTTCTCGTCATTGACAAGTCTGTAGATAGCGCTACAAACAACATTGTCAGTAACGAGCCGCCCGGAGACCCCGCCATGCTGTCGTCCATCGCCACCCACGCCGCCCAGAACCACCCGCTCGTCGCCCTCCGCGCCCTCCGCGCCCTCGCGGAGGACCCCGACGATCTCCCGCGCGTCTTCACCGTCATCGAGAGCCTTCCGGGCCGTGCCCCCGTGCGCACCGCTGCGCGCACGCGCGCCACGCCCGAAGGCGCGCGCTTGCTGGCCGACAAGCCCGACCTGCGCGCGCTGCTCTCCGACCGCGACGCCCTGCTCGCGATGCCCGAAGGCAGCCTCGGTCGCGCGTACGCCGAGATGACGGCGCGCGAAGGGATCTCGGCCGACGGGATCGTCGAGGCCAACGAGCGAGGGCACGTCGCGGTGGCGGGCAACGTCGACCGCGACGTCACGTGGATGAACGACCGCATGCGCGACACGCACGATCTATGGCACGTCGTCACGGGCTACGGGACCGACGTGCTCGGCGAGACGGGCCTCTTGGCGTTCAGCTACGCGCAGACGCGCCACCCGGGCGTGGCGCTCATCCTCGGCCTCGCGATCGTCAAGCGTGTGCCAGGCGTCGCGGCGATCATCAAGGACGGCTTTCGTCGCGGTCGCCGCGCGGGGTGGATGCCGGCGGCGCGTTGGGAGGAGCTGCTCCCCCTGCCGCTCGCCGACGTGCGCGCGCGCCTCGGGGTCGAGCCCGTGCCGCCCTACGCGCGCTTGACGAGCGACGAGCTGCGCGCGCGCTTCGCGTCGTGACTCCGCGGGCTCCACCCTTCGAAGCGCGGGAGCCTTCGGGTAGCCTGCCCAGGTGATCATCCAGAGCTCCATGGGGGGCGAAATCCGCCTCGAGGGAGAGCGCTCCTTGCGCGCGCACTGCCCCGGATCGTTCATCAACGCGCTCCTGTGGGCGGCCGTGCTCTTCTTCTCTCTCGGCGCGCTCACCGTGCTGGTTGTCGTGGTGATCGCAGAGGGATCGCTCGAGACCGCGCCGGCGATGTTGCCGTCGGTGCTGTTCGTCGGCTGGTTCGGGTTCCTGCTTCGCGTGCGCCGCCGGCGCATGGGCACGTTCGTGGTGGACGCCGCGCGAGGGACCCTCGTGCACCTGCGTGGCGCGACGGAGCTCGAGCGATGGCCGCTCCAGCAAGTGAGGTTCGAGACGGTGCTCGACCCGTTCCACCGCGGCTGGGGGCTCCACCATTGGCTCGTCGCCCGGGTCCCAGACGGTCGTGGTCTGCGCCTCGGGAAGGGACCGAAGGAAGAGCTCGCGCGGCCGCTCTCGACCCTCGCGAGCTGGGGCCTCACGGTCGTCGCGCTGTGAGCGCCACGCCGTCAGGCTGTCCAGGGGACGCCGTGAGCTGCGAACCTCACCGGAGCCCACGGGCGTCGCACCCGCGTCAGGCCGCGAGCATCGTCGGGGCGAGCGACGTGAGCAGCTCGAGCGCATCGAGGTGGTCGGGGATGCCGCACGCGGCGATCAAGTCGTCGTCGACCGGCCGCGAGAGCTCACGTGCGAGCTCGCTCACGGCGTCGGCCCGCGCGGCGTCGACCGCCCGCCGCCCCTCCGCGTCGAGGCGCGCCTCGACCCACGCCGCGATGTCGAGCGACAAGGCCGCGTGGCGGGTCTCTTCTTCCGCGATCGTGCGCATACACGCGCGCACGTCGGCGTCCTCGGCGCGCGCCGCCTGCACGTGCGCCATGAGCGCGCCGTACGTCTCGCGCACGCAGCCCTCTCGCGCGTTCTCGAGCGCGATCGTGAGGAGCGAGCGCTCGCCCGAGGGCGCGCCGATCTCCGGGCGACCGGGCGTGACTCCGTACTTCTGCGCCAACGACTTGGTCGCGCGCGCGTGGCGCACTTCGTCCCGCGCGGCCTCCCGGATCCGATCGAGCAGCTCGCGCGGCGCGCCGAACGCGGCCAGCTCACGGCGGAGCTGCCGGAACGCGACGACGCTCGCGGCCTCGAGCACCGCCATCTTGGCGAGGTGCTCTCCCACGGCGCCCGCGCCTTCGCCGTCACGCGGCGCCCAGCACAGCCCGTCGGGGCGCCGCCCGGCGACGGGGCAGCCGCCTCCCTCTCCGACGTCTTCTTTGTTGAGCACGGTGACCTTGCCGCTCGGGTCGACGAGCACGGACACCTCGTAGTTCCTGAGCCCGCAGTTGTCCTCGAGCAGCTTCATCTGCCAAGAGCCGTCCTCGAGCCGTCGGTAGGTCGAGTCCGGGCTGCGCGTGGAGCCGCACGACGGGCGCCCGACCTTGCGGGCGGCCCAGAGGGCCTCGTGGAGCGTGTCGAACGTGCCCATCAGCGCCGCGACCTCACCGTCGCTCTGGGCGACGCCGATCTCGTCGCCACGTGTGTAGAGTACATATGTCACGCCGCAGGCCTTGCCGCGGTACCCGCCGCCGAACTGCGCGGTGCACGCTTCGCGGGTGGGCGGCAGGAAACGAAAGCCGGCGACCTTGGCCGCGCAGGCCGCTCGATCCGACGCCGTCGCGCACGGCGTGCCCACGGTCTCCGTGTCGACGGCCGCCCAGAGATCGTCGGGATCCTCGACGGGGCTCGGCACCACGCTGCCCGGGGTGCCCTGGTTGTCGCGGACCGAGAACGCGTCCTCTCGCCGATACACGGCCCCGTCGATCGCGGGCGACGCGCTCAACCCTCGGAGGAACGACTGCGTCGGGGATTCGGCGCAGATGCTCTTGTAGGGTGCGCTGCTCTGTTCGCAAGCCGGACATCCCGCGTCGGCCGGATCGACCGCGCCGCACGCCGTGGCCGTGAGCACCACGGCGCCTGCCGCGGACACGAGCACCCTCGCGAGCGCGGTCTCGAAGGAACGATGGAGCCTCTCTTCTGACGGTCGTCGCATGTCACGAACCTCCCTTGGAGCGGCGAGCCGTGCGTCGCGCAAACGCGCCCGCCGCCAGAGCGAGCGCGAGCGCCGGGACGAACGCGGCGTGGGTCGGGGTGTGGGCGGCGCTGCAACCTCCGCCGCTCGAGCTCGCCGGCTGCGCGGGGGCGCCGGGGGGCGGCGTCGCCCCGGGAGCGATCGTCGGTGCGGGCGGCTTGGCGATCTTCGGCGCTGGGCAGTCGAACGTCGCCGTCGTGGTCGCCGAGTCGATGTCCGGCGAGAACGGCAGGCGCGCACGGAGCTGGATCGTGTGCGTCGCAGTCCCGGCGTTCGTCTCGTCGCACCATCCGGTCGCGGAGAGATCGGCGGACGCGAGCGGCGACGAGAACGTGGTCTTCGTCGCGATGGGGCGGCCGTCCACGACGACGAGCAGCTGATAGACCGTCGCCCACGGCTTCATCTCGTCGGTGAGCTCGTACGAAGCGTTGACGATCAGCTTCGCGGTGCCGCGATCCTCGACCTTGACGGTCGGCGCGCCGCGGAGCGTACCGACGGTCGTGGGGATGGGCGCTGCAGCCGCGGCCACGAACTCGAACGGCTCCTGCGCCGGCACCGCGCTGTAGCTGCAGAAGGGCTTGGATTCGATGCGGTAGCGCGTGCCCACGACGAGGGGATCCTGCGGCGTCATCTTCATCACACCCGCGCTCGGCTCGAGTCGGACCGGCAGCTCCTGCCTGGTCGCGGCGTCGTACAGGTGGATGTCCTGCGTCGTCGCCTTCAACGCGGTGTACGCGAAGCCCGGCAGGTTGACGGGAATCGCGGACGTCGCGGGGGCCACCACCGCCGGCATGCATGGCGGCGGCGCGGCGGCGCTGGCCGCGCTCGGAGCGAGGAACGCCGCGCCCGCGAACGCGAGGCCACGAATCTTGGTCGACGCTTTCATCGACTCCCATGACAGCAAGGCCCGTGCCCGTTGCGGCCGCGATTAACGCCGGATTGTCGGTCGATTTGCACGCGACGGCGGCACAGCGCGGCACAAGAGCGATCCGCGCGCCGCGGGGGACCACGACGCGGAGGGCGTCTCCGTTGCGCCGCAGACGCCACGGGACGTTCGCGCGATGATGGCGCCATGTCCGTCGACGCTCCGCCGCAGCATGGCCCGCGCCCGCCGGGCGAGCGGCTCGCGGTGGTCGACGCGCTCCGCGGGATCGCGCTGCTCGGCGTCGTCGTCGTGAACGCGGACGCCCACTTTCGGATCACGACGTTCCAGCCGCTCGTCGGGGCCGCGCCCCCGGCGACGCCCACGGAGGCGTTCGTCGCCGGCGCGGTGAGCCTGGTCTTCGAATGGAAGGCGCTCAGTCTGTTCGCGTTCCTTTTCGGGGCCGGTCTCGCCGCCCAACGGGAACGTGCCGGCGCGGCGTGGGCGCTCTACCTATCTCGTCGACAGTGCGTGCTCTTCGCGCTCGGCGTCGCGCACATGGTGTTCGTGTTCGGCGGCGACATCCTCGCGTTCTACGCCGTGCTCGGTCTCGTCGCCTCCGTGGCTCTCTCGCTGTCCGCGCGCACGCTCGCCGCGCTCGCCGTCGGGTTCTTTGCGCTGCAAATCGCGCCGCTGCCCGTCTATCCGTTCGCGAGCATCGAAGACGCCCAAGAGCACGTCGCGGTCGCGCAGCGCGTCTATGCCGGCGGCTCGTACGGCGACGTGCTCCGGTTTCGCGTGCACGAGCTGCGGCCGCTCTTGGTCCTCCTCTCGCGGAGCGCGCCGCGCAACCTCGGGCTCTTCCTTCTCGGGGCCGCCGCCTGGCGGGCGCGCATGTTCTCCCCGAGCCAGAGGTCGCGCGCGCTCCTGATCGTCGCGGCGCTCGGGCTCGCCGCGGGTGCGGCACACGCAGCTGCGCATTTCGAGCTGATCCGCGGAGCCGCGCGGGACGTCGTGTACGAGTCCGGCGGCGCGCTCTTCGCCCTCGGGCTCGCCGCCTTGCTCGTGCGGGTCTCGCGGCGACCGCTTGCGGTCCAGGCGATGCGCCTCTTCGCGCCGCTCGGGAGGATGTCGCTCACGGCCTACCTGAGCCAGTCTCTCGTGCTCGGCGCGATCTTCTACGGGTATGGCCTCGGCTTGATGGGACGGGTCAGTCGCGCGACGACGTTCGCCATCGCGCTCGGACTCTACCTGGCCCTGCTCGTCGCGAGCCGGGCGTGGCTGCGTCGCGCGTCGTGGGGCCCCGTCGAGTGGGCGTGGCGTGCCGCGACCTACGGCGCGATGCGCAGACCAAAGAGCTGAGGGCGCTCGTGATCTCCGCCTTGGCGTTCCTGGCGCAGGCGTCGTATGAGAAGGACCGGACGTTGTGTGGGGATGGAGGCCTGTCGCTCGCGTGAGCACGGAGAGAAGCCGAAGACTGGACCGCCTGAGCCTGCGCGCGATGCGTTTCGACTGCATCGTCGGGCTGTTCGGGCACGAGCGGAACACCCCACAGCCGGTGGAGCTCGACGTGACGCTGCACTTCGACGCGCGGGAGGCGGCGCGGTACGGGCAGCTCTCGCTCACGGTGGACTACGCGCGCCTGCTCGGCGAGCTGCGCTTCATCATGGTCGCCGCGCGCTTTCGACTGCTCGAGAGCGCGACCGAGGCCGTCGCAGCGTGGCTCTTGATGCCGCCGTCGGAGGACGTTCCGCGACCGCAGGTCGAGCAGGTCGAGGTGAAGCTCACCAAGCTCGTCGCGCTCTCGGGCGCCGCGGTTCCCACGCTCGAGATCACCCGCGGGCGGAGCGACTACGCCTTCACGACCGAAGACAAGTCGTTCGGCAAGGTGGACGTGGTCTTCGAGACGAAGGAGTGCGGCGTGTATCGCGAGCGTATCGCGCCGCGCACCGTGCTACCGACGCACGTGCACAAGCTCATGGACGAGTCCGAGCTCGTGCTCGGCGACGGGTTGCTCCTCCAGAACGAGCCGGTCTCGGCGGGCACCGCGCACGCGTGGCCCCGCGGGTTCCCCCACCGCTACGAGAACGTGACCGACATCGAGCAGAGCTTTCTATGCATCGACCGGCCGTCGTTCATCACGACGGACGAAACCGTCGTCGACGTGCCGCTCGACGAGCTCGCGCGCCCCGAGCCGATGCGCTTCTTCTGACGGGCGCGGTCGGCATCGCTGCCCTCGGGCGAGCCCGCGCGTGCATGAGCCGAAGTGTGCAACGGTAGTAGAGAGTCGCTCGATTCATGAGCACCTCGGCGAGGTTGCCGCGCGGGTCGCCTACCCCGGCCGCGAGCCGACTTGTGGGGCACGCCCCCCGCGTCCCGCGCGAGCAGCCAGCACGCGGCGTACGGTCGCCCGCATTTTACGAGGGATCGGCGGAGCGTGCGGCTGTGCGCGGTTCTTGCTCATGCCTGACCCATGCGCGCCTGGTCGATCGCGAGGATGCTGTGTGCAGGGGTGGTCGGTGTGACCCTCGCTGCGTGCGCTGTCGACGAGGGCGAGCCCGTCGGCTCCGCGCTCTCACAGGGGCAGGACGACGCGACTGGTGCGACGCCATCGCCGCCCCCCGCGCTCGGCGATGACCGCGTGTCACCCGACCCCGTCGGTGCGGGCGGCTCGGGCGAGGATCCGGCCGGTGGAAGCTCGGGGGCGGGTACGTCTTCTTCGGGGGACGGCACGTCGAGTGGAGGCACGTCGAGTGGAGGCACCTCTTCCGGCGCGACGTCGTCGTCTGGCGGTTCATCTTCCGGCGCCACCTCGTCCTCGGGCGGCACGTCGTCGTCGAGCGGTGGCTCGTCCTCCGGTGGCACCTCGTCATCTTCCAGCGGCGGCCCGTCCTCGGGCGGCACGTGCTCCGTCGTTCAGAGCGGCGGCACGACCGGCGAGGGTGGCGTGATCCCCGTCTGCTGCGCGCCCACCGGGGCGGAGAAGGCCGAGATCGACGAGGTGTTCCTGCTGCTCAACGCGTACCGCGCGCAGATGGGGAAGGCGGCGCTCACGTACGATCCCAAGCTCGAGGCGTCCATCCAAGGACACTGCCAGCACATGACGGCGCACGGCTTCTTCGATCACACCGCGCCCGAGGCGGCCGTGAAGACGCCGTTCGTCCGTGCGCCGCTCTGTGGCGCGACCGCGAACGCTGAGAACCTCGCCGCGGGCCAGCGCACCCCCGCCGCGGTGATGGCCTCGTGGAAGGGCAGCGCCGGCCACAACGCGAACATGCTCGGCAGCTACGCGCGCGTCGGGATCTGCCGATCGGGCTCCTACTGGGGTCAGCTCTTCGGGAAGTGAGCCAGCCCGCGCTCGCCCGCGCTCGACGGCGATCCTCGGAACGATCTCGCATGAAAAGGGCGACGACCTCGTGACATCATGCTCGGCGGCACGCCGTGACCCGAGCCGCAATGTCCTCACGCCGACGCGTCGTCGTCTGGTCGATGCTCAGCGCAGGCGTCCTCTGCGCGACCTCGTCCGCGCGCGCGCAGGCGCAGAACGCCGCCGCGGCGTCCCCGTCCGGGGCGGAGACGTCGATGACCTTCGGCAAAGGCGCGACAATCCGAGCGCGTGACGAGTCGGCGTCGCTCACCGTGCGCGCGCGCGGGCAGTTCCAGGCCGCCTACGAGACGAACACCGCCGCGCCGAATACCGGCCGCCGCCCCCTCGCCGACACCGACTTCATGGTGCGGCGCCTGCGCCTCCTCTTCACCGGGCACGCCCTGAGCAAGGCGCTGCAGTACTACATCCAGCTCGGCTTCTCCTACCGCGACCAAGAGCCCGACCGGCTCACGCCGCTCCGTGACGCGCGCATCATGTGGACCGCGCACCGCGACCTCAGTCTGTGGGCCGGCCAGATGAAGGTGCCCTTCAGCCGCGAGCGCGTCATCTCGTCGTCGGCGCTCCAGATGGTCGACCGCTCCAACCTCAACGCCGAGCTCAGCCTCGACCGCGACGTGGGCTTGATGATCACCTCGAAGGACTTCCTCGGGACGCGCGGAGTGCTCCGGTACTACATGGGCGTCTTCGGCGGCGACGGGCGCAACCGGACGGGGGACATGCACGGCCTGCTCTGGGTCGCGCGGACGGAGGTGAACCCGCTCGGCAATTTCGAGGACTACTCGGAGGTCGACTTCGAGCGCTCCACCAAGCCCAAGCTCTCGCTCGGCGTGGCCACGGCGTACAACGAGGCGACCGCGCGTACGCGCAGCACGTTCACCGAGTCGTTCAAGTTCGGCACGCTCGACTACCGCCACGCCTCCGCCGACGTGATGCTCAAGCTCTACGGCGCGTCGCTCCAGGCCGAGGCGATCTATCGGCGCGGAGACAAGGTCGTCGTCGGGACGGGCGTGGAGAACGGCAAGACGGTCACAGAGGCGCCGCGCAACGCGTGGGGCTTCATGCTCCAGGCGGGCGTCCGCGTGACGAGCGGGCTCGAGGCCGCGCTGCGCTACTCGGACGTGAGGCCGCTCGACGACTCCAACAAGCGGATGGTGCGCGATCGCGAGGTGGGCGGGGCGCTCAGCTACTACTGGCACAAACACGACCTCAAGCTCCAGCTCGACTACTTCCGCTTGCTGACCGACACGGACCCCGCGAGCACGGCGACCATCGAGCGCGATCGTGTCCGCGTGCAGACTCAGGTCTTCTTCTGACCCACGCCGCTCGCGCGAGCAGAGCGCGCTGACGCGCAGCGGCGCGCGCGGGATCGGGGCCGCGATCCAGTCGGGCGCGCGCGGGCCGCACGCCGCAGGTCCCCAGCTCTCGCCGCCGAGAGAGGCTCGCCGGCCGCACGTCGGCCGCACGAACGCGGGGTGCTCGCGTCTCCCCGGCGCGCGCGTGTGCGTGTACGTGCGCACGCGGAGGTCGAACCATGGCTAGGGGTTACGGGGTGAAGCTTGCGGCCGCGGTGGTCGCCATCGCGGCGTGCGCTGCGCAGCCGGAGGCCGAGCCGTCGGAGACGCTCGAGCAGGCGGCGGGGGCAGGGGAGACGCACCCCTACCAAGCGCGCCTCGTGTGCACGCGCGCGCCCGGCAGTACGCTCGTCGGGGTCTTGTGGGAGCTCCGCGCGAACGGCCGCGCGAAGATCGCCGAGTTCTCCAGCGCCGGCAACGTGGGCGCGTGTGAGCTCGCGGCGCGCGCGTCGCGCGGTGGGCGCGTCTGCGTTCCGAGCGGCTACGGCGCGTTCGCGGTGCGCGATCTCGCGGCGGGGACGACGGCCGGCTCCTACGCGGCGCTCTCGGCGTGCACCTCCGTGACGCTGGGCGCGCCGTCGCTCCGCACCGAGCCGGGCTACGTCGACCTCCTCGCTCCCGCCGAGCTCGCGCCCCTCCGCAGCGCCATCCCACAGGTCGCCGACGTGGCCGTCGAGGCCGCGATCCGGGGCCCGCGCACGATCTGGTACGACGAGGCGTCGCTCGTCTTCGCCTATCAAGACTCGTTCGGCAGCCCCAAGGGGCTCCGCGCGAACCGCGTCGGCTACGACGTGGGGAGCACGAGCAACGTGCCCGACATCCGCGCGCTCACGGAGTACTTCGAGCCACAGCACTTCAAGTTCCCGTTCTCGCTCACCGCGGGCGCGACCTTCGAGAGCAACGTCTACGCGCTCTACTTCTGGCTCCCCCCGGTGGACTCCGCGGGCGCGGTCGTCCCCGTGCGCATGTGGAAGAACCGCTCTCACTGGCAGTGGGTCTTCCCGGAGGGCACCATGCTCGGCGAGGTGCTCTTCATCCGCGCGCCCGACGACGGCCGTTTCCGCGCGTTCGAGGTGCGCGCGCGTCGCAGGCAGGTCGCCGCGTGGAGCACGAGCGTCTTCCGTCCGTTCGCGAGCGCGGCCGAGCTCGCGTCGGCGGTCAAGGCGCGCCGACCCGCCTACCAGAGCGCGCCGGACCTCGCGACGCTCGTCGCGCACCTCGAGTCGCCGTCCGCGCTCACTCCGCACACGCTGTCGTCGGCGCCGTACGCGAAGATCTTTCCGCCGATGTCGGGCGCGATGGACTACCTGCCGCCGATCGCCGATCCCGCCCTCGTGAAGGAGCTCCTCGAGGACGTGACGCTCCGTGACGTGATGGGCACGCGCTGGAAAGAGGAGGGCGGCGGGCGCGTGGCGCACGCGGCGTCGACGCACGCGCCGTTCCACATCGTGCCGGCGGAGTACCCCGCGGGAATGTTCGAGCTCAGCGAGCGCGGTTGTCGCACGTGCCACGATCAGACCTCGCGGCCCCTGAACAACCTGGACCCGCGCGTGGTGCTCTACGGTGAGGTCTGGGGGGAGGACGAGATCTTCACCTGGCACCCCTTCGCGATCGACACGTCGAGCTTCAGCGTGGCCGACGGCAACCGCGCCGTGAACCCGCGCTTCGTCGCCGCCGGGCTCGTCGCCTGGGGCGCTCCCGTCGCGGCGCTGCCCAAGCCCTACGCGCCCGTGTACGAGTGAGGCCCCTCGACGGCTGAAGGCGCGCGGGTCGGGCGCGTGCGACCGTCGCTCGCGGACCTCACGAGAGGCCGCGCGCGCCGACGATCGCGAAGCACACGGCGAGCAACACCGACAGCGGCGTGAAGAGCCGATCGTCCCACCGCGCGAAGGCCGTCCCGTGGACACGCTTGGTGAGACCCACCAGGCGGAAGTCGCCGAGCGCGCGGAGTCCGAAGACGCACGCCCCCGCGAGCGTGAGCCACGCCCACACCGGTGAGCCCGCGCGCGACGCTCCGACGACGACCGCGCCCGCCGCGGCGAACGCCACCGCGACGAGCGCCGTGATCGCCGGTCCGGGCACGAACGCCGGGCGCCCCGCGACCTCGGGGAGCGCCGCGTGGATGCCCCACTTCGACCCGAGCAGCCACGCCACGTGCAGGGCGGCGATCCCGGCGAGCAGCGCCGCCGCGACGCCCGCGGCGAAGGGGCTCACCGCGTCGGCGCGGGGGCCGGCGAGGGCTGCCACGCCGCCGACGACGAAGAGCGCCCACGCGAAGTGACGTCCGCGCGACAGGACGAGCCCGAGCGCCCCCGAGGCGAGGAGCGTCGCGCCCACCGGCGTGAGCGCCCCGGCTCCTTCGCCGGCGATGATCCACGCGAGCGCGAGCCACGCCATGCTGAGCAGGTGCCAGGCGAACCTGAGCGTCCGCTGCGTGAACGCGCGCCCGAGCGGTAGGGCGTCGGCCGGGAGCGCCGCGGCGAAGAGCGGCCGGAGCAGGCGTCGCTCCCCCAGCACCGAGTGGGCGACGGCGAGGACGACGAGGACGGCTGCGGTGATGTCACGGCTCATGGGGACCTCCATACGCTTGCGTATGGAGGTATAGGGCAGGCATCTTGGTTGTTCAATACGCCAGCGTATGGAAAAGCGATCTCTCCCCAAAAAGGCCGCAGGCCAGGCCGCGTCTACGGCGCTGGGCCCGAAGGCCTGGGTCGCCGCGGCGTGGGAGGCGCTCGCCCGCGCCGGGGTCGAGGGTGTGCGCGTCGAGCCCCTGGCGGCGCGCCTCGGCGTGACCAAGGGGAGCTTCTATTGGCACTTCCGCGATCGTGCGGCGCTGCTCGACGCCATCCTCGCCGACTGGGAGGTGCGCGCGACCCAAGGCGTCATCAAGCTCGTCGACGCGTCGTCGGAGGCCCCGCGCGAGCGCCTCGCCGAGCTGCTCCGCGTGACCACGATGGCCCCCGAGGCTCCCGCCGCGGAGCAAGCGATCCGCGCGTGGGGGGCGCACGACCCGTCGGTGCGCGCGCACCTCGCCAGGATCGACGCGCGCCGCGAGCGCTACGTCGAGGACCTGCTCGTCGCCGCGGGGATCGCGCGACCCAAGGCCAAGCTCCGCGCCCGCGCGCTCTACCTGACGCTCATCGGCGAGTACGCACGCGTGGCGCACGGTGGCGTCCAGACGAGCGCGGCGACCTGGTCGGAGCTGCTCGACCTCGTGCTCGCGGACCCGTCCCCCGCCGCGCCCTCGCCGTCGCGCCCGCGCCGCCGACGGTGAGTGTCGTGACGCCCGACGCCCGCGAACCGCACGTGGCGGCCGATCAATCGATCCCGCGGCGGCCCTCGATCCAGTAGGCCTTCGCCTTGATGTCTCGCACGCCGCCATCGCGTAGACCGTCGCGCACGCGCTGGATGAGCGCGCCACCGCCGGTGAGCCCGACGGACCCCCGCACGTCGCCGATGGCGTCGAGGAGCGCGGCGCCGTGCCCGTCGCCCGTTCGTGTCGCGATCGTCACGTCCGCCAAGCCGAGCTCGCTCACAGTGTCGGCCGTGGCAGCGCCGTCGCCGACCTCGAAGAGCGCCCGCACCTCGCCGGGTCGCGCGCGCGAGTAGGCCGCGGCGACCGCGAGGGAGGTCTCGTCGCCGATGAGGGTGATGGGGCCTGGCGGCATCGAGAGCGAGCGCGCGGGCGCCATGAAGCGCACGCGTTGTCCGGCGGTGACACGTTGCGCCCAGCGGGACGCGGGCGTGTCGCCGTGCACGAACGCGACGAGGGACATCGAGCCGTCGGCGCCGGACGCGACGGGCGTGTAGGTGCGCACTTCGTCCTCGTCGTCGAGCAGCACCTGCACTTTGTCTCCGGGCCCCCAAGCCCTCTCGCCCGACGGCGGAGGCGCCAGATCGACGATTCGGAACGAGGACGACGGCACGCGCACGGCGCGGACCACGCGCTCTTGGAGGACCAGGCCGCCGAGGAGGGAGAGGAGCCGTGACTTTCGCGACATGATGATGATGCGCCGATCGTTCTTGCCGTCACACGACGACGCCCGAGCCTTCGAACTTCGATGCTCGGGCGCGGCGCGCGGTTTCGGTCCGTGGCCCGCGCTCCGCGGCGTCGCCCCCCGCGCGCGACAGAGGCGACGCCCTCGGCGGCGCTGTATGCTTCGCCGTCGTGCGCTCGCGCCTCTTCCTCTTGCTTCTTTCTGCGTGCGGTGGCGCGGTCGCCGACGAGCCGACCGTGGACGCGCCCGCCCGAGGCCCGGCCACGCCCACGTTCGTGGTCGACGGGGCGACGTGCAGCACGGGCGTTACGCCGACCGCAGAGGCCGCGGTGACGCGGGCCGACGGTGACGAGCTCGCGGTCGTCGAGATCTACTTCGTGGAGGAGTGCACCGGCCAGCATTGGGTGGTTGGTACGAGGTGCACATCTCGCTTCGCCCCGACGGGCGCGTCGCGACGAGCACCGCGCACGTCCGCGTGCCCTCCGGATTCGCTCGATGTGTAGAGCACGCGCTCTCGCGCCTCGAGCTCCCCTCGGCCGCAGGCCCCGGCGAGGTGCGCATGCAGATCTGGCTCCACACCACGTATCGCTGAGGCGCCGCGAGGGCCTTCGAGGGGGCCGAGGCGCGCGCCGGCTCAGAGCGTCTCGACGGGGCTCCAGATCGTCGCCAGAGGATCGCCGAGGAGGCGCTCGCTCATGCCGGACGTGCAGCTCGCCTCGTACTCGAACGTGCGCGGAGAGTCTCCGGTGTGCTCGACGCGGACCACGCGGCCCTGGGCGTCGTACGAGAAGCTCGTCACGATGTCCCGACGCGAGAGGCGCAGCAGCCGCCCGCGCGCGTCCCACGTGAGTCGATCGCTCTCGCCCACGACCGGCGCGCCGTCGATCACGAGATCGCGGGCGACGAGGTGGCCCGCGGGGTCGTACGCGTAGACGAACGTGCGCGGCTGCGCGAGGAAGTCGGCGGTGAGCACCTCTCGCGTCCGTCTGCCGCTCGCGTCGTAGGTGTACGCGAACGTCATCGTCGCGCGCCCGTTCGAGACGTGGCGCGCCTCGAGCAGCCTCGGGCCGTCCCAGCGCAGGCGCCACGCGTAGCGCTCGGTGCCGGTTCGCTCGACCTCGACCAGCTGGTCGTCGCGCCACCGGTACGTCTCGACGTCGTCGCCCCGCCGGGCGCGCGCCTTCTTCCCGTCACGCCCGTAGGTGTACTCGACGACCGTGGTGGAGCTCATCGCGTCCCGATCGAGCCGGCTGGGGTGGGGCGCGCGATAGGCGTCCTGGCTCCACATCGTCTCACGG
Organism: Myxococcales bacterium; assembly: GCA_020430845.1. Classification (GTDB taxonomy): domain Bacteria; phylum Myxococcota_A; class Polyangia; order Polyangiales; family Polyangiaceae; genus Labilithrix. Next base: position 13,968 of record JAGQJA010000002.1, read on the forward strand.
CGCACGAGGCGGCCCGCCCCGTCATAGGTGAACGCATCTCGCCCGCTCTCGCCGTGACCCGTCGCGATGATCGAGAGGACGCGCCCGTCGCTCGCGAAGCGGTGCACGCGAGACGAGCCGGCGACCGGGCCGTGCGCCTCTCGCGCGCGGCACGCTGTCGAGGGACCGCAGCCGACGGCCCAGAGCAGTAGCGCCAGCAGCGTCGTGCAGCCCCGTGTCGCGCGGTGCATCACCGCAGTGAAGCGCAGTCCAGTCCGCCCGTCACCACGCGCGCCTTGCCCTCGACGCGCTGGCCCTTCGTGAACGCGCGCCACTTGGCCTCGGGCATCGCGCACGCGTGCTCGGCGCCGTCGCTGGTGAAGAGCACCTCGTACTTCTCGTCGCGCGCGCCCTCGCGCTCGCACCCCTCGCACGTGCCCGTGCGGAGCGACGCGCGCGGCCACGCCGGCGCCGGCTCGAGCGACTTGCCCTCGGCCTTCAGCGTGCGCGCGCGCTTCCACGCCATGACCTCGAACGTGCAGCGGTCGTCCATCACCGCCTTGCTCTTGTACCTCGGCTGGCACTCACGCACCTGCTTGAAGGTCCCGTCGCCGAGGTCCTTGCGCTTGACCTGACAGTCCTCTCCGTCTTGCACCTTCTCTTTCGATCGTTCCTCTCGCTTGCGCGAGACGACCTTGGCGCCTCCGGGCAGCTCGTCGCACCACGCCTCTTTGCGCGTCGCGCCGTACGTCTCGACGTCGATCGTGCGCAGCCACGTGTGCCCCGCGACCTCGAAGGTGCCGCTCTTGCGCCAGAAAACCGACACCAGGAGCGCCACGAGCGCGAGCACCAGCACCCCGCCGAGGATGCCGAGGATCAGCCCGAGCGAGCTCTTCTTCGCGGGCGGCGCAGGAGGCGGCGGCGGGGCCTGTCCTTGGTAGAGGTTCGGCGCGAGCGCGCCCTTCTGTCCCTGCGCAAAGGCCGCGGCGTCGGCGCGTACCTCTTCGCCGCGGAGCTGCACGTCCTTGCCCCCGGCGAGCGGGCCGCCGCAGTTCGTGCAGCACTTGGCCGCGCGGCTCACGAACGTCCCGCACGCAGCGCAGCCCACGTCGGCGCCGACGAAGGGGTGATCCGCGACGGCGACCTTGTCGGCGTCGGAGGGAAAGTAGCGCGCGCCGGGATCCTGGGGCGCGCCGCAGCTGGCGCAGAAACGATGGGTGAGGCCGAGGAGCTTCTTCTGACCGCAGTACTTGCAGTCCCAGAGCATCTCGTAGCGCGCGTCTTCCGTCATCGCGCGCACTCTAGAGAAATCTCTGCCCGCCGTCGCCGGTCACGCGGCGGCGAGGCGGACGTTCGCGTCGAGCGTCGCGTCGATGGCCTCGTCGAGCGGCGTGGCCTCGAGGCCGAACGTGCGCGTGAAGTCGCGGTCGTCGAGCACGTACGGCACCTCCCACTGGTAGCTCATCTCGGCGATCGCCGCCGCGAGCGGGACGAAGACGCCCACCGACCGCAGCGCCCACGTCGGCACGCGGCGCACCTTGATCTCCGTGCCCGCGCGCGCCGCGAACCGCTCGAGCAGCGCCCGCGTCGTCAGCTTGGCGCTCGTGGGCAAGTGCCAGGCGCGCCCGGGCGCGGCCGCGTGCGTGCCCAGCGTGGCGAGGCCGCGCGCGACGTCGGGCGTGTAGGTGTAGCCGTGCGGCGTGTCGGGGTCGCCGAGCACGTACACGGAGCCGCCCTTGGCGATGCGCTCGTAGACGTCGGGGCGGAAGACCGCGGCGTTGGGCGTGGCGGGGCCGAAGTAGTCGGACGCCCGGCCCGCCGTCGCGACCAGATCGCCGCGTGCGTGCGCTTCGAAGAGCTCTTCGGCGAGGCGCGCGCGGAGCTCACCCTTCTTGCTGCACGGCCGCATCGGCTCGCACTCGTCGAAGGGCGCGCGCGACGGGCGCCCGTACATGTAGAGGTTGTCGAGCTGGACGAGCCGTGCACCGGCGCGCCCGGCCGCGGCCCACACAGCGCGATAGAGCGGCGCGAGCCCGTCCCAGTCGGCGTAGTCGGGCGGGTTGGTGCAGTTGTACACGACGCTCGCGCCGCGGCACGCCGCGTCGGCGAACGACGCGTCCGTCGCGTCGCCGCGGAGCCACGTCACCCCGCGCATCGCCTCGCCGGGCTCGCCGCGCCGCACCAGGCGCACATCGTGACCTCGCCGCGCGAGCAGGCGCGCGAGCTGCGTTCCGACCTGACCTGCCCCGAAGACCGTGTGGATGTCTGTCATGCCTCCAACATGACGTTTGCGAGGAACGGTGAAAAGGGTACCTTTTGGCAAGGAGGGTTTGCAAAAATGCAAATCGCCGAAGACCTTCGTTGGGACGATCTCAAGGTGCTCTTGGCCCTGCAGCGCGCCGGCTCGCTCAAGCGCGCGGCGGCGGCGCTGTCGGTGAACATCTCCACGGTCTCGCGTCGCCTCGACGCGCTCGAGGCGCAGCTCGGGGTGCACCTCTTCGACCGCACCCCCGAGGGCGCGCTGCCGACGGCCGCCGTCGAGGCGCTGGTGCCATTCGCCGAGGCGATGGAGCTCGCGGCGCACGGCGTGGCGTCGAGCCTCGAGGCGTACGAGGCCGAGCCCGAGGGGGTCGTGAAGATCACGGCGCCGCCGGGCCTCGTCGATCACTTCCTCGCCGGCGCGCTCGTCGAGCTGGCCACGGCCTACCCGCGCCTCCGCATCGAGATCCTGTCGAGCGTCGGCTACGCCGACCTCACGCGTCGCGAGGCCGATCTGGCGCTGCGGATCATGCGACCGGCGACGGGCGACTTCGTGTCGACGCGCCTCGCGGCCGAGTCGTGGTCGCTGGTCGGGTCGCCTGCGCACGCGGCGTCGCTCGGGCGTCTGCGCGATCCAGACGCGACGCGCTGGGTCACGTGGGCCGACGACCTCGCGCACCTGCCCGACGCGCGCTGGATCGCGTCACACGTGAACGCGGACAACGTCGTGCTCCGCACGAGCAGCATGACGGCGCAGATCGAGGCTGTGCGCGCGGGGCTCGGCGTCATGATCGCGCCTCGGGCCTACGCGCGCCTCCGAGGGCTCACGGCGCTCGACCTCGCCCCCAAGCTGCGTCGGTCGCTCGCCGAGCTGCCCGAGGGCACGCTCTGGCTCGTGGGCCATCGCGCGCTGCGTGACGTACCGCGCGTCGCGGCGGTATGGTCATGGCTCAAGCAACGATTCGCGCGTCTGGAGGACGACACATGAGCCTTCCCCACGAGGTCCGACGCATCAAGCTCGCCGGCACGGTCCCGCTCCCGGCGGGGCACCGCGTCGTCGCGCGCCTCTACGAGTCGCTGCGGTTCAAAGAGGGCTGGTCGCTCCAGAAGGAGTGGGGGCCCTGCGACGTGGTGAGCCTCGAGGACCTCGAGACGGGCGTGACCTTCACCAACACGCGCGTGGCCGAGGTCGACGAGATGTCGGGCCCCACGGGCAACCTGGCCGACGACGTGCGCGCGGGCGAGCAGTTCTCGGGGCGCGTCGAGCGGTGCGTCGTCGTCGGGGCGGCCGAGGGCGCGGCCACCTTCGTCGACATCGTCGTCGACGCGGGCGAGGGCGCCTACCGCTGAGGGCTCGAGCCGGCGCGGCGCAAAACGTCCGCGCTCCCGCGCAGCTCTTGCGCCCCGACGTGACGCCGACGCGCGCCCTCGCGTCCCTCGCGGACGGCGCTCGGGCGCGCGAGCACATGGCGCGCGTCTTGCTCCTGCCCCGCGCGTGCTGCACCGAAACGACACCGAGGCCTGTCTCCGCATCCTCCTCGCCGTCGCCCTCGCCGACGGGACCGTCACGTCGGACGAAGAGCGCGCGCTCGGCATCCTCGCCGGCGTCCACGATCTGCCCAAGGCCGACGCCTCGCTCATCGTCGACATCCCCAAAGAGGCGGCGCGCATCAGCTCGCCCGAGGCCCGTCGCGCCACGTACGACGCGGCCATCGCCATGAGCGAGATCGACGGACACTGCACGGCCGAAGAGCACGCGCTCCTCGTGACCATCGGCAAGGCGCTCGGCTTCGACGATCCGCCGGGCCTCACGGTCCGCGAGCACGCGTGGCACGAGGATCTCGACGAGCCGCGCGCGCGCCTGGCGAGCGTCGAGTCGAAGTTCCTGCACGAGATGGCCCGGGCCGACACCATGTCGAACGCCGCCTACGCCGCGCGCGTCGAGGAGCTGCGCGCGGAGCGAGAGGCGATCCTGCGCGAGGCGCTCGGCGCGGCGATCGTCCAGTGAGGACCGCTTCGTGCTAAGGCGCTCTTCGGCGTTACCCGAGCAGCACACGATCGGCCTCGGCCGGAGGACGGTGACATGGATCCCGTAGGAGAATTCACACTCAAGGTCGAGCAGGTCGACGGCTTCGACTTCCGCGTCCGCTTCGACAAAGAACGTTACGCCGACCTGCGCATCGACGAGCCCGAGCCCCTGGGCCAGGACTCGGCGCCCAACCCGGCGCGCATCCTGGCGGCGGCCATCGGCGACTGCCTCTCCGCGAGCCTCGTCTTCTGCCTCAAGCGCAGGCGCGTCACCGTGACGGGCTTGCGCTCCGAGGTGCGCGTGCAGCTCGTCCGCAACGAGCGCAAGCGGCTCCGCATCGGCAAGGTCGAGGTCGTCATCCATCCCGGCAGCGGGATCGACGACGAAGCGCTGCAGGCCTGCCTCGGCACGTTCGAAGACTTCTGCGTCGTCACACAGAGCGTGCGCGAGGGCATCGAGGTCGACGTGCGCGTCGAGCCGTCCCCCGCGGCGTAGGGTGATCTCCGCCGCTCACGCGTGCAGCGCGTCGGCGAACGACGCGAGGTGACCCATCGCGTCGCAGAACGCCGCGTAGCGGAGCTGCTTGCGGACGGCGGGCTCGAGCGCACGCCCGCCCACAACGAGTGACGCCCCGACGGTGCGGGCGGCCTCCTCGACGCGCGCGTGCCCCGCGGCCAAGCGCCGCGCGTCGACGACGTGTCCCACCGAGAGCCAGACCAGCCTCGGTCGGCGGGCCGAGACCGCGTGCGCGATGGTCTCGGCCGGGAGCCAGGTTCCGAGCGAGCTCGCGTCGTAGCCGCGCTCTCGCAGCACGAGCTCGGCGAGGGCGGTCGGCAACGAGAACGGATCCCCCTCGAGCGTGCCGCCGATGGCACGCGGCGCGCCGCGGCCGGGAACCGGAAGCGCGCGATCGATCTCGCGGAGCGCGCGGTGCACGAGCTCGCACGCGCGGCGCTCTTCGTACACGTCGACCGTGCCGCGCTCCCACCGCTCTCCGATCTCGGCGAACACCGGGGTGATGACCTCGTCGCTCAAGGCGTGGACGGAGCCCCGCGCGCGCCATGCGTCGAGGATCGTCGCCGCGACGCGCTCCGCGTCGTCGGCAAGGAGCGCGTGCATCAAGGTGCGCCGCGCCGCAGCTGCGGTGGGCGACGGCGAGCGGGAGGGCTCCTCGTCGACGAACAGGGCCGAAGGCGCTCGGAGCACGTGGCCCCGATCGCGCGCGAACCGCAGCACGTCGGCCACCGCGACGCGCCTGTGGCCGCCAGGCGTCCGCGACGTGGCGAGGTGCCCGCGGTCGCACCACCGCTTGACGGACGACTCGCTCACGCCGAGGGCCGCCGCGACCTGCTTGGGAGATGCGTCTATGATGAACGATTTGGCCGATAGATGCTGCTCAGCCGCCACCCACCGATAATAGCAGAACGCCCCTAGACATCAAGGCATCTACCCTCATACTTCAGAGACGGCTCGCGCAACCCTATCCCAACGGTGAACGTTTTGAACGTTACAGAGGAACGATTCACGGTGGGGGCGCCCCTCGAACGGCTCCGCGACCTGCTGCTCGACGACCTCCCTCGCGTCGCGCGCTTCATGCCGCACGTCGAACGGATCGATCCGATGTCGTCGCGTTGGTCTTTTGGTCAGCTGGAGCACCGAGATCGGTGGCTCGTCCGCCGGCCGGCGCCGCGCCCGTCTGGCGTCATGATCGACGACGCGCACATATGGATCGTGCGCGCGCGGTGGAGCCTGGCGCCCTGCATCGTCACGTGGGAGCTCGAGCGTCGCGAACGCTCCTCGGCCGTGGCCGCGTCGGGCTGGGTGCGACTCGACGCCGACGGGCCGCACCGCACCCTCGTCACGGCGCGCGCTCAGGTGCGCGTCGGGCTCGCGACCAAGGTGATGCGCGCCGCGCAGCGAGGCGCGAGCAAGCTCGAGCACGTGCTCGGTGCCGTCGTCCGGCAGAACGTCGTCGCCCTCTTCGAGGCGGCCGACAGCGCGCGCGTGCAGAACCTCTCCGCGAGGCCGTGGATGGCGTCGCATCCCGCCCGCTTGACCGGCCGGAGCCTGTCGTGACGGCGCCGCTGCGCACAGACATGCTCGGGCGCTCCAAGGCGATGTTCGCGCTCGCGGCCGGCGTCGCGGGGCAGGAGCTGCGTCACCGCGTGCGCTCGGGCCTCGCCGCGTCGGCCGAGAAGGTCGGCGCGTCCGAGCTGCGGGCGCGCGTCGAGCAGGCCAAGCTCATCGTCGAGAGTCTCGGTCGACTCAAGGGAGCCCTCATGAAGGCGGGGCAGCTCCTCTCGATCGACGCGAGCGACATCCTCCCGCCCGAGGCGACCGAGATCCTCTCCAGGCTCCAGGGACGCGCGGAGCCGGTCGACTTCGAGGTCGTCCGCGGAGTGCTCGAGGCAGAGCTCGGCGAGGAGCGACTTGCTGCCCTCGAGGGGCTCGACCCGCAGCCCGCCGCTTCGGCGAGCATCGGCCAGGTACACCGGGCACGCGTGCTCGGGACCGACGTGGCGGTCAAGGTGCAGTACCCAGGCGTCGCCGAGAGCATCGACAGCGACATCGCGTTGCTCGAGAAGCTGGCCGACAGCTGGCTGTCGCTCGCGCGCCGCGAGGTCGACCTCGCGGGCGTCTTCGAGGAGCTCCGCGTCATCTTGCATCTCGAGGCCGACTACGATCGCGAGCGCGCCCACCTCGAGCGCTTCGGAGAGCTGCTCGCGGCCGATGCCCGGTTCGACGTCCCGCGCGCGCTGCCGTCGCTCTCGACGTCGCGCGTGCTCACGATGACGTGGGCCGACGGCGTCCCGCTCTCGGAGTGGATCCTCTCGGCGCCCTCGCGTGCCGACCGTGTCGCGTTCGCCCGCGCCATGCTCGATCTCTACTGCATGGAGTTCTTTCGATGGGGGCTCGTGCAGACCGACCCCAACTTCGGCAACTTCCTCGTCCGGCCCGAGCGCGATCAGATCGTGCTCCTCGATTTCGGCGCCACCGTCGAATACGACGTCGACTTCCGTCGCCAGTACACGCGCCTTCTCAGGGCGGTCGACCGCTCGAGCCGCAACGACATCGTCGAAGAGGGCGTGGCGTTCGGCCTGCTCGACCCGCGCGAGGGGCCCGAGGCGCGCGACATGTTCGCCGAGATGCTCCTCAGCGCCGCGGAGCCGTTCGACGCGCGGCGCCAGCCCTTCGCCTTCCGCGACGGCGACTACGCGGCCCGCTCGCGCGACGTGGTGCGCAGGTTCACCAAGAGCCTTCGTTTCTCGCCGCCGCCGCGCCGCCTCATCTTCTTGCACAGAAAGCTCGGCGGGCTGTTCCAGTTGCTCAAGCGGCTCGACGTCGAGCTCGATCTCTCTCCGTACTGGGAGCAGATGGTCGGAAGGGACGACACCCATGATCTCACTGCGTGATCCGACCGTCCTCGTCGCCGCGTGCGCGCTCGCCGCGGGGGTGATGGCATGCAAGGGCGACGCGCCCCCCTCACCCAGCGCCTCGACGGCGCCGTCGAGCGCCGCGACCGCTTCGGAGGGCGCGACGACAGGGCGCTCGATCCACGGCTTCGACCTCAAGCGCCTCGACGGGACGCCCGCGTCGCTGGCGGCGTGGTCGGGCAAGGTGCTCTTGGTGGTGAACACCGCGTCCGAGTGTGGGTACACACCTCAGTACGAGGGACTGCAGGCGCTCCACGCAAAGTACGAGGCGCGCGGGTTCGCGGTGCTGGGCTTTCCGTCGAACGACTTCGGCGGGCAGGAGCCCGGCACCTCGGCCGAGATCGCCTCGTTCTGCAAGACGCGTTACGGCGTGACCTTTCCGATGTTCGAGAAGGTCGTCACCAAGGGCCGCGACCGCGCTCCCCTCTACGCCACGCTGGGCGACGCGCTCGGTCCGCCCAAGTGGAACTTCCACAAGTACCTCGTCGACAAGAAGGGCGTGCCGGTCAAGGCCTGGCCGAGCGCCGTCGCGCCCGACGCCAAGGAGATCGCAGAGGCGATCGAGGCGCTGCTCGCGGGGCCTTGAGCCGCCGCTCAGGCCGTGCCGCCACCGTCGAGCGCGACGCGTCGGGCGAGCGCCTCGCGACGGTCGGCCGAGATGTGCAGCACGTCGCCGAGGACGGTGTGCAGGCGGTCCTCGGCCTCGTGCGGGTCTTGATCGACGAAGGCGAGGGCGAGCGCGAGCACGTACGCCAGCTCGTGGTGCTCGACGGGCAGCTTGGGGGCCAGCGCCTGGACGCGCGCGACGATGTCCTCGGGGTCGATGTTGTGCGCGAACTTGGCGACGAGCGACTCGACGTCCGCGTTGCTCACGCTCTGGAGCCCGCGTAGGCGCGCCGCGAGCACCTGGAACGCGGCGAGCTCTTCGTCGGTGAGCCGCCCGTCGATCGCGGTCACGAGGTAGGCGATCTCGAGCATCGCGTACGCGACGGCCGGAGAGAGCGCGAGGTCGGGGGGAAGGTGCGCATCGATCCCGGACATGCGGCCGAGCGTACCACCGGCGCGTCGGGTGCGCGTGCGACTACGCGCGCGCGGACGGGCGACGCGGACGGCGGGCGAGGGCGAGCGCCGCGAGGGCCACGAGCGCCGCGGCCGAGCCGGGGGCGCCGACGGGCGAGCGCGGGCTGGCCGAGCAACCCGAGTCGTCTTGCGCGACGGGGCCGAGGTCGGCGAGCGGAGCGGCAGGCTCGCGCGCGGGCTCGGTGGCCGGCGGGGCGACGGTCGCGGGCGGCGGCTCTGCGACGGGAGGCGCGACCGCCTTGGGCAGCGCGTCGCACACCGCGTCGGCGGCCTTTGCGCCCGGCGTGCACGCGGACGGGCCGTCGCAGAGCGAGACCTCGACGCGCGCGCCGTCGCAGCGGAAGGCGCGCTTGGCGTCCCACGAGCAGGTCCACTTGTCGGTGACGTCGTTGCACTTGGACGTGCCGCCGATGCGCTCCATGAAGGTGGGCCACTCCCACACGCCGGGATCGCCGTGCACGCTGGCGCCGCCGTAGTTGAGGCTGTTGGCGCACTCCTTGGGCGAGAGCGCGCACGGGGCGCTGGCCTTGGCGATGCGGTTCCCGTTGGGGATCTGGTCGTGGCCGATGATGTGCGCGCGGTCGCGGGGGATGTTGTACTTGGTCGTGAGGTAGTCGACGAGCTTGGCGCTCGCGGCGTACTCGGCCTCGGTATAGGGCTTGGTCGAGTAGCCCACGTGCTCGATGCCGACGCTCTTCTGGTTGTAGACCGAGTTGCCGCCGTGCCACGCGGTCGTCGCCTCGGACACGAACTGCGCGACGCGCCCGTCGGTGCCCACGATGTACTGCACGCTCTTGCCCGGATCGTTCTGCAACGTCGCGACGCTCGCGTTCCAGTTGCCCTCGGTGTCGTGGATGACGACCGTGTCGACCTTGACGCCCCCGCGGCCTGCGGTGCACTTGTTGGTGCAGCTCGTGGGGATCCACTCGGCCGCCGGGTAGTCCGAGGTCGCGAGCGTGTGCAGGCGCGTGTCGATCTCGACCGTGAGAGACGGCGGCAGATCGTGGCGGGGGAGCGTGACGGTCTCCCCGTCGCGCGCCGTGAACGTACCGCCGCGCGCCAGCGTCGCGAAGACCTTGTGTGCGTACGACTTGCGGTGCGGCTCGTCGGCGAAGCCGCTCATCTCTTCGATCGCGGCGCGGTAGCTCGCCAGATCGTCGGGCCGCGCTCCCGTCTGCCGCCCGAGCTCGGCGAGCACCTGGGCGCCGGCGCGGAGCGCGAGGTCGGCGTCTCGTCGCAGATCGAGCTCGCTCGCGCCGACGAGCGCGGCGCCGCGCGCGAGCGTGTCGAGCTTGCCGTGACGGAGCTGGAGCGGCCCGGCGGCGGGCACCTCGTTGTCGGCGTCGACCTCGCGCAGGCGCGGGATGTCGAGCCCCTCTTCGACGTGGGCGATCGCGACGAGCAGGTCACGCGGGGCGTCGCTCTCGAGCGACGCGCGGGTGAAGGCCGAGGACACGGCCCCGACGTGCTCGTCGACCGACGCGCGCTCGTCGCCGACGACGCCGCTGCACGCGACGCTCAGCGCTCCCACCACGACCGCCCACGCGACCCCTCGCCTGTGTCCCACCATCGGGCGCGGACCCTAGCAGCGCCGCCCCGCAGAGCCGCGCCAAGTGCGCGTCTCTATTGAACTTTTGTCGGATGTTCGCGCCGAATTTCCTACGCGGGACCACGGTCGCGCTCAAGGTGGGGGCGGGTGGGGTCGCGTCCCTCACCCCTCGTCCTTGTCGTCCTCTTTTCCGCGCAAACCGAGGGCCTTCGCCTTCTTGTAGAGGTGGCTGCGCTCGAGATCGAGGCCGCGCGCGGTCGCGGCCATCTGTCCGCCGTGGTGCGTCAACGCGTCATGGAGGATCTGCCGCTCGGCCTCCTCGACCAGCACGCGGAACGGCACCCCAGGGCGGAAGAGCCCCGTCGCCTTGGGGCCGACGCCGCCTGGGAGGCACTGCTCCACGTCGTCGGCGCGCACCACGTCGTCGGGCGTGAGGATGACGAGCCGCTCGACGAGGTTGCGCAGCTCGCGCACGTTGCCCGGAAAGCTGTAGGCCGCGAGCGCGGCGACGGCGTCGTCCTCGAAGCGGATGCCGGGGCGGTCGTTGGCCTTCGACGCGAGCGAGAGGAAGTGTCGCGCCAAGAGAGGGATGTCGTCGCGCCGCGCGCGGAGCGGCGGGATGGCGAGCGGCACGACGTTGAGCCGGTCGTAGAGGTCTGCGCGAAAGGCGTCGGTCTCGCAGGCCTTCACCAGGTCGCGGTTGGTGGCCGCCACCACACGCGCGTCGACCTTGAGCGTCTCGCTCCCGCCCACGCGCTCGATCTCGCGCTCTTGCAGCACGCGCAGCAGCTTGGCCTGCATGGCGAGCGGCATGTCGCCGACCTCGTCGAGGAACAGCGTGCCGCCGCTGGCACGCTCGAACTTTCCGCGCCGCTGCTTCGTCGCGCCCGTGAACGCGCCCGCCTCGTGACCGAACAGCTCGCTCTCGATGAGCTCGCTCGGCAGCGCGGCGCAGTTGAGCTTCTCGAGGGGACCCTTTGCGCGCGGCGAGAGCTGATGGATCGCGCGCGCGACGAGCTCTTTGCCGGTGCCTCGCTCTCCCGTCACGAGCACGCTCGCGTTGCTCTTGGCGGCGCGCTGGATCTGCTCGACCAGACGCAGGATGGCGGCGCTCTCGCCGATGAGCTCGCCGGTCGCGCCGCTGGCCGCGCGCAGCTCTCTCGCCTCTTGCTCGGCACGCTCGAGCCGCAGCGCCGTCTCGACCGCGATGAGCAGCGCGTCGGTGTTGAGGGGCTTCTCGAGGAAGTTGAGCGCGCCGAGCCGCGTCGCGCGCACGGCGGTGTCGATCGTGGCGTGCCCGCTCATCATGATGACGGGCACGTCGCTGTTGCCCGCGCGCACGCGCTGCAGCAGCTCGAGGCCGTCCCCGTCGGGGAGCATGACGTCGAAGAGGCAGAGCTCGTACGTCCTCTTCTTGAGCTTGTCCTCGGCCACCTTGACGCCCCCGGCGACGTCGACGGCGTATCCCTCCAAGGTCAGGGCCTTTTGGAGGGTCGTGAGGATGGAGGGCTCGTCATCGACCACGAGGAGCTGCGCGCGTGCCATGCCCGAGTAGTCGTACCCCCTCGACGGCGACGATGGAGCCCCTTTCGACATTCGGCTACACTCCTCCCACCATGCGTCGCGCCGCGCTGCCAAGGCGCAACTCCGTTGCGCCGATCCCGTGTGCTCACGAGCCGAGAGACCTCGTGACCCGAGCCAGGCCCCGCTCGCCCAGCTGGGCGCGGCGCGTCGCACGTGCGATCCGGCCCGTCTCGGCCGTCGTGGTCACCGTCCTGGCGCTCGCCGCGTGCGGCACGCCCAAAGGGCCGTACGGGCAGCCCGTTCACTTCTCCGAGCGTGCCACGGTGGCAGGTCACGAGGTCACCGACGAGGCGTTCGCCAGCGCGGTGCGTGATCTGCTCGCCGCCGAGCCCGGCTCGCGCGAGCGGTCGCTCCGACTCGAGGCGGTGGTCGCCAAGCAGCTGTCGCGCGCCACCAAGCGTATGCAGGGTGCCGACAAGCAGCGCGGCATCGCAGCGATCGCCGGCGCGATGTACCTGACGCGCGCGGGCGAGCTCACCAAGGAGATGCTCGGCACCAACGGCGCCAACGCGCTGGGCGCGGCGTCGCTCGAGTTCGCCAAGCGCGGCGACGACGGTCGCGCCCGCGCGATGTACGAGATGCTCCTGCGCGTCGCGCCGCCGGCCGAGCAGCCCGACATCAAGCTCCACATCCAGGCGATCGACGCGTGGACGCGCGACACCGTGTCCAAGGCGCCGCTCGTGCAGGCCGGCGCCGCCGAGGTGCACGCCGTCACGCGTCACCTGCTCGAGCCGAGCAAAGAGGCGCGCGACGCTGCCGTGGCGCGCACCATCGAGCTGCTCGACAGGGCCGTCGCCTTGCGCACCGCATATCGCGCCCGGCGCATCCAGCCGCAGCGCGAAGAGGGAAGCGAGGCCGTGCGCGCGCTGACGACGGGCGGCACGGTGCTCGCGGCGATCTACCTGCGCAACGCCGACGTGCACGGGGCCATCGCGGCGATCGAGAAGGCCCACGCGCGCGATCTGGTCAAGCCAGACCTGCTCCACGCGCTCGAGGCCGTCGCCGATCGCCCCGACACCGAGAAGTGGCTCGACCTGGCCCGCGCCATCCGCCCGCCGACGCCGCGCGAGGCGATCCGCGACGACGAGGACTGGTCCAAGGACATCGACGTGCTCCGCGTCGCGTCTCTCGCGTGCGCGATGGAGGCGTATCGACTCGACGCGACCGCGCCCGAGCCGGCCGCGCTCGTGGCGTCCACCCTCGTCGAGCTGGGCATGGCCGAGGCGGCGCCCGCCGTGCTGCTCGACGCCGCCAAGGCGCAGAAGGACCCGCGCGTGCTCGGGGTGGCGCTCGGTATCACGCTGCACGCCATGACCGTCGAGCTCGAGGCCGAGGACGCGGACGCCGCACGGCGGGCGTTTCGCGCCGCGGACCCGATCCTCAAGATCGCCGACGCGTCGAAGACCAAGACCGCGCCATCGGCCTCGCGGGTGCGCGCCGTGATGGGCGAGATCGAGGTGCGCGAGGGCCACCTCGACGAGGCACGCGCGCTCCTCTCGGAGTCGGCCAAGCGAGAGAAGCTGGGCGCGACGCTGCTCGCCCTGGCGCGCATCGACTGGCACGACCAGAAGATCAAGAGCGCGCTCGACCGCCTCAACGAGGCGCTCGGCGCAGAAGACACGCAGAAGCTCCCGACGCTGCGCGCCGAGATCCTGCTGCTCGTCAGCGACATCACGCGCGAGCAGGGCGATTTGGGCGCTGCGCGAACGCCGCTGACCGAGGCGCTGCGCGATCTCGCCAAGGCGCGTTCGGCGACCGAGCAAGACGATCGCGCGCGCGTCGAACGCTTGCTCTCTCGCGTGCTCGACCGCTTCGGCGCGTCGACCAAGGCCCAGCGCGCCCTCGAGCGCGCGCTCGACGCGGCGCCGCGCGACAAGAGGCAGACCGCGGCCACCGTCGGCCAGCTCGTGAGTCGGGCGTTCGTCCAGGGCGACCTCTCCGCCGCGCGCGAGGGCCTGTCGCACGGCCTCGTGGCCGAGCTGAGCCGCGAGGACATCGTCTACTACGCCCTGTGGGTGCGCCTGCTCGAGAAGCAGCTCAAGTCGTCGGGCGACGGCGCCGCAGAGCGCGTGCTGCAGGACGCGCAGTCCGACCCGCGCTGGATCGGCCGCGTCGCGCAGTTCGGCCTCGGCAAGCTCAAGGGCAGTGACCTCGTCGCCGCCGCGGCCACGCCCACGCAGCGCACGGAGGCGCTCTTCTACTCGGCGATGGAGCTGCGCCTCTCTGGCGACTCCAAGGGCGCACAAGACGCGCTCCGCAAGGTCGTCGGCTCCACGGGGCTCGACCTCATGGAGGTGGCGCTCGCGCGTGACCTCTTGAGCGGCGCCAACGCCAAGGTGGCCGGGCCTGTGCCCGAGGTCGGCTTGCCGTAGCGCGACGCATGGCCGGGCGCATCACAGCCGAGGACGGGCGCGTGCGCGTGCGCGAGGCGCTCGACTGGGGCTCCCTCGGTCCGCTCCGCCTTCGGTCGCGCGCGGCGGCCGAGGGCACCTACGCCGGAGCGCACCGCAGCGCGCGAAAAGGAGCGGGCATCGAGTTCGGCGGGCACCGCGAATACGTGCCCGGCGACGACCTGCGCTGGCTCGACCGTCACTCACTGCTCCGTCACGACCGCCTGCTCGTGCGGCAGTTCGAGACGGAGACCGATCGCGCCGTGCGCCTCGTGGTCGACGCGACGAAGTCCATGGGCTACCGCGGGAAGCGCGCGCCGGGCTCCAAGCTCGCGTGGTCCGCGGTCGTGGCCGCGGCGCTCGCGCGCGTGGCGATCTCGAGCGGCGACCCGGTGGGGCTCACGTTCATCGGAGGTCGCCACGACGCGCGGGGCGCTCCGGTGGCCGGCGGGCGCGAGTCGCTCGAGCGCATCCTCGACGAGCTCGAGGGGCAGCGCGCCGAAGGAGACGCGTTCGCCGACGCTCGCCTGCTCGAGCAGTCTCTGGCCCACGTCGCGCGCACGTCGCGGCGGGGCTCGATGATCGTGCTCTTCAGCGACCTGCTCGATCTGCCCGACCGATCGGTCGATGCCGTCGCCGCCCTGGGCGCGCGCGGCCGCGTGCTCTGCGTGGTGCAGGTGCTCGACCGCGACGAGGTGGAGTTCCCGTTCGACGAGAGCGTGCGCCTCAAGTCGCTCGAAGGAGACGTCGTCGTCGAGACCGACGCCGAGGCCCGCGTCCACTACCTCGCGCGGCTCGCCGAGCTCGAGCACGCGTGGCGTTCGGCGCTCGTCGCCCGAGGCGCGCGATTCGTGAGCCTCGACACCTCGAGCGATCCCGGCAGAGGTGTGAGGCGCGTCGTGGAGGCGATGCGATGAGCTTCGTCACGGCGCTCGCCCTCGCGATCGCGGCCCTCGTCGTCGCGCCCGTCATCGCGCACCGGCTCCGCCGAAAGCGCGCCGAGCCGCACCCGTTCGCGGCGGCGCGCCTCGTGCCCGCCACGCGCCCCAAGGCCAGGCGTCGCGCGCGGCTCGAGGACCGGACGCTCTTCGCGCTGCGAGCGCTCTCGATCCTGGCGCTCGCGCTCCTGGGGGCGTCGCCGCTCGTACGCTGCACGCGCCTGTCGATGTCGCGCTCGGGCGCGTCGCTCGCGATCGCGATCGTGCTCGACGACTCGATGAGCATGCGCGCGCCGTCTCCCGACGGCAGACCGCGGTTCGCCAAGGCGCGCGAGGGGGCTCAGCAGATCGTCGCCTCGCTGCACGAAGGCGACGCGGTCGCGATCGTACTGGCCGGCGCGCCGGCGCGGGTGGCGTTGGCCGCCACGACCGATCTGGGAGCGGCCCGGACTGCGCTCGACCAGCTCGAGCCGAGCGATCGCGCCACGGACCTCGACGGCGCGATCGCGACGGGCGGCACGCTCGTGGGGGCGCTCCCGCAGGTGGACCGGCGCGTCGTCGTGCTCAGCGATCTCGCCGACGGCAGACCCGACGGCCCTCCCATCGGGGAGGGGAGCGCGGTCCCGGTGTGGGTCGCGATGCCAGAGCTCGCCGCGCCGGTCGACGACTGCGCGCTCCTCGGCGCAGACCGGGCGGGTGTCCACGTGCGCGTCCGCTTCGCGTGCAGCGGCGTGGGTGCGGCGACGGGGCGCGAGGTGCGGGTCAAGAGCGGAGACGAGGTGCTCGGCGCCGCGCCGCTCGCGCCGACGCTGCGCGGCGAGGTGCTCGTCCCCGCGAAGCCCGGACCGGACGGCGCGGAGGTGTTCGCCGAGCTCACGGGCAAGGACGCCGTCGCGTCCGACGATCGCGCGCTCGTGCTGATCGAGAGCGGCCCGTCGTCGATCGGCTTCGTCGCCGATCGCGGGGAGCTGTCGGCGGCGACCGGCGGAGCGTCGGTGCTCGAGCAGGCGCTCGGCGCTCTGGGCCTCGAGATGACGGCGCGCTCGTTGCCGCAGGTCCCGGACCAGGTCGAGGACCTCGCGGCCTTCGCGGCGCTCGTGGTCGACGATCCGCCCGGCCTCACGCCCGAGCAACGGCGCGCCGTGACGACGTTCGCCGAACGCGGGGGCGTCGTGCTGCTCACGCTCGGGGCCCGCGCCGCGTCGGCGCCGCTCGGCGCCACGGTCGACCCGTTCGTGACGCGACCCTTCACGTGGTCCCGCGAGGCGCCCGCGGGCGCCGACGTCGCCGCCGCGGCGCCGGTGCTCGGTGAGTCGGCGCTGAGCCTGGCCGAGTTCTCTCCGCGAGGTCGCGCCCGCATCGCAGACGAGGACGCCGCCGAGATGGACGGCGTCGTGCGGTGGAGCGACGGCGCGCTGCTCTTCGGGCGACGCACGCGCGGACGCGGCGAGCTCTGGCTCTCGACGATGCCGCTGTCGCTCGACTTGTCGGATCTCACGCTCCGGCCAGGGTTCCTCGCGCTGCTCGACGCGTTCGCCGCCGCCGCACGAGAGCGCGCGGTGCCCCGCCGCGGCGAAGTGGGCGCCCCGTGGAAGCTCGCCGGCGCGCGAGAGGTCTCGTGGGAGGGCCCGGGCGGCAAGGGGGAGCCCGCACGCGGTCCCGACGGGCTCACCGCCGCGCCCAGCCTCGTGGGCGTCTACAAGCTGCGCGTGGACGGCGCGTCCGAGCTCCGCGTGGCGGCCCCGGTCGCCCGCGAGGTCGACACGCGCCCGCGCGCGGTGGCGCCCGCGGCGTCGGCCCTGTCCCACGGCGGCGCACGCGCCACGGTCGACATCTCGTGGGTCGTCGCGCTCGTGCTGCTCGGGCTCGTTGCCTGCGAGCTCGTCGTCCGATCGCTCACGGCGCGCCCGGCCGAAGAGGTGTGATAGAACCGCGGACGATGAAGCGCTTCGCGATCGCAGCGGGCCTCGCCCTCGTGGCGTGCGGCGGCGCCGGACCGTACGGTCACGCGCCCAAGTACGTCCCCACGGCGCCCGAAGAAGACGCCCTCGCCGGCGCCAAAGACTACGACCCGGTCATGTTCGCGCGCGAGCCCGAGGCCTGGCGCAAGCACTCGGCCTCGATGTTCGGCGTCGTCACCGGGCGCGCGCCCGGCCCCGGCGGCGCCGCCTACGTGACGGTGAGCGTGCGCCGGCTCGAGCCCCGCAACCTCTGCTCGAACAAGAACGACGACGACACGTGCCGCGTGACGATCAGCGCGCGCGACTTCGGCGTCGCGCACGCGCTCCTGACGCTCCGCCCCGAGGACGAGACGGGCGAGAAGTCGGTCGGCGTGGGCTCGCTCGTGCGCGTGGTGGGGGTCTTCGGCGAAGAGGTCGACCCGAACGACGGCGCGCCGGTGCTGCACGGCAAGTTCTACCGTCACTGGCCGCGCTATCACTACGTGACCAACGCGGCCTCCGACCTCATGCGCCAGTGAGCCGCGCGCCCTTCGCCCGACGCCCGAGGTGAACATGCTGCGCATCGTCGACGACGGCACGATCGAGCTGCCCGCGCTGACGTCGGCCCACTCTCACGCCTTCCAGCGCGCGATGCGTGGCCTGGCGCAGAGACCGGCGCGCGCCGACGAGCGCGGCGACTTCTGGTCGTGGCGCGGCGCCATGTACGCCGTCGCGGCGGGGCTGACGCCCGAGAGCGTGCACGAGATCAGCCGCGTCGCCTACCGCGAGCTCCGGCGCGCGGGCGTGTCGACCGTGGGGGAGTTCCACTACGTCCACCACCAGCCCGACGGCACACCGTACGACGATCGCCTCGCGATGGCCGACGCGGTCATCGCGGCGGCGCGCGCCGAGGGGCTCCGCGTTTGCCTCCTGCGCGTCGCGTACCACCGCGCCGGAGCGGGCCGCGCGGCCGAGCCGGGGCAGCGTCGGTTCTGCGACCCCACCGCCGACGCCGTGCTGCGCGACGTAGATGCTTTACGTGTGAAGTATCGAGATCAGGCCGACGTGCGCATCGGCCTCGCGCCGCACAGCGTGCGCGCCGTGCCCCCCGACTGGCTGGGCGAGCTCGCGGCCTACGCCCACGCGCACGCGCTCCCGCTGCACATGCACGTGGCCGAGCAGCCGCGTGAGATCGACGAGTGCGTCGCCGAGACCGGCCGCAGGCCCGTCGAGCTGCTGTCCGAGCGGGGCGTGCTCTCGAACCGCTTCGTGGCCGTGCACGCGACGCACCTGGCGCCTCACGAGGCGACGCTGCTCGGCGACGCGGCCGCGTTCGCGTGCATCTGCGCCTCGACCGAGGCCGACCTGGGCGACGGTCTGGCCGACGTGACGCGGCTGCGGGCCGCCGGCGCTCGTCTGTGCACCGGCGTCGACAGCCACGTGCTCACCGACGTCGTCGCCGACGTGCGCGCGCTCGAGACGGGCGAGCGCCTCCGCTCGGGCCGGCGCGTCACGTTCTCGCCCGCGGCCGGCAGCCCTGCCGAGCAGCTCTGGCGCGAGGGCTCCGTCGAGGGCGCGGCGGCGTGTGGGTTCGACGACGCGGGCGGCGTGCTCCAGGTGTCTCGCGCGCACGTCGCGCTGGAGCTCGTCGCCGACGACGCGCTCCTCGACGCGATCGTCTTCGGCGGCGGGTCGCACATGGTGACCGCCGTCCGCTGACGCCGGCTCAGCGGTACATCTTCTCGAGTGCGTAGAGGTCGAGGTGGCCCAGCCCCGCGCGAACGCCCGTGTCGACCTCGCGCTCGATCGCCGACAGCACGGGGAGCGCGACGCCGGCGCGGCGCGCGAGGTCCGTCGCGAGACGGCAGTCCTTGAGGGTCAGCGCCAACGAGAAGTCGGGCGTGTAGTCGTGGGCCAGGATCTTCGCGCGCTTGGAGACGTAGCTCGGCGTCGCGAACGCGCCGCTCGTGACCGCGTCGAGCACCACGTCTCGCGCGAGCCCGACCCGCTCTCCGAGCGCGAGCATGCTCGCGAGCGCCACCAGGTGGTGCGCGCCGAGGCCGTTCAAGACCACCTTGAGCGCCTGCCCCTGGCCAGGGCCGCCCGCGTGCACGAGCGCACGGCAGAGGTGCCCGAGCAGAGGACGCACGCGCTCGACGACGCGCACGCCGCCGCCCACGAGCGCGACCAGCTCTCCCCGCGCGGCGGGCCCCACGGAGCCGCTCACGGGGGCGTCCACGAAGTGCACGCCCGCCTCGCGCGCCATCTCGCTCACCTCGACGGCCGCCTCTCGCCCGATGGTCGACATGTCGACGACGACCGGGCGCCGCTTCGACGGCGTGGCCGCGAGCCCCGCGAGCACGCCGCGCTTGCCGCTCATGAGCGACAGCAGCGCGTGCGCGTCGGCCACCATGGTGAACACGAAGCTCGCCCCGTTCACGGCGTCGTACGGCGTGCGCGCCGAGAGCGCGCCGGCCTTGACGAGGTCCTTGTCGCGACCGGGAGTCCGGTTGAAGACGCGTAGGTCGTAGCCGGCGTCGACGAGCCTGCGCGCCATGGGCCTGCCCATCGCTCCGAGGCCGAGCCACGCCACTGTGCTGCCCTGCTTCCCGGGCGCGGGCGGGGGCAGCGAGCCTCCCTTGATGCGCCTCGTCCCAGCGCCCTTCGTCGCGTCGGTCTTACGCTCGTTGCTCACGTGGCGACGCTATCACGCGCGGCGCCCGTCGCGGGGCTTGCGCGGCGCGCGAAGCGGGGCCAAATTAGCCGGCTGGCATGGCGACTGCGTTCAAGCTCAGCTCACCCTTCGAGCCCAAAGGCGATCAGCCGGAGGCCATCGCGCAGCTCACGCGCGGGCTCGAGCAGGGCGAGAAGCACCAGGTGCTGCTGGGCATCACCGGCTCGGGCAAGACGTTCACGATCGCCAACGTCATCGCCAAGCGCAACTCGCCCACGCTCATCCTCGCGCCCAACAAGACGCTCGCCGCGCAGCTCTACGGCGAGATGAAGGAGCTCTTCCCCGAGAACGCGGTCGAGTACTTCG
>JAGQJA010000491.1 GCA_020430845.1 Myxococcales bacterium
ACGACGTGACAGGGCGAGGTCTTACCACTCCACCGAGGATTGATCCTTGCGGAGGAAGTCCCAGAAGCCCACGACGGCAGCGTAGCGTGGCTTGCGCTCTCGCGTCTTCGCGCCTGTGCGTGGTCCGCCGCCCGGCGCTCGGCTTGCGCCGAGACCTAGCTGGCGACCCGGCCGACCTTGCGCGGGCATCACCACAGTAGAGGTGCGCCAGGGGGCCAAGTACGCTGCGACGTGTGAGCGGCTCCCTCGTCGTCCATCCGCCCCATCCGCCCGCAGAGCGTGCGCCTTCGCGTCGCGCCAGCTCGCTGAATCGTCGTGAGGCGCTTTGCGCTGTCTTCGGCGCCGCGGCGTGGGCAGCGGGGTGTGGATCCAGACCGGCCTCACTGCCCGGCCGCGGAGCGCTCCCTGTCAAACCTCGCGTCGACGCCGGCGTCACGCCTGAGGTCGACGCGCGGTGGGAGCGCGTGGTCCGGGCGTTCGAAGAGAGCCTCGAATCGTCTCCGGCTCCCGGCGGGGCGATCGGGGTGGTGCTCGACGGCAAGCCCGCCCTGATGACGGCGCGCGGTGTGCGCAAGCTCGGGACGAGCGCGCCCGTGACGACGGCGACCCTCTTCCGCCTGGAGTCTGTCACGAAGACCTTCACGTCGCTCGCGGCCCTCTCTCTCGTCGAGCAGCAGGTCTTGGATCTCGACGCCCCGATGGCGGACCTCATCCCATGGGTCTCGTTCTCCGACGGTGCCGCGGGGAGGGGAGTGACCCTGCGCCGCCTGCTCACGCACACCGCGGGGCTCTCGCGGAACCAGATCCTGAAGCTCCGCGACGTTCGAAGGGGCCACGAATACCAAGATCTGTTCAGCAAGAACGTGCTCTCCCTCGGGCCCATCGATCGCTTCGAATACTCCAACACGGGGTATCTCCTCGTCGGTGCCGCCATCGAGCGCGCGTCGAAGACACCGTTCGACGAGGCCTTGAGAGCGCTCGTGACGAAGCCGGTCGGCATGGTGTCCGCCACGACGGACGGCGCAGTCGCGCTGACGCGCGAGCACGCAGACGGTTTCGGCGTCGACGAAGGCGGGCGCGAGCGCTCGTTCGACCCGCCCTACCTCGATCCGTACGTGCAGCGGCCCGTCGGTGGCCTCCACGCGTCGGTCGACGAGCTCTGTCTCTTCACGTCGCGGCTGCTCGGCCGGGTGCCCGAAGTCCTCCGGTCCGAAACGTTCGAAGACATGATGAACAAGCACACGTCCACGAACGAGCGAGACGTGTGGTACGGCTACGGCGTCTATCGAATCGATTCGCCGCAGGGTCCGGTCTGGACACATACCGGCGCCGGACTCGGGTCGACCGCCTGCTTCGTATGCGCGCCCCGAAAGCGCTTCGCATTCGTCGCGATCACGAACGCGGGCCGTTACCGCGGGTGGCGTGACCTGCGACGCGTTGCCGAAGAGGCGTTCTTGGGCGCGGCGCTCTTCTGACGTCCGCGGACGAGGTGAGCGGCGGCACGCGCGTCGGCGGAGCGCACGATTCTAGCGGAACGCCTTGCGTTCGTCGCGATGACGAACGCAGGCCGTCGACGCGGCTGGCCGTTCTTGTCGAGAAACGCGCACCTTCAGGCCAATATCATGAGGGGATCCTTCAGGGGCTACACTGCAATAGAGGCGGGAACGTGGATTTGGTGGCGCACTCCACGGATATGCTGATAGCAATTGCATTGGAATTCTCGGGCGGAGTGCCCGTTTGTTTGGGCGCGAGCTCGGTTGCGTGTCCGCCGCTGTGACACGCAGAGGAGCGCTGATGTTGCGGAAGCCCTCGCGTGCATGGAGCTGCGGCGTCGTCTTCGCCCTCGTGTCGTGCACGCCTCCAGCGCCGCCGCCACGCCGACCCGAGAACCGCGTGCTGCGCGCGACGGCGACCTCGCCCGCGAAGCCCGAGAGCCCTGCGGTGCTCCTGCGACTCAGAGTGAAGAACGACATCCGCGCCGACTGGGAGGCGACAACGCTGCAGGTTCGGGTGGACGACCGTCCCGTCGGGAGCATGCGCGCCGCGACGAAGAACTTCGCGGCGTGGCTCGCGGTGGAAGCGAGCGTCCGCGTGAGCGCCGGTGCGTCGCACCGTGTGGAGTTGGTCGCTGACTACGGCGGCCGCAGTCGCGCTTTCGTCGGATACAGGTTCTCGGTCAAGTCCGAGCACACGCTGACCCCCGAAGAGCTCGGTGGGAAGGTCTTGGTCGCGACCGTGCGGAATCTGGGGAAGGGTCCTCTCCCACCAGCGGGCCAAGACCCTGGTGTCGTCTGGGAGACAATCGCCGAGAGCGAGACCGTGGACGCTGGCGCGCCGCGGGATGGCTCGGCGGATTCGCCTCATCCGACTGAGCGAACCGGCCGCCCCGACTAGAATGGAACCCAAGGATAGCCCCGCTTGCGCGGTCGGGCGCGCGGTCGACCGCGTCGCACCTGGCTCCGGCACCGGCAGCCGGCTAGACCTCCAGCGTCGACCAGTCCAGCCTCAAGGATGGGCGAAGGGTCAACGACAGCTGGCCTCGCGAGCCCGCGCTGGAGAAGCTGCACGAGAGTGAGTCTCCGCGGACGTAGATGGTCGTGGCCCCCTCGTGGCATACCGTCGAGACCGTGGTCCCGTCGAAGATCAAATCGGTCTGAATCGAACGCTGCAGTGCGTGAAAAGAGAAGCGCAGCACGAGGCCGTCGGCGCTCCGCCATTCGTATCTCCAGAAGAGGTCTCGAGGTGAGGACTCGACGGCCGGGCCGCCGAAGAACTGCTCGAAGACGCTCTCTCCAGGGAAATCCAGCATATGCGCCTCGTGGTCGCGCTCACCCCGCGACGCGTAGGACCGGCTCCCCGCCGCGCGTCTTGGAGATCGCGTCGCCCGTGACCAGGGTCGCCGCGTGGTCGAGCCCGACCTCGCCCAGGTAGGCGGGCGCGCTGACGGGGGCGCGTCGCCCGACTCAGCGGTCGGG
>JAGQJA010000492.1 GCA_020430845.1 Myxococcales bacterium
CGCTCGCGGCGTCGCTGCTCTTCGTCTCGCCGGCGGTCGTGGCCGCGGCCTGCAACGAGGACGGCCTCGTGCAAGGAGAGGGCTTCGCGCCATCGGCCACGCTGGCCACGGGGCCCGGGCAGCCGCGTCCGCCGCCGTGCGAAGGCGGTGAGTGCGCGGTCGAGGCGGCGCCGCCCGTCCCCGAGTCGGGCCCCGACGTCGGCGGCATCGCGCCCGTCAACACCTGCGCCACGGCCAAGGTTCTCGGCGCGGTGAGCGGCGACACGGGCGCGAACGTCATCACCGCGATGGGGCCGTGCTCGGAGTGGCTGCGCGTGCGCGTCACCGAGAACGACACGGGCGTGGGCGGAGCGGCGCAGCAGGTGAGGATCACGCTCACGCCGACGGGGCAGGACTACGATCTGCTCGCCTACGTCGACACGGCGAACGACGTGCTCTCGTGCATCAACCCCACGCTCCGCTCCGAGAAGACCGGTACGGCCGTCGACGAGGTGACGCTCAGCTGGGGCGAGGGAGCCACGGGCAACAACGCCGACGACAGCCGCGACGTGTCGATCCTCGTCGTCGCCAAAGAGCCGTGCGCGGGCGGATCGTCGTGGTCGCTCAGCGTGCGCGGCAACCCCTGAGGCGACGATGCGCGCGTGGCTGGTCGCGATCGCCGGGCATCGCCTCACACACTTCGTCGCGGTAGGAGCGCTCCTCGCGGCGTTGGCGCCCGCGCGTCGTGACGCGTACGACATCGCGATCGACCGGTCGCGCGCGACCCGCGAGCTGCGCTCACGCGCGACCGACGAAGACAAGCGTGAGGCGATCCGCGCGCTGGTCGAAGAAGAGGTGCTCGCGCGAGAGGCCCAGCGCCTCGGGCTGGGGCAGGGCGACGCCGAGGTTCGCGCGCGCCTCGCGCAGGTGATGCGCGCGCACCTCGAGGCGGCCACGCCGGTGCCCGAGCCCTCCGCCGCCGAGGTCGACGCATACATCTCCTCACATCGCGCGGAGCTCGCGGCGCCACGCGCGCGCCTGTGGCTGCTCTTCTTTCGGGGCCCCGACGCGTCCGCGCGCGCCGAGCGTGCGCTCACGTCACTCCGCGCTGCGCCCGACGACGCAGGGGACGTCGACGCGGTCGCCCGCTCGGTCGCGAGCGACGCATCTGCGGTCCCGCGTGAGCGGTGGTGGACGCAGGACGAGCTGTCGCGCGCCGCGGGCGATCGTCTCGCCGCTCACGTCGATCGGGCGCCCGCGGGGTGGAGCGGTCCCGTCGCGAGCGCCTGGGGCGTGTACGTGGTGCGCGTCGTACGCCGCGACGACGGGGACGTGGCCGACGTCGCGAGCCGCGCGCGTGAAGCCCTGCGCGCCGAGCGGAGGCGCGTCGAGGTCGATCGCGTCGTGGCGCGCCTGTCCGCGTCGTATCGCGTGACGGTCGACGTACCGCCCGGCGCGCCGTCCTACGCGCCACGCGCCGCCGGCCCGTCGCGTGGAGAGGTCGATTGAGACCCGCGCTCGTCCGCCTCGCCGTGTGCTTCGCGCTGATCTTCGCGGCGCTGCTGCTCTCGCGCGGAGCGTCGGCGCACGCGCTGGCGCGCGGATACCTGGTGGTCACCGAGACGTCGGCGGGTCGTGCGCTCGTGACGCTGCGGGCCCCGGGCGCCGTCGAGGTCGTCGCGTCGGACGGCTGCGAGGCCTCGCGCGTCGACGCGGGCGCGCGCTCGCAGACCGTGACGGTGCTTCGCCTCACGTGCCGCGCGAGCCTCGACGGCGCCTCGATCTCGCTCCACGGCCTCGCTCCCGGGCAGGTCGTGGTCGCACGCGTCGAGCGCGCAGCGTCGCCCGTCGACGGCGCCGTGCTGACCGCCGCCTCGCCGCGGCTCGACCTCTCGGGCGCGCCGCCCCTGGGCGCCACCGTGCGCCGCTACGTCCGCCTGGGCGCGGAGCACGTGGCGAGCGGCGTCGACCACGTGCTCTTCCTCATGGCGCTCGCGTGGCACGCGCTGCGACGCGCCGACGGTCGAGCACGCGCGGCGGCCAAGCGTCTCTTCGGCCTCGCCACGGCGTTCACGCTCGCGCACAGCGTCACGCTCAGCGCCACCGTGCTCGGCGTGCTGCGGTTTCCGTCCGACATCGCCGAAGCCCTCATCGCGCTGAGCCTGTTGCTCGTCGCGCTCGACGAGCCCCGGCAGGGGACGAGCCCGCTCCTCGTCGGCGCCTTCGGGCTCGTGCACGGGCTCGGCTTCGCCAACGGGCTGCGCGACGCCGGCCTGCCCGACCGCGCGACCGCTCCTGCGCTGGTGGCGTTCAATGTAGGTGTCGAGGTCGCGCAGGCCGTCGTGCTCGCGGTCGTCCTGTTCGCGCTGGTGGCGCTCGGTCGCACGACGCGTGCCCGAACCGTCACAGACCAAGCGAGCCGTTATGCGGTAGGATGCGCCGGCGCGTACCTCTTCTTGAGCCGGGCCGCGCTCGTCCTCACTCCCTGATCGCCATGCCCGCCAGACGCGCCCGCCGCGCAGCCCGCTCGCTCGCCCTCTCTCTGTCGCTCTGCGCGCTCGCGTCGTCGGCGCACGCGCGTGACGGCGAGAGCCTCGAAGAGGTCAAGGGCATCAAGCCCGACGAAGCCAAGCCCGACGAAGCCAAGCCCGGCGAAGCCAAGCCCGAGGCGCCCAAGGGGCCATGGGACCTCGGCGTCTACGGCTTCGTCCGCATGGGCTACGAGAACGTGCAGCGCGACGAGCGCTACGACTTCGTGGGGCGCAACTCGGGCTTCTTGCTCGACGGCGCGCGCGTGGGCGTCCAGGGGCGTAACCGCGAGTACGGGCTCACGTTCCGCGTGTCGGCCGAGGGCGCCGCCGATCAGATCTCGTCGCCCAACACGCCGCTCGGCACGCTCGACGTGCGGTTGCGCGACGCGTTCGGGCGCTTCGATCCCGTCCCCTGGTTCGGCATCCAGGCCGGACAGTTCAAGGCGCCGTTCCAGGACGCGGAGCTGCGGGGCGCGCAGAACCTCATGTTCGCGACGCGTGCCGTCGGCGTCGAGGGCGTGCGCGTGGGCCGAGGTATCCAGCAGTCGGGCATCGCGCTCGCGCGTCAGCTCGGCGTCATGCTCTCGCCCGACAAGCCCATCGGCGCGGGCGGCTTCGGCTTCGCGTACTACGCGATGCTCATGAACGGCAATGGCGCCAACCAGCTGCTCGACGACAACGGGCGGCTCGGCATCGTGGGTCGCATCGAAGGCAACTACGAGAAGTACGCGCGCGTCGGTGTCGCGCTCTTTCGCAACGACCGCACCGTGGGCGCGCCGCCCAACCTGTACTTCGAAGAGGACCTCGGCCTGACGGGCGACGTCGACGTGCAGATCGCAGGCCTCGAGGTGTTCGGCTCGGTGACGCGCCTCCGCACCGTGTTCCCCACGGTGGGCGTGAGCGAGCGCATCCAGCTCGCGTTCCAAGGTCAGGCCGCGTACCGCTTCGATCTCCCCGCGCGCATCCAGCTGTCGCCCGGTTACCGGTACGCGCACTTCCACCCTTGGGAGAAGGGCGGAGAGGACGGCTTCGACACCTTCCAGGTTGACTACCACACGTTCGGCGTCAAGGTCGGGCACGCCACGCTGCCGCTCCTGGCGTGGCTCAACTACACCGTCACCGTCGAGCGCGAGCCGCGCCAGCTCGACAACAACCGCCTGCAGCTCATCGGGCAGCTCACCTTCTAGGTCCCATGCGTCGCTGGCTCTGCTCGCTGCTCCCGCTCTCGCTCGCGCTGGCGATCTCCGGCGGCGGCTGCAGCTCGACCTCGGCGACCGCCTCTGCGCGCGAGATCACGCTCCGCGCGCAGCTCGTCGGCGGCGATCGCGCGCTGGGGGACGTCGGCGATTTTCTCATCGAAAACGACCAGATCCGCGTCGTCATCCAGAAGCCCGGCTTCTCGCGCGGCTTCGGCGTGTACGGCGGCAGCCTCATCGACGCCGACCGCCGCCGAACCAACGAGCAAGGCACGTCGGGCGAGGCCTCGGGCAACGATCAGTTCGGCGAGCTGTTTCCCGCGTTCTTCGTGCAGGCGGTCAACGTCGACACGGTCCGCGTGTCCAAGACGGGAGAGGGCGGCGGCCCGGCAGCGATCGAGGCCACCGGCGTCGCGGGTGACTTTCTCGAGCTGCTCGCGCTTCTCAACCGCGCGGCTACGGGCTCGAACGTCGACTCGCAGTCGCTCACGAGCGCGCCGCGCATCCGCTACCGCACCACGTACGAGCTCGAGCCGGGCAAGCGTCACGTCACGATTCGTTTCGAGGTCAAGAACGTCTCGTCCGACGTGCTGCGCTTCCCGTCCGACGAGGCCGTGCGCCTGCTCGGGCTCGTGAACCTGCCGCTCGACGGCTTCACGCTGCCCGTCGGCGACGTGGCGCTCTTCGGTGCGACGAGCCAGGTCTTCATGCCGGGCATCGGCTTCGACAGTCGCTTCGGTCTCGAAGAGGCGTACGACAAGAAGGTCGACTTCCCCGCGTTCCCCGGCCTCGTCACGGAGTGGGTGGCGTCACGCGGCGACGGCGCGAGCTACGGGCTGCTCGCGCAGAGGAGCGAGCGCAACTACGTCTTCGGCAAGAAGGCCGTGTACGAGGACGCGAGCACCACGGTCTCCGACTCGTCCATCCTCGTGCCCTTCGCGGCGAGCGGCTTTCTCGGGCTCTTCTACGAGAGCGCGCCGCCCGACCTCGCGCCGGGCGCGACGTTCGAGGTGACCAAGTACTTCCTCGTCGGGGCCGGCGACGTGGGCTCGGTGCTCGACGTCATGCACGAGCTGCGGGGCGCCCCCACGGGACGCCTCGGCGGGCAGGTGGTCGACTCCACGACGGGGCAGCCCTCGATCGGCACGAGCGTGCTCGTGTACAAGCGCGACCCGGTCAAGGGGACGCGGCGCATCTACGCGCAGTACGACGTGCGCGAGAACGGCTCGTTCGGCGGCACGCTCGAGCCAGGCTCCTACAGCCTGCGCGTGCAGGGCGAGGCGCGCGCGCTCGGCGCCTTCAAGGACTTCGAGGTCGTCGAGGGGCGAAGCTCGGGCCTTCGCCTCGAGAGCGATCCCCCCGCGCGCATCATGGTGCGCGTGCTCGACGCCGAAGGGCACCCGCTGCCCGCCAAGTCGTCCGCGGTCGGCACGTACGGGCCGGAGGGGGTGGGCAAGCTCCCGCGCGACTTCTTGTACGACCTCCGCGCCGGTGAGCGATTCAGGCCCACCGACATGCGGGAGGACGACGCGAACGATCCGACCACGCGCGAATACCTCGAGAACGTCGCCTTTGCGCAGCGCGGCGTCGTCGAGCTGCGCGTCCGGCCCGGCACGTATCGGGTCGTGACGAGCCGCGGGCCCGAGTACGACCTCGCGGCGAGCGAGGTCACCGTCGGCCCCGACGAGGTGAGCTCCATCACGCACAAGCTGACGCGCGTGGTCGACACCCGCGGCTGGATCGCGGGCGACATGCACGTGCACTCGCGAAACAGCATCGACTCGTCGATGACGCTCGACGAGCGAGTGCTCGCGCTCGCGGCCGAGGGCGTCGAGTGGGCCGTGGCGACCGACCACAACTACGTCACCGACTACGCGCCGTTCGTCGCGCGCAACGACCTCTTCGAGTGGCTGCACCCCATGGTCGGCCTCGAGATGACGACGCTCGAGTCCGGGCACTTCAACGGCTATCCGCTCGGTTATCAGGTCGGCCCGATCACCCACGGCTCGTTCGAGTGGGCCGGCCGCCCGCCCGAGGCGATCTTCGCCGACCTGCGCGCCATGGGCTCGCTGGGCGCCGACCGCACGATCATCCAGGTGAATCACGCGCGCGACGGCGTGCTCGGGTACTTCTCGCAGTACCAGCGCGACGCCTTCACCGGACGCGAAGCGACGTTGGGCCTCGCGCAGCAGGTGCTCGCGCCCAAGGGGCCCGCGTTCAAGAAGGCCGACGGATCGACGGCGTTCACCGACGCGTTCGACGCGCTCGAGGTCGCCAACGGAAAGCTCTTCTGGGAGCTTCATCACTTTCGCGTGCCCGACGCGCTGCCCGAGGGGCCGCTGCCGGCCAACGTCCCGCCCGCGGGCGCCATCGTGCGCAAGGCGACGGGGCAGCCCGCGTTCCCCGGCGTCGTCGACGACTGGTTCAACCTGCTCAACCTGGGCTACCAGTACGTCGCCGTCGGCACCGGCGACACGCACCAGGGCTACGACGAGGCCGGGCAGTTTCGCACGATGCTCTTCGTGGGCGACGACTCCCCCTCGGCGCTCACCGACGCGCGCATCGTCGACGCCATGCGCTCACGCCGCGCCGTGGTCACCAACGGTCCGATGCTCGACTTCTTCGTCGAGGACCCCGACCGCGGCGCCATGGGAAAGCTCGTCACGCGCGCGCCCGACCGCGTGCGCCTCACGTACCGCCTCACCGCGGCGCCGTGGATGAGCGTGGCGCGCGTCAACGTGTACCGCAACGGCGTGATCGCAAAGGTCGTCACGGTCGACCCCGCGCGCGATCTCGCCGCCGACCCGCTCGCGGAGACGCTCGACCTCGAGCTCGCCAAGGACGCGGGCGGCGCGTTCATCGACAGCTGGTTCGCGCTCGAGGCCGTCGGCTACAGGAGCATGTTTCCCGTCATCCGACCGCTCGAGGTGCCGCCCGTGCTCATCACCGAGGCGGTCGCGTCGCTCGCCGGTCCCCTCGGCCTCGCGAGCGACGAGGTGGGAGCGTTGCGTCCGCCCGAGGTCTTCCCCGTCACGCCGTACGCGCTCACCAACCCCGTGTGGCTCACCAAGGGCGAGGGGCCGTTCAAGCCGCCGGGCGTGGTGCCCGTCGAGGTGCAGAACCTGCCCGAGAACGATCCCAAGATGTTCGCGTACGTCTACCCGCGCTCGACCGTGCGCCGGAAGGCCAAGCGAGCGCTGCGCGCCGAGACGCGCCCCACCGAACGCGACGACCTGCGCGGCAAGGTGCCGATGTTCCACCCGCGGCCCGACAACCCGTTCGACGTGCGCAAGGCGCTCTCGCGCTTTGGTCACCTCAAGGGCCACGGCGACTGACCGGCGGCCATTGCGTGTGTACGCATGCAATGGCCTGGGTCGAGCGGTCAGCCCGTGTTGCGCATGCCCGCTGCGACGCCCTGGACGGTGATCGCGAACGCCCGCTCGAGCTCGGGCGTGGCG
Organism: Myxococcales bacterium; assembly: GCA_020430845.1. GTDB lineage: Bacteria > Myxococcota_A > Polyangia > Polyangiales > Polyangiaceae > Labilithrix. The sequence goes on from JAGQJA010000492.1 coordinate 7,165, forward strand.
TTCTCGCGGAGGCGCAAGAGCAGCGTGGCCTGCACCGCGTTGATCGGATCGACGTACGGGTTGCGCAGCTGGATGGAGCGGCCGAGCACCGGGTTGTCTCGCAAGAGCCCCTCGTGCCCGCGGACGGCGAGCACCTCGCGCACGGTCGTCTCGAAGCGGGCGCGGAGCTCCGCGCCGAGCGGTCGCAGCTCTTCGGGCACGAGCACGCGATCGTAGTGCGCGGCGATCTGCGGATCGGCCTTGGCGAGCACCATCTCGACGAGATCGAGCGAGGACTGGAAGAACGGCCAGTCGCGCGCCATCTCCTCGAGCGTGGAGCGCTCTTCGGCGGGCGTCTTGGCGAGCGCCTCTCCCACGCCGAGCCACGCCGGCAACAGGAGCCGGGTCTGCGTCCACGCGAAGATCCACGGGATGGCGCGGAGCGACTCGACGCCGCCGCCGCGCGCCCGCCGCGCCGGCCGGCTCCCGATGCGCAGGTGGCCCAGCTCGGGCTCCGGCGTCCCCGCGCGAAAGTACGGCACGAAGCGGGGCTCGCCGCGCACGACGCCGCGATACGCCTCGACGGAGCGCTTGGACAGCGCCTCCATCGCGGCGCGCCACTCGGGCCTGGGCGCGGCCGCCGGAGCGACGGCCGCCTCGATGGCCGAGCTCACGTAGACCTCGAGCGCGCGCCTCGCGACGCCGACGAGGCCGAGCTGCGCCTCGATCATCTCTCCCTGCACCGTCACGCGCAGGCCGTCCTCGATCGAGCCCGGGGGCTGCGAGCGCATGGCGAGGCTGGTCGGACCGCCGCCGCGGCCGACGGTGCCGCCGCGACCGTGGAACAGCGTGAGCTTGACGCCGTGCGCGCGGCACACTTCGACGAGCGCCTCTTGCGCGCGGTAGAGGGCCCACGCCGACCCGATCCGTCCGGCGTCCTTGGCGCTGTCGGAGTAGCCGATCATGATCTCTTGGCGTCCGCCGATGAGCTCGAGGTACCGCGGGATGGCGAAGAGGCGCTTCATCACGTCGGGCGCGCGCTCGAGATCGTCGAGCGTCTCGAACAGGGGCACCACCCGCAGCCGACGGCGTACGCCGGCGAGGTGCTGGAGCGCGAGCACCGAGAGCACGTCCGAGGGCTCCCGCGACATCGAGATGACGTACGCGCCGATGGCGCCGTCGGGCTGCTCGTCGCACGCCTTGAGCGTCGCGACGACCTCGCCGAGCCCTTCGACCTCGGGCAGCTCGGCCGGGCGGTAGCGCGACAGGACGTCGAGCGCCAGCTGCGCGCGCCCGGCCTCGTCGAGCTCGGAGTAGGGACCGAGGCCCATGTGCCGCGTCGCGGCGTCGAGCGCGTCGACGTGCACCTCGGCGTCCTGTCGCACGTCGATGGGCGCGAGCCCCAGCCCGAACACGTACGAGCGCCGGATGGCGTCGGCGAGGCGGCCCCCCGCCACGTCCTCTGCGCCGACCGCCACGAGCGCCGCGTGGCACCGGTGCAGCGGCTCGCGCAGCTCTTCGGGCGACGAAAGCGGCACGGCCGCGCCCAGCGGCGGCGCGCCGGCGGCGGCCCGTTCGGTCGCCTCGAGGCGCGCGAGCAGACCCGCGAGCACGTTGCGGTAAGGCTCGCGCGTCGTGCCGAACGACGCGGGCGCGTCCTTGGGCAGCGCGACCACGCTCAGCTCGTCGATGAGCTGGCGCACCTCGCCGGCGAAGAGCTTGGCCGCCCGTCGCCGCGACTCTGCGCACACCGCGCGCGTCACCTCGGCGGTCACGAACGGGTTGCCGTCGCGGTCTCCGCCCATCCACGACGCCACGGTGATGGTGCGGGCGTCGAGCGGCAGACCCTGCCCGGTGCGCGCGAGCAGCACCTCGTCGAGCTCACGCAGCGTGTCGGGCACCGTGTGCCAGAGCACGTCTTCGACGATGTCGAGGCCACCCTTCGCCTCGTCGACCGGGGTCGGGCGCTCGACGCGCACGTCGTCCGTGAGCCACAGCGCGGTGATCTCGCGGCGCAGGGTCGCGTCGGCGCGTCGGCGCTCGTAGGGCGTGAGGTCCTCGCGATCGAGCGTCGCGAGCGCGCCGGCCAGGCGTCGGTACTTGTGGCGGTTGGTGCGGCG
>JAGQJA010000493.1 GCA_020430845.1 Myxococcales bacterium
GTCGGGGAGGCGGGATTTGAACCCGCGACGACAAGCACCCAAAGCTTGTGCACTACCGGGCTGTGCGACTCCCCGATGGGTCGTCGTGGCGGGTGCCGCGGCGACCTCCCTGCCTTCTACCACGCGGCGGCGGGTTGTCTACGGGCGGCGGCGGGTTCGCGGGCCGACGTGGCACGGGGCGTGCTGAGGCCGCCGTATCGGGGAGGTCTCGACCATGAAAGCTCGATCGATCGTCCGGTCCTCGCGCATCCTCTGCGCCGTGTCCGCAGGCGCTGCGCTCGTCGTCGCCGCGCTCGCCTCGTGCTCCGAGAGCGGCTCGGCGACGTCCCCCACGACGCCCGACGCGAGCCCGGAGGCGACCGTCGAGACGGGCGCGAGCGACGCGGGCTCTGACGCGGGCACCTTGATCGCCAAGTGCACCGGGGACGAGGCGCGATGCCTGCGCGGCGTCGTGCGGGCCAAGGGCTTCTCTGCCGCGCTCACCGAAGGCGCGGTCACGGCGTGGCCGCAGTTCCCGTTCGGACGCGTCACTCCCATCTCGTCGGCGACGCTCGAAGCGGACGGTTCGTTTGCGATCTCGGGCATCCCCGATGGCGAGCACGTCTTCTTGTCGCTCAGCTCGCTGACGTTCGCGGGCAGCGGCACGTCGGACGCCGCGTGGCTCCTCGGTCCATACGTCGTCCCCGCCTCGCGAGAGCCGCTGACGCTCGAGCCCACGCCGTTCTTCGTGCAAGCGCTGCAGGCTACCGGCGGCGACGCTGGCGGTCTCGGCTGGTCGCTCGCGACGCTCGAGAAGAAGGCCGGGGGCGGCGCCGACGAAGGCGCGACCGTGGGCATCGATCTGCAGGGTGGCAGCACGCCGATGCCGTTCGGCCCCACGCCGTTCGGCATCTCGGCCTACTTCGTCGGGTTCCGCGGAGACGCGGGCGCCCAACCGCCGGCGCAGGCGTCGTTCCAAGTGCACGCCACGGGCGGAACGCTCGGCGCAGACAAGCTGCAGGCTGCCGTGGCGATGACGACGCCCAAGTGCGTGCCCGAGATCACGTCGCCCGCGGACAACGCGACGGTGACCATGGGCCAGCAGCTCACCGTCGAGTGGAAGGCCGACGCGCGCTGCGACTACGCGTACGTGGAGATCGTCGACGACACGGGCGCATCGCCCGCGATCGCCGGGTCGCTCACGGGCCTCGGCCCCAGCGACACCAAGGTCACGGTGCCGGCCTCCACGCTGACCACCGCAGGCGCGCACCGCGTGCGACTCGTGATGGCGACCGCGACGTGCGACGTCATGGGTTGCGGCTTTCATGCGGTGCAGCACGAGCGCGTGATCGACGTGCAGTAACGTCGCACGCTGCGCCCCCGCGCCTCACCCCACCGCTTCGCGTCGCGCGCTCAGGGGCGCGCGGGGGGCGTCGCCTTGTCGACGGGCGGGCGCGACGCGAGGCACGCCGCGAGCGGGGCGGCGAGCTCGGGCGCGGGCGGGACGGGATCGGCCGCGAGATCCACGCCGAAGCGCCCGGGCACCGTCGACGACCAGATGGTGGTCGCGCGACCGCGCACCTTCGCCGTGGGGACGCCGCCGCCCGCGCCGCCGAACCACATGCGCGAGTCGTGGCTGTTGAAGCGGTTGTCGCCGACCACGAACCACTCGCCGTCGGCGACGCGGTAGGGGCCCTGCACCTCGTCTGGAGGGGAGGCGCCGCTCTCGAAGAACACCAGGTAGGCCGAGCGCTCGAGGAACTCGACGAAGACGTCGCCCGTGTGCTTCGACGACTCGTCGTCGTAGCTCCACGACCCCACGCGACACGACGGCACCTGCCACCCGTTGATCGTCAGCTTGCCGCCGCGCACGACCAGCTCGTCGCCCGGCCCGGCCACGACGCGCTTCAAGAACTCCTGCGACGGACGCTCGGGGTAGCGGAACACGATGGCCTCGCCGCGCCTCGGCGCGTGCGCGCGCATATCGACGAAGAGGTGATCGCCGAGCATGATCGTGGGGATCATCGACCCCGACGGCACCTTGAAGGCTTGCACGACGCTCGACCGGAGAAAGAGCGCGACGCCGATCGAGAGCACGAGCGGAGCGGCGAGCGTGGCGAAGACGCCCGCGGGCGAGAGCGCGCGGTGACGCGCTGGCGAGAGGACGACCGCGTCGACGATCGAGGCGAGGTAGAGGAGCGCGCTCGCCGCGCCACAGATCGCGACCACGCGCCCCGCCGACGTGCTCGACGGGAGCACGCTCGCGAGCAAGACGACGGCGACCGCCGGGCTCACGGCCCACGCGGCGCCCCTGCGCGCGTGCCCCACGAACGCGTGCCCCAGACCGGGCGCGACGAGACCGAGCACGCCCACCAGCGCGCGACTCTTGGCGTTCGCGGGTCTCCCTTCGCCAGCGTCGTCCGACGCTCGGCGATCGTCCGCCCCCTTCTGCCGCCCCTTCGCCCCCTTGCGGTCCTCGGACATCGGCGACCACAGTACGCGCGACGTCGACCGTAGAGGAAGGGGTCGCCGGCATAGCTCCCGGCCGCCGGGCGTTCGACGTAGCATCCCGCCATGAGAACCGGCTCCTCCGCGTGGGTCCTCCTCCCCTTCGCCGTCGTCGCGTGCGTCACGACCAAGCCCGACGGCGCCGCGGCCACGCGCCCGTCCGCCACGCCGGCGCCCCCCAGCGCGGCCGCCGACGACGCGAGCGCGCTCGCAGACGCAGGCGCGCCGACGACCGCTGCGCGCACGCCGATGCCCGAAGGGCCAGCGAAGTGGAAGAGGGTCCCCAAAGAGAAGAACGGCTTCTACGTCGTGGTCGACGGTCTGTGCTCCGAGCTCTTCGCCTCGCGCGTGGGCAAGGACGTCGTCGTGAACTACGGCGGCGCGAACCCGATGTACTCCACCAATCGGCAAGGCTCGGCGTCGTTCATGGCGCTGCGCGAAGGCGGGCTCGAGTCGATCGGCGATCCCGTGATCGCGTCGCCGACGGGCGTGGCCGGGCGATCGCTCGACGACTTCTGGATCGCCGACAGCACGGGAACGCGCTCGAGCGAAGGCGCGATCTTGCACCGCTACGTCGGCGGCGTGTGGAAGAAGTACGCCAAAGACCAGACGAACCTGCACGCGTGGCTCGACGGCGGCGTCATCGGCACGCTGGGCATGGCCGCCGCCAACGGCGAGGTGTGGGTCGAGGGCTCGACCACCAAGCCGCCGCCCGCGCTCCAGCACGCGATGCCGCACCCCGCCCTCGCGGCGTTCCCCACCGGCGAGGTGTTGCTCGTCGGACGCATCCAAGACCAGACGGCCGCCAACGGTCACGTCTTCGCGCGCGCGTGGGCGCCGGGTCAGAAGATCCGGCAGCTCTCCGTCGACGCGTTCATGGCGCCCAACTCGTGGCCCCAGGTCATCGAGGTCGCGCCCACCGAGGTCTACCTCTTGTCGGACTATCGCGTCGCCCGTTGGGACGGCACGGCGTTCCACGACCTGGGCGCGACGCGCGGGCACAAGCCGATCGAGCGCATCCAGCGCGCCGCCGAGGACGACGTGTGGGTGCTCACGCACGGCGGCGGCATCCAGCGCCTCACCAAGGCGGGCGTGACCGACATCCCGACGCCCGAGCCGATGGAGATCTTCGACGGTGTCGCGCACGGCGCCGTGTGGGCCGTGAGCGTCTCGGGCAAGCTCTACGCGCGTGAGGGCGAGGCCTGGGTGAACAAGCCGCTCCCGCCGCCGGCGTTCTCGGCGCAGTCGAGCTCCAAGGCCAAGCACGTGGTCGTCACCGCCGACGGCGACGTGCTCGTCATCGCCAAGTATTGGGAGAAGGCACCCGGGTGGAAGGAGCCCGAGCTGCACACGATGCTCCTCCGCAACAAGCCCGTGAAAGAGACGCTGCGCTGCAACGAGCCCGACCCCGAGAACAACAACGTGCAGCTCGGACGGGGCTTCCAGTCGTGGCCGCCCATGGCGAGCGCCGACTGCAAGACGCCGTTCGTCGTGCTCGCGCGGCGCAGCAACGCGATCAAGCGGCAAGACGACTGGCCGCGCCTGGTCAAGGCGCTCTCGGGCCACGCCGCGTCGATCGAGGGAGGCGCGCTCGTCGAGATCGTCAGCGGGGATCGCACCTTCGTGGGGGCCAAGGCCAAGGACCTCGAGTCGGCGAAGAAGATCCTCGCGGCGGCGGCCAAGGCCGACCGGCTCCGCCCCGAGATCGTCTGCGGCGATCCCGACGTGAAACGATCGATCGCGCTCACGCCGTGAAGCGCCTCGGCCCGCTGCTCTTGGCCGCCGCGATCGCGGGGGCGTGCGCGCACCCGGCCGGGACGGGCGACGCCGCGCGGCGCGGGCGGGACGCGACGGGAACGCGTGCCACGAATTCGACAGTTCGTGCTACCGCCGACCGCCGCGGCGACTGCGCGGCGTGCCACGCCGAGATCGTCGCCGAGCACCGGGGCTCGTACCACCGCGCGGCGTTCACCGACGCCACCTTCCAGGCGAGCCTCGCCCTCGAGGCGCCCGAGGACCGCGCGTTCTGCGTCGACTGCCACGCGCCCGAGCCCGACCGCGCCGCGGGTGTCGGCTGCGCGTCGTGCCACGGCGCCGCGCCGCACGACGCCAAGGTGGCCAAGCGCCCCTCCTCGTGCGCGCCGTGCCACGAGTTCACGTTCGACGGCCGTCCCGAGCTCGTGCAAAAGACGCTGAGCGAGCACGCCTCGTCGGACTTCGCCGCGGTCGCGTGCGCCGAGTGCCACATGCCGAAGCGCGCCGGACACCGAGACCACCGCTTCGTCGCCGGACACTCCCCTGCCGCGTGGCGCTCGGCGGTGCACGTCGACGTCGCCCGCGTGGTGAGCGCCGGCGCCGAGCCCTCGGTACGCGTCACGCTGCGCGTCGACGCCGGTCACGCGTTCCCCACGGGCGACATGTTCCGCCGCGCGCGGCTGATGATCTTTGCCGAGGCCGCCGACGGGCACATCGTCGCGAGCGCCGAGCGCACCTTCGGCCGCACGTGGACGAGCCTCCCGAACGGCGCGCGCACGCAGGCCTCCGACACGCGCGTGCGCGGGGCGTGGACCGAGGCCGTGGCGCTCGGCGAGCCTTCCGGCGCGATCGCGCGCGTGCGTTGGTCGCTCGTCTTCGACCGCGTGCTGGCCGCGCGCCCTCCTCATGTGGCGCTCGCGTCGAGCGACGTCGTGACCGAGGGCGAGCTGCCCTGGTGAGCTTCGGCGCGTGGGAGCCCGGGGGTGCCAGAGCCACGCCGGCCGAGCCGCTTCGACGCTCTGCGTCAGAAAGTTCCCCCACAATTCCAGTGAGATAGGACTTATCGCACAAAAGCCTACTTGCCCCTTCACGTATCGCGTGTCAGACCTCGCGCGCTCGGAGGTACTTACATGCGTCACTTCATCACGGCCCTTGCTCTTTCGTCGCTCGCCCTCGTCGCGGCGTGCTCGTCCAACACCGCGGTCGAAGAGGAGACCGAAGCCTCGACCACAGAAGAGGCGCTCCACTCGTCCACGCTCGCCAAGAAGCTGGCGCGCGACTGGGTCGCCAAGGGCGCGCCCGTCCCCACGATGACGCTCGACCTGAGCGGCACGTACACCCTCGACACCGGCATCCGCTGCATCCGCGCGCCGTGCCCGTCGGGTGAGACGGGTCGCTGGCGTCTGTACCGTGGCTGGTTCAGCTCGTACGTGCGCCTCGCGCCGGCCGGCGCCAGCTCGCGCTGGTACCGCGTCGAGACGGCGGGCAACGATCCCGTCGAGCTCACCGGCGTGTGGGGCACGCAGGGCGCGTTCGTCCCGGCCGCCCCCACCGACCCGTGCGCGCGCGTCCGCTGCGCGTCGGGCACCCACTGCGAGAGCAACAACGGCAGCGCGCAGTGCGTCCCCAACATCACCTGCGCGAACGTGCGCTGCGCGGCCGGCACCATGTGCGACATGGTCAACGGCGCGCCCGAGTGCGTCTCGTACCCCACCTGCGCGAGCACGCTCTGCGAGGTCGGCAAGACGTGCACCGACACGCCGATCGTCTGCGTGCGTGCGCCGTGCCCGCCCACCGCGCCCAGCTGCGACTACGTGTGCCCGGCCAACGGCTGGATCAACTGCATGCCTGGCCCGGGCGCTCCGGCCAACCCGGCGTGCAGCGGCGCGTACCACACGTGGATCCAGGCCAACTGCCCCGGCGTCGACTTCGCGTACTGATCGCGCGCCACATAGAGCACCGCCCGAGATCGCCGCTGCGCGATCCCGGGCGGTCTTCTTTTGTGCGACTCCGGCTCGCGCTCGAATCGCGCTCGAGGTGGGCGCGCGATCAGGCGCGGCGCGACTTCTTCTTCTTTCGGCCGCCGCGGAGCAGGAGCGCCATCGCCGCGAGCGCGGGCACGACCACGTAGTAGCTGCCCGTGTCGCCGCCCGGCGCGGTCACGCACCCACCGGAGCTCGACGTGCTCGGAGGGGGGTTGGTGCCGCTGCTGTTGGTGCCGCTCGTGCCGCTCGTGCCGCTCGTGCCGCTCGTACCGCTCGTACCACTCGTGCCGCTGGTACCGCTCGTGCCACTGGTGCCGCTCGAGCCCGTCGCGGGTCCGCCCAACGACCAGCTCCCGGTGTAGCCGTAGAACTGGAGCGGCGTCGTCTTGAGGTCGACGGTGGCGCCCGCGCCCGTGAGCGCCTTGTACGTACCGAAGGCCGGCGGCACGGTCAGCTTGAGGATGCCCGGGTTCTGTCCGAGGCTGCCGTCGAAGGTGATGTCGCCGCCCGTCGTGTTGAAGTCTTTGCAGTCTGCATCTTTTAGCGCGACGTCGACCTTGGCCCCCGTCTGCGTCGCGAACGCGGGGCTCGCGAACAGCACGCGCTCGCCCACGTCGAACTTGCCCGCGGCGGGAGAGAAGCCCCCGGCGCCGAACGAGTAGGAGTACTTGAGCCCGAGCTTGAGCGTCTCGGTGCCGTCGGTGAGCCCGCCGTTGCTCTGCGTCACCTCGAGCGACGCCGCGCACGCCTCTTCTGTCTGGTACACGATGTACGCCGCGATCTTGATCGCCTTGACCTCGGCGCGCGCTGACGGTGCCGCGAGCGCGACCGCCACCGCGACCGCGCCGGCCGCTGCTGTCCTGATCCCCTTCATGCTCCCTCCTCTTCCCCTGGCCGCACGCCGGGCGCGCGGCAGCACGCCCTACGGTACCAGCTCGCGCCGCACGGATCGGTTGCGTGGGAACAGGCGCCTCGCATGCGCCTACAAGTGCATGGAATAGCTCACGTTCACATTGTGCGCCGATGTGGCCCAGCCTTCGCAATGTGGGGGAGCTGGGAGGTTCGTCATGAAGAGGATCGTGTCTGCCGTCAGCGTGTTGGTCTGTGTCGTCGTCGCCTCCGGGTGCGCCATGGAGCCCGAAGAAGAGGCGTCGTCGTCGGCCGACGAGCTGTCGCGCGGGCAGGTGTGCGCCATGGCCGCCACCGCAGCGGCCGCGGCCACCGGCGTGGCGGTCAAGCTGACCGTGGGCACCGGCGTGTGCGTCGGGGGCACCGCGATCACCGTCGCCGGCGAGGTCGCGTGCCTCGTCCCGCTCTCGGGCGCGGCCGCCTCGTACATCGCCGCGCTCACCGCGGGCGCCATCTCGTGGGTCTCGTGCTCGACCAGCGCGTCGCAGAGCCAGCCCAAGAAGGTCATCGTCACGCGCAGCTCGTCGAGCGCCAACGAGTGCAAGGTCGGCAACGACAGGTACTGCCGCAACCTCAACCGCCACTACAAGAACGCGTGCGGGAGCGAGCAGTTCTCGTCGCTCACCGACTGCAAGAGCCTCCGCGGCTGCGACGACATCCAGGCGATGATCGTGCGCGCCGCGCGCTGCAAGGCCGGACGCATCCGCTTCGGTCAGGACTGCGCCAACAGCGGCATCGATCGCGGCGACCACCGCACGCCCATCAACGACGCGAACAACAAGCTCGCGGCGTGTCAGTCCAAGTTCGAGCTGCCGTACCTGGGCTGCTCGGGCGACGCCGACGACATCGCCGACGCCGCCGTCGACTCGATGATGAAGGACGTCTACCGCTGCCAGTGACCCACGCTCGCGACGTCTCGCTCACGGTCGCGCTGTGACGCGGCGCGCCGTCTCGGCTCGAGGCGGCGCGCCGCCGACCGATGCGCGCGCGACGACGATCGGGTAGGGTCGCGCCTCCAATTCCAAGGAGGAATCCATGAGCAAGAAGATCATCGCGGTCATCGGCGCCACCGGCGCGCAGGGCGGCGCGCTCGTCAAGGCGATCCTCGCCGACAAGGGCGGAGACTTCGTCGCCCGCGCGATCACGCGCAAGCCCGACAGCGACAAGGGCAAGGCGCTCGCCGCCGAAGGTGTGGAGGTCGTCGCGGCCGACCTCGACGATCCCGCGAGCCTGAAGAAGGCCTTCGAGGGCGCGCACGGCGCGTACTGCGTCACCAACTTCTGGGAGCACTTCTCGCCCGAGAAGGAGATGGCGCAGGCCAAGAACCTGGCCGACGCCGCCAAGGCCGCGGGCGTCAAGCACGTCATCTGGTCGACGCTCGAGGACACGCGCAAGCTCGTCCCCCTCACCGACGACCGCATGCCGACGCTCAAGGACAAGTACAAGGTCCCGCACTTCGACGCCAAGGGCGAGTCCGACGCGTTCTTCACCGGCAGCGGCGTGCCCACCACGCTGCTCGCGACGTCGTTCTACTGGGACAACTTCATCTACTTCGGCATGGGCCCCAAGAAGGGCGAGGACGGCAAGCTCGCCATCACGCTGCCCATGGGCGACAAGAAGCTCCCCGGCATCGCCGCCGAGGACATCGGCAAGTGCGCGTACGGCATCTTCAAGAAGGGCGAGGCGCTCTTCGGCAAGACCGTGGCGATCGCGGGCGAGCACCTCACCGGCGCCGAGATGGCCAAGGCCCTCTCGCACGCGCTCGAGCAAGAGGTGAAGTACAACGCCGTCCCGCCCGCCGTGTTCCGCTCGTTCGGCTTCCCGGGCGCCGACGACCTGGGCAACATGTTCCAGTACAAGCACGACTTCGAGAAGGAGTTCTGCGCGCCGCGTGACGTCGCGTTCTCCAAGGAGCTCAACCCCGAGCTCCAGTCGTTCGCCACGTTCCTGCAGAAGAACAAGTCGCGCATCCCGCTCGAGTGATCGTTCGGGAGGCCCCGCGCGCGGCGCCTTGTCGCGTGCCGCGCGCGGCCGCTTGGTCTTGCAGATCCCGGCGATGGGGCGCACCCTCGCCGACATGGCACGCAAGCTCTCGAGGTACTTCGAGCTCGTCCGCGACGACAAAGGCGTCGACCACCTGCGCGTTCACACCAACGGCGCAGCCCTGCTCCGCCTCGCGCTGACCAACAAGGGCACGGCCTTCCCGCTCGACGAGCGCATCGCCCTCGGCATCGACGGCCTCTTGCCGCCGCACGTGGCCACGCTCGACGAGCAGTGCGAGCGCGTGCTCGCGTCGTTCCGCAACGAGCCCACGCCGCTCGCCAAGTACGTGTACCTGCGCGCCCTGCAGGAGCGTAACGAGATCCTCTTCTACGCGTTGCTCGAGCGCCACCTCGAAGAGATGCTGCCCATCGTCTACACGCCCACGGTCGGCGAGGCGATCCAGAAGTTCCACGCGCTCTACCAGGCCGCGCGCGGCCTCTCGCTGTCGGTCGAGGGCATCGATCGCGCCGAGCAGGCCACCCACAACTGCATCCTCGACGACGTGCGCATCATCGTCGCGACCGACTCGTCGGCCATCCTCGGCATCGGCGATCAGGGCTACGGAGGCATCGCGATCGCGATCGGCAAGCTCGCGCTGTACACGGTGGCGGGAGGGGTGAGCCCGTACCGCACCATGCCGCTCGGCCTCGACGTGGGCACCGACCGCGCCGACCTGCGCGCGAGCCCGTCGTACCTGGGCGTGCGCAGCGCGCGCCTCACGGGCGACGCGTACATGGAGTTCATGGACAAGGTGGTCGCGGCGCTCGTCGCGCGTTGGCCGCGGGCGATCCTCCAGTGGGAGGACCTGTCGAAGGACACGGCGTTCGCGGTGCTCGAGCGCTACCGCGACAGGCTGCCCTCGTTCAACGACGACATCCAGGGCACGGGCGCCGTCGCCCTGGCCGGCCTCTTGCGCGCGTGCGCCGTCGCGGGCCGCAACCTGCAAGACGAGCGCGTCATCGTGTACGGGGCGGGCGCCGGCGGGGCCGGGGTCGCGCTGGCGATCCGCGAGGGGATGATGCGCGAGGGGCTCTCGGCCGACGAGGCGCGCGCGCGCGTGGTGGTGCTCGACTCGAAGGGCGTGCTCGTCGAAGGGCGCAAGATGGAGCCCTACAAGCAGACGCTCGCGCAGACGCGCGAGGCCGTGGCCGGGTGGGGCGACGCGCCGGACCTGCTCACCGCGATCGACAAGTCGAAGGCGACGGCGCTCCTCGGGCTGTCGGGTCAGCCTGGCACCTTCACGCAGGAGGTCGTGCAGGCGCTCTTGCCCCACACCGACACGCCCATCGTCTTTGCGCTCTCGAACCCGACGTCGTCGTGCGAAGCCCAGCCCGAGGACATCCTCGCGTGGACCGAGGGCCGCTCGCTCGTGGCGACGGGCAGCCCCTTTGCGCCCGTGCGCGTCGGCGATCGCGAGGTCGCCATCGGTCAGGGCAACAACGCGTTCGTCTTTCCGGGCATCGGCTTCGGGACCATCTTGGCCGACGCGTCGAAGATCACCGACGCGATGATCCTCGAGGCCGCGTACGCCCTCGCCGACTACACGCGAGAGCATCACCCCGACGCGCTCTACCCGCCCGTCAGCGAGCTGCGCGCGGTGAGCCTCGAGGTGACCGCGCGTGTCGTCCGTCGTGCCTTCGCAGACGGCGTGGCGCGCACCAAGAAGGTGAAGCCCGACGAGGTCGACGCCTACGTCGCCGAGAAGGCCTGGAACGCCAAGTACCTCGCCTTCGAGTCGACCGGGCCGCACGTGGCCTGAGCTCGCGCGAGCGGCGCGGCGCGAACGTCTCCACAGTCCGAGGGTCCGTTTCACGGCGCGCGACGGCGCGCTACGCTTTGCGCGTGAGCTCACTCGCCCCCCTCGCGGCCGGAGACGTCATCGACGGCGACTTCGAGATCGAGCGCCTGCTCGGCGAGGGCGGCATGGGCGCGGTGTACGTCGCGACGCAGAAGAGCACTGGCAAACGTCGCGCGCTCAAGACGATGCACCCCGGCATCATCTCCGACGCGGGGCTGCGCAAGCGCTTCGAACGCGAGGCCAAGGTCGGCGCGCAGATCGAGAGCGAGCACCTGGTGGAGGTGGTCGCGGCGGGCGTCGACGAAGCGCGACGCATCCCGTACCTCGTCATGGAGCTGCTCGACGGAGAAGACCTGTGCACGCGCATCGAGACGCGCGGGCCGCTCGCGCCCGAAGAGGTACGGGTGGTGTTCGAGCAGCTCTGCCACGCGGTGGGCGCCGCGCACGACGCGGGCGTGGTGCACCGCGACCTCAAGCCCGAGAACGTGTTCCTCGCGCGATCACGACGCGCCGACACGGGACCCTACACGGTGAAGGTGCTCGACTTCGGCATCGCGAAGATCCTCGCCGAGGCCGACACGCGCGTCACGCGCGGCGCCGTGGGATCGCCGCAGTGGATGGCGCCCGAGCAGACGTCCCCCGGCGCGGTCACCGCCGAGGCCGACGTGTGGGCGCTGGGCCTCTTGGCGTTCGAGCTGCTCACCGGACGGAGCTTCTGGCGGGCGGTGAGCGGAGGCGGAGGCACAGCCGCGCAGCTGCTCCGCGAGATCGTGCTCGACCCCATCCCGCTCGCGAGCGCGCGCGCCGCAGACCTGGGCCTCGCGTCGCGCATCCCACCCGGCTTCGACGCGTGGTTCTCGAGGTGCGTCGCGCGAGAGCCTTCGGCCCGCTTCAAGGACGCGAACCTTGCGTGGCGCGCGCTCGACAAGGTGCTGCGCGGGGGCGACGACGCGCTCGCCGACACGAGCGAGGTCACCAGCGACGCCACCGCGTACGCCGGCACCGGCGCGGGCCCGCTCGTCTCGTCGCCGCCGGCCGCGGCCGACGCCGTGAGCGCGCCTCCCTTTCGCGCCGCGAGCGACGCGCCCCCGATCGCGACGCCAGCAGACGTCGCGCGACCGCGCGCGGGCGGAGACACGACCGCGCCGCCAGCTTCGCGACGCCAGAGCACCGACGGCACGCCCCCGCCCGCGGAGCGCGATCGCACCGTCGCCGCGGCGCCCGCCGCGCCGGTGAGGCCGGTGTGGATCGTGGCGGGGGCGATCGTCGTCGCGGGGATCGCGGTGGGGGTTGGGCTGTCGCGGAAGGGGCAGGCGCCTG
>JAGQJA010000494.1 GCA_020430845.1 Myxococcales bacterium
CCGGCGAAGCCCGCGCCGAAGAGCGGCACCCCCTGAAGGCCCCGCCCCGCTGTTGTTGTTGCTGGGATCGCCGTCCCCGAAGCTGAAGCCGAAGCGCGAGTGAGGAGCCGAGGCGGTCGCCGCAGGCGCCGCGGGCCGGTCCGAGCTGGCCCGCGCCAGGGGGGCGTCGGTCGTCAGGGGCGCGGGCGTGGGCCGACGAGCGGGACCAGATCGACGCGCGTCGCCACCCCGAGCTTCTTGTAGGCGCTCGCGAGCTGGTTCGCGATCGTCTTGGCGCTGACGCCCCGTCGTCGCGCGATGTCGTCGTTCCTCATTCCCTTCGCGGCCTCGAGGACGACCGCGCGCTCCGCGTCGCTGAGCGAGGCGAGGCGAGCGTCGTCGGCTCCGTCGGAGGTCGACGAGAGGACCACGAGCTCCTGCTCGCCGTCGACGCGCACCCGCTCGATGTCGGTCGGCGGCGTCATTCGCCGAGCCAGCTCCGTGCGCGTCTTCGCGCCGAGCTTGCGGAGCGCGCGGTTCATGAGCGCCGTCACGGTCCCCGTCGCGACGCCGAGCTCGTAGGCGATGAGCTTGTCGGAGTGCCCGCGCGCGGCCCACGCGGCGACGACCGCCTCTCGCGGGCTCAAGCCGCGCGGATCCCGCACGGCGGGCCGGTTGGGGATCGCCACGACGAAGCGGCGGCCGTCGGACTCGAATCGGTCGAGGAGCGTGTACTCACCGGCGAGCAGCGCTCGCCAGGTCGCTAGCGCTGCGTCGGGCTCCTCGCGAGCCTTCGTCGTGCGCGCGCGCTCGACCGCGCGAACGTACTCACGCAGCGGCTCGCGCATGGACTCGTGATCGCGCTCGATGTGTCGCGTCCGTCCGTCCGGGTCGAATACAGCGACCGGCGGCCGGAGGGTGCCGAGCGATTGAACGAGGCGAGCGGCGGCGGCCATGTGCGCGCCCACCATGGCGATGCGGCGGCGCTCGGCGGGGACGAGCCTCCGCCGCTCGGCCACGTTGAGCGTGACGAGGACCCCGGTGTCATCGGGGTTTCCTGCGTGCACGAAGATCTGGTCGACGATGCCGTACCGGATCGCGGCGTCGCTCCCGGTCGAGCAGGCGAGCTGTCGGAAGTCGATGCCCATCTGCTCGCTGAACGTCCCGGACAGGCCGACGTCGTGGTAGCAGCGGTACGTGAACTCGGGGGGCGTCTGCGCGAAGCAGATGCGCACGACGTCGGCGAGCTCCGTCGGCGCGTCGTGCACGAGCAAGTGCGAGATCGACCAGCGGCTGCGCGGCCCTGCGACGTCGTAGAAGTACGCGATCGCGCCGAGCCCCTGACCGAAGCAGCGCGTCATCGCCTTCGCCGTCTCGAGGAACCACGCCGGGATCGGGGTCGTCCCGATCTCCGCGTAGATCTGCTCCACCACGTCGATCGTCGTCGCTCCGGATCGCGGCCCTGGCATTCCCCCAGATGCTGCCTCAACCCGGGTGCCGGTCAATCGTCTTGGCGCGGCCGGCTCACCGTTCCAGCAGCGTCAGCCGGAACTTCGCTTTCACGCACGGTCCGTTCGGAACGTTCTTGTCGATCGTGAAGAAACGTGTGTCCCGCCCGAAGGGAGCCTGTCCGCTGGCGAACGTCGCCGGGTTGTCCGAGCAGAGGGCGACCGTGGAGTCGAGCACCTGGCCGGTCCCGTCGCGGGCGTTGAGGTGGGTGCAGTGCTGTTCGGCGCCGGGGGGGACCTGGAGCTCGTAGCGGATCTGCGCCTCCATCGCCGGGACGACCACGAACCACGGCGGCCCGTCGCACGAGAGGACCCCTTCGACGGGATTGCCCATGGCGAGCGACAACGGCGAGTCCTTCGACCGCCCGTCACCCGACGAAGGTGTCGGGGAGGCGTTCGTCGGTGCGGGCGCGCCCTGCGCGACCTCCTTGCTCCTGCACGCCGACGCGCACATCGCCGCAAGGGTCGCCGTGATCGCAGCGAGCCGCGCGGTCGCTTCGTGAACCTTCATCATGACCTCCGGTAGGGCGTGGATGCAGGCGTTCGGCTCGCGGCGGCTATGGGTAGATCCCTTACAGTATGGGAGCGCCACCCTCGCGCGCCGCGAATGGGCATTTCCCTTACGGCGAACGTCGCCTCTCCTCGCCTGAGGGGGCTCGGGTCTAGCGTCGAGGAATGAAACGATCCGTCCTCTCGCTCACGGCGCTCGCGGTCTCGGGACTCCTCGCGTGTGACAGCGGTGATTCGTCGTCGTCGAGCTCGTCGAGCAGCACCGGCTCGAGCGGGAGCAGCAACTCATCGGGCAGTAGCGGCTCGAGCGGGAGCAGCGGCTCGAGCGGTGGAAACCCGAACGCTGGCAAGCTCGTGACGACGTTCGGCGACAACGGGCTCGCGACAGTGGGGTTCGACGCGACGGGCGTGAGCGTCCATTGTGTCCTCGAGACGTCGAGCGGCCTCATCGTCCTCGGTGGTCAGGGGAACAACGGGCTCTTCACTGGCTATGCATGGGCAACGATCGAAGGGAACGGGACTACGCCGATTCAGCCCGTGGGAGCGTTTCGCGTCGCCGGGAGCTCGATGGGAGACGTGCGCGCGTGCACGCAGGCGGGCGATACCGTGTATATGGCGGCCGTGGCGAACGCCGGGTCTTCAAGCTTCGCCGCCACGTTGAAGCTCGTGAAGAACGGCGCGTCACCGACGTACACGCCCGACACGAGCTTCTCGGTCATCGGCGAGGCGAGCACGCAGCTCGGCGCGGGGATCGACAACGGGAGCGACGGGTTCCACGCGCATCAGCAGGCGGACGGGAAGGTCGTCCTCGCAGGCCGCTTCCGCGATCCGGTCGACTACAAGTCCTTCTACCTCTATCGGTGGGAGGCGAACGGGCAGAAGGACACGACCTTCGGGCCTTCGCAGGACGGGCGTGTCGTCACACCGGCACCCGGCGCCACGTTCGCGGCCGAGGCTCACGCGGCGTTCACGCAAGCGGACGGGAAGATCGTCGCCATCGGGCTGATCGACGGGAAGGTCGCGGCGATGCGCTACTCGCCGACCGGCGCGCTGGACGCGACCTTCGGCACCGCGGGAGTCCTCACCTCCAGCTTCACGGCCGACGGGTTCGGCTACGCGCCGGAGACCCAGAGGGTCGTCGGGTTCCGAAAGCGCACGAACGAGAAGCTCATGCTCACACGCGTCAAGAACGACGGCACGCTCGACACCAGCTTCGGCGGTACCGGTCAGGTGATGGCCGACGCACCGGCCGACTTCGTCCCCACGGATCTCGCCGTCGCTGCGGACGGTCGGATTCTCGTCACGGGCTCGACGAACGCGGCGAAAGCCATCGTGCTCGGCTTCACGGCGGCCGGCGCGGTCGACACGGCGTTCGGCACCGCGGGCGTCGCCACGTTCGACCTGAGCGGCAAGCTCAAGACTTACGGCGGTGAGCGCCTCGGTCGAACCAAAGACGGCAAGCTCCTGCTCGCCGGGCTCGGGGTCGAGGCGCCGTCCGGGACGAACGCGAAGGCGTTCGTGATCAAGATTGATCTCTGAGCCCGCGCCGGCCGGAGCGAATCCGCACGCGCCGGTGCTGTAGCGTCTAGCCCTTCCGCGATTGCACCATCTTCCAGCCGTTGCCCGAGGGATCGCGGAAGCTCGCGTCGATGCTGCCGTAGCGCTCGGTGGGCTCCTGCGTGAACTCGACGCCGCGCGCGTGCATGCGGTCGTACGCGGCGCGGCAGTCATCGACGACGAGCACGAGGGGCGGCATCGCGCCCTTCGCGACCATCGCGCGCAACGTCTTGGCCGTCGCTTCGTCGTGCGTCGGCGGGCCCGGTACGTAGAGCCCGAGCTGGAACGACGGCTGGTCGGGGTGCTGCACCGTGAGCCAGCGGTAGTCGCCGTTCTTCACGTCCGTGTGCACGCGGAAGCCGAGCTTCTCGACGTAGAACACGAGCGCCTCCTCTTGATCTCGCACGTACAGCCCGACCGTTTCGACACCCTGGCTCATGGGACCTCCGTTTCGTCGGAGTCTTTCTTACCCCCCGCCTCCTGCCGCCGCTTCTCCGAAACTGCCATCGTGAGATCGGGGCGGCGCCCGGCGCTCACATAGCAAGGGGGGACACGCTCGAGGCCCGCGCTGCTCGCTCGCTCGCGCTCGCGGAGCTCTCGCGGAGTGGTGCCCGTCACGTCGCGGAACGTGCGGCCGAAGGTGCCGAGGCTGTGCCACCCAGTCTGGAAGGCGATGTCGGTGATCGGGAGGTCGGTCTCCCGCAGCAGCGCGGTCGCCTTCTCGATGCGCCGCGCGAGCAGGTAGCGGTGAGGCGGCAGTCCGAAGGCTTCTTTGAAGGAACGCGCGAAGTGCGCCTCGGACACACCGCTCACGCGCGCGAGCCGCTTCACCGACCAGGCCTCGTTCGATGCGGCGTCGATCCGATCCTTGGCGCGCAAGAGGCGCCGGAGCAGCTCGGGGTCCTCGCTCACGTCGAGGGAGGATAGCGCGACCAGTCGCGTGTGGATGAGACCGTACGGGTCCACTTCGCGCGTCGTGCTCGGAACCGGCGCCTGGCTGCTACAGTCCGCGGTATGGCCGATGAGAACCGCGCGAAGGCGACGCCGCTCGAGAGATACATCGGCATGGCGAGCCTGCGCGGCGCCTCAGCGCTTGCGCATCCCGAGCACGAACAGCACCAGGCCCGTGATGCCGGAGAGACCGGAGACGGGACCGAAGAGCGTCATCCGCTTCATGGCGGCGGCCTTGATCAGCCGCACTCCGAAGGCCCGCCCCGAGGGAGAGAGGAGCCGGTCCGCGGCCCAGCGATCCTCGACGGTCAGGTACTGGTGAAGGTTGATGACGAAGAAGAAGCCCGCGATCAGGGCGACGACCGCCAGCACAATCCCGATCGTGATGAGCGCGACGTTGCGCTTGGCGGCTGGCAGGCCCATGTGGCCGTGAGGCGCGTGGTGGAAGGTGGCCAAGTTCATGCCCCCGGTCTACGGGCGCGCGCGGGGCGAGCTTCCCCCTGTCCTGCAAAACTTCCGCCCGGCGGCGACGAGCCGTGGGACTCAGCGCCGCGGTCTGCGCGACGGGGGCTTTCTGGCTCGGTCGCAGTACGATCTCCGTATGAAGAACCGTCACGTCTGCCCCAAGTGCGCGGGGAAGCGGATCTGGATCATCGAGCGCTTTCGCGTCCCCGCTCTCAGCGGTGAGGGGAAGACGCCGGGCACGGTGCTGCCGGTCGCGCAGGCGGAGGCGGCGCCCGCAGGGCTGTTCGCCTTCGCAACGGTCAAGACCGTCGGTCACTTCGATCTCTTCTTGTGTGATGGGTGCGGCTACTCGGAGCTCTGGGCGGAGGGGTTCCGAGGCCTCGAGGCCGATCCCGAAAGGGGCATCCGCCTCCTCGACACGAGCGAGACGTCCGCGGGGCCCTTCCGATGAGCCTCTCACGCTGGGTGCGGCCAGGATTCGTCAGCGCCGCGAGCCTCGCAGGCGCGCTCTCCCTCGTGATGACCGTCCGCCGGGATTGGTGGATCGTCTCACCCGCGGTGGCCCTGATGATCGCCGCGGCGCTCCTCGCGCACTTCGCCGCGTTCAGCGCGC
>JAGQJA010000495.1:0-2101 GCA_020430845.1 Myxococcales bacterium
GCGATCTCTACGTCGAAGAGGTGGGTCGCCGGGACCACGGCATCGTGCTGATGCACGACGTGCACTCGCGCACGGTCGACATGGTCAAGAACATCGTCCCGACGCTCAAGCGCCAGGGCTACAAGTTCGCGCGGCTCGACGACGTGCCGTCGATCAAGCGGGCCGTCGCGGGCGCCGCGGCCGGTGACGCGTCCGACGGCGACTGCCAGAGCTCGACGCTCGGCCGCTCGGTCCCCGAGGGCTCGTGCGTCCAGGCGCGGAGCGATCGCAAGTGGTACCTCTGCAACGACGACGAGTGGGCGGGCGTCGCGAGCCCCGAGGACGCGCGCTGCCGCTCCAAGTTCCCCCTCTGAGCCCGGACCTCGATTTCGACCCCTGCGCCCCCGACGCGCGAGCGGGCGACGCGCGCGATCCGCTGCGTCCCCCGCGGCGCCTGTTACACTGAAGAGATGCGCTCGGGATGGGCCCTGGCCGCGGCGATGGGGCCGCTCTCCGTCGTGGCGGCCCTCTGGGCGTGCTCGCCTGCGCCGGCCCCGCTCGGCGACGGCGTACAGCCGCCGCCGCGCGATCTCGACACGCTCCCCGAGGCGGGAGGCGACCCGGTCACGCCCCGCCCCTCGATCGACGCGGGCGCCGGCGCCCCCGACGCAGCGGCGGACGCGCCGGTGGGCAAGGTCTCGTGCGAAGGAGGGCTCGACTGCGAGCGGGTGCTCTTCGTCACGAGCGCGACGTACGACGGCAACCTCCTCGGAGGCGTCGCGGGAGCGACCGCCAAGTGCAACCAGCTCGCCTCGGCGGTCCCCGCGCTCTCGGGCCTGACCTTCCGCGCGTTCTTGGGCACGCGCGCCGCCCCCATCGCGGCGGTGATGCCCAAGGGCACCAAGCCGTACCGCCTCGTCGACGGCACCCAGGTCGCGACGTCGTTCGCCGACCTCACCGACGGCTCCCTCTCGGCGCCGATCGACCTCGACGAGTCGGGCAAGAAGGTCACCGGCGAGGCGTGGAGCGGGGCCAACGGCAGCGGCGGCGACTCGAACGATTGCGACGCGTGGACGCGGAGCGGGAACCAGGGCAGCGCGGGCGCGATCGGCGTCACGACGGCCGCGTGGCTGGGGCCGAACCCGCGCGGCTGCAAGAACCTCTTCCACCTCTACTGCGTCGAGGAGTGACGCGCGGCGGCCGGCGTGGCAGCGTGCGCGCGTGCCTGACGTCGATCCGGTCGACCTCCGAGCGCTGCGCAGCGACGGATATGTGCATCTATCACGTATCGTCCCGGGCGAGCTCGTCGCGCGGGCGCGCGCCGCCATCGACGCCGACCTGAGCGCGCACTACGACCCGCGCCTGCACACCCGCTGCGATCACCGATCGTACTGTCCACGTCTGCGCGGTCGCGCGGCCCTCCGCGACCTGGTGTTGCGCTCTCCCGTCGCGCGGGTCGTCTCGCGGTTGCTCGGCGAGGGGGTGAGCCCGGACCGCGGTCAGGTCGCCATTCGATGGGGGCGCGAGCGGGAGGCGGCGCGCCCGCCCGAGGCGCACATCGACGGGTTCGCGAGCGGCAAGAACGGGCTCGCCCGCGGGCGCGTGCACAGCTTCACCGCGCTCGTCGGCGTGTTCCTCACGCCGGTGACCGCGACCTTCGCCGGGAACTTCACCGTGTGGCCGGGCTCTCACGAGGTGTACGCGGCGCACTTTCGACGCCGCCGCGCCGCCGCGCTCGCGGAGCCCATGCCGCGGCCCGCGCTCGACGAGCCGCGCCAGCTCTTGGTGCAGGCGGGCGACGTCGTCGTCTGCAACTACCTGCTCGGTCACACCGCGGCCGACAACGTCGGGCCGACCGACCGCCTCGCCGTGTTCTTTCGTTACGCGCTGGCGGACGTCGACCGGCGCCGCCTGGCTTACTTGTCGCGGCCCTGGATGGGCTGGCGCCTCGCCGACGCCGGCCCCGAGCTCACCGCTTCTTCTGCGGCGCGTCCTCGTGCACCACGACGCGCGTACCCTCCGCCGCGTCCTTCGCCATGACGCCGTGCCAGCCTTCGGGCAGCGGCGGGTCCGACCACGCGAACAGCGTGCGTGCGTCGTCGGGCGCGAGGTTGACGCAGCC
>JAGQJA010000495.1:2187-8982 GCA_020430845.1 Myxococcales bacterium
GGGCCGTCGGAGGCGACGTCGCCGTCCATCGTGACGGTGACGTGCTTCTCGCGCACGCGGAAGGTGCCGGTCGGCGTGGGAAAGTCGCGCTCCTTGTCCTGCGGGTTGCGCTTGCCCGAGCTGACCATCGTGGCGAACACGGGGCGCGCGCCCTCGAACGCCACGAGCGTCTGTCGCGTGAGGTCTACGTCGATCCACTTCTCTCCCGGCGCGAGATCCGGCGGCGTCGGGGCAGGGGAGGCGAGCGTCAGATCCATGAGCCTCGCCCAGGTCCCGTCGCTCGCCTGTACGTAATCGACGCCCGCGACCTTGGCCCGCTCTCCCGTGAGCAGGAGCGCGGTGCGCTTGGCGATGGGGCCGACCGCCTTCGCCTTCTTGCGCTCTTCGTCGAGCGTCACCGACGCCGCGTAGCCCACCGTGACGAACGCCACCGCACCCACGAGGCTGGGCGCGCTCGCGTCCGGGTCCGTGGCCGCCGCGTCGAGATCGGCCGTCTGCGCCCCGCCCTCGGGGAACGCCGGGGGGCCGCCGTCGTCGCCTACGGTCGCGGCCGCGGCCGAGAACCACGTCCCGTGGTGCGCGGTGAACTTCTTCTGCACGGCGATGCGCTCGAACGGCGTGGCGAACGCGTAGGTCGTGCGCCACCAGCGCGCGCCCGACGAACGAAACGGCTTGTCGAGCGCGAGGAAGAACCCCGGCATCATCTTGCGCACGAGCGGACCGCGCCCCTTGAGCTCCTTGAGGGTCGGCTTGGGCGGCTCCTTCGTCTCCTCGGGCGGGGCCTCTTCGTGCGCTTCGGCCGCGGCGCCCGGGCCGGCGTCTTCTTCTTGCTTGGGCGGCTCGAGCCACGGCTCGTACTTCTTGCGGTCGTCGATGCGGAGCGCGCGACGGTAGAGCGGCGTGCCGTCGTAGAGGTTCTTGCCGTATTTGTACGGGAGCCCCGCGTCCTTGTCGGGCTGCTTGGGCGCCAGGCGGAAGCGCGGCAGATTCAGGTCTGTTGTCGCGTACTTGCCGCACACAAAGCCGCCGCGCACCAGCTCGTACCAGCCGTCCTTGCAGTGCTCGTTCTCGAGCGGGACGGGGTAGGCCTCGGCGGTCGCGCCGTTGCGCAGGTACCCGAGGCGCTTGGCGCCGCCGTCGACGTCGGCCGGCTCCGGACGATCGAGCACCCACGCCTGGAAGTGGCTCGCGCCGATCACGATGGGCGCGCCGCGGCCCGCGTCGACGGGCTCGGTCGCCGCCGTGAGCACGGTCGCGTCGTCGCCCCCGTCGGGCGCGGCGGCCCGCTCGGTCGCGGGCTTCTGGCACGCGGCGGCGCCGGCGCTTGCGAGCGTGAGCGCGAGCGTCGTCAGCCACAGGGAACGGAGGGTGACCTTCACCACGTGCGCGCGTTACCTCGGATGGCGCCCGGGGGAAACACGCGCGCGCTGGCCTTGCGCGGGCGCCTCGGCTAAGACACGGCCATGAGCGGCAACGATCTGCTGGTTCTCGCCGGAGAGGCCGCGGCGGTCCTCGAGACGCACGGGTTCGTCGCGTGCGGTCGACGGCAAGAGGGCGTGACCACGCTCGACTTCTGGGGCCGAGACGGAAAGCGCTTTCGCCTCAAGCTCACGGGCCGCGAGCACTCGGTCGACGCGCTCGTGCAGGTGTGCCTCGAGGTCGCGGGCGCCGCGCCCCGAGGCAGCGAGACGCTTTCCTGACGCTCACGACCTCGCGACGAGCGCGAGCCACCCTGGCGCCGCCGCGAGCCGTTCGGTGAGCTCTGCGAGGGCGGCGTGCGGTCGTCGCCCGCGTCGCACCGCGAGCTCTTCGCGCAGCCACGACGCGCGCAGTCGCTCCCCCGCCTCT
Organism: Myxococcales bacterium; assembly: GCA_020430845.1. Lineage (GTDB taxonomy): Bacteria > Myxococcota_A > Polyangia > Polyangiales > Polyangiaceae > Labilithrix. The sequence goes on from JAGQJA010000495.1 coordinate 4,036, forward strand.
TCGAGCGCGTCGGCGTAGACCTCTCGCGCCGCGTCGTCGTTCGTGTCGCGGGCGAGCAGCGAGACGAACGCCCGCTCGCGGTCGGCGAAGTCGCGCGCGATGAGGGGCTCGAAGCGCGTCACCGTGAGCGTGCACTCGGGGAGCCCGACGACAGACCCGACGGTCAGCTCGGCGGTCGTGGCGCGCACGCCGTCGACGGTCGTGCCGTTGGTGCTCTGGAGGTCTTCGGCCACGAGTCGGCCGTCGATCTCGCGGATCCTCACATGGTGACGCGCGACGCGACCCGAGACGACGCGCAGCGCGAGCGCCCGGCTCCGCCCGACGACCACCTCGGCGGTCTCGATCCGCTCGCGCGCGAGCGGCTCCCCCGTGCGCTCGACCTCGAGCTCGAACACACGTCGAGCATACACCTCGGCGCCGCCGCTCACGACCCCACGAGGCGCGCGGGCGCGTCACACGTCGACGCAGCCCCACTCGCGCTTGAGCGCGGCGATCCCGTCGACGTAGAAGCCCGCGGGGTAGCGCGAGGAGAGGTGCGGCGCGAGCCAGACGATGCCCTCGGCGCAAGAGGAGTGGACCCCGAAGGGGGGCTTCGAGGACTCGCCGATGCCGAGGGCGGTCAGGACGCGCACCATCGCGCTGCGGACCCAGCCGCCGAACTCGAGGACCGTCGAGCACGCGGTGAGCGCCGAGCGCGAGGCGTCGAGCGTGTTGCGGATGTCCTCGAAGCGACCGTCGAAGCCGATCTCGAGCGGGTATCGGCGGTCGAGTCGGAAGATCGCGATCATGGGCAGCGGGCGGCCCTCTCGCTCGGCCGCAGCGAGCAGCACGTCGCGCAGCTCGGGGAGCCATTCGTTGCGGATCGACGTGAGGTAGAGTGCGACGAGCGCGTCGCCGACCTTCGCGATGCACGCTTCGGGGCGATTCCAGAGCACTTCTGTGGCGCCGTCGGTCGACAAGCGCGCGGATGTTGCTCCGAGCCGCGGCCGCAAGCAAGGCGTCTTTGCGCTCAGGGCCACGCGTGGGCCAGCTGCTGGGGTCGTCGGCGTGTGCGCGGCTTTCGTCTATGCTGGTGCGGTGTCTGGCTCGGCTCGCGTCCTCGGCGTCGCGTTCATCTGCGTGGCCGCGTGTCGTGAGCCTCCTCGGCCGCTCGCGCTCCGGGCAGAGGCGCGCACGCGCGTCGTCGAGGGAAAGGGGGCGACCAAGGACGCCGAGAGGGTCGACGTCGAGGTGCACACCGAGGCGGGCGCGACCGTGCGCGTGGGCCCCAAGCCGCACGTCGCCACGGCGGACGCCTCTGGAAACGTCAAGGTCACGCTGGACCTCCCCGACCTGCGCGGGCGCCCGGTCGAGGTGACCGTGTCGGCGGCGGACAACGCGAGCCGCACCGCCCGGCTCGAGGTGGCGGTTGAGCGCGCCCCCGGCATGCGGCGCGAAGGGCGAGGGTGGGCCGTGCTCCCCACGGGCTGCCGCTGGGAGCTCGATCGCTTCAAGCTCGTCGCGCACGCGTGCGAGCCCGGCACCGCGTTCGAGCTCGCCGGCAAGCGCGTGAGGGCCGACGGTCCGGATCTCGACATCGCGCTCGACGCAGACGCCGTCATCGCGAAGCTGCCCGCGTCGCTCGAGCGCATCTCGAGCGATCGCAAGCTCGACGTCGTCGTGACGACGCCCACGGGCAAGCGCTACGACGGCTGGTGGGACATGGGCGCGTTCGAGGCGGAGGCGCGCGCGCGGCTGCGCGCGGCGGAGGCGACCGCGGCGGTCTTCGGCAAAGAAGACGTCGCGGCGCCGACCCTGCGTGCCGCGTACTTCTTCGCGCGCGGGAGCAACACGCCTCGGCTCGTGGGCAAGGCGTCGACAGTGAGCGAAGTGGACCTCGTCGCGTTCGAGCGGGAGGGCGGCGTGCGCGCCTCGTCGTGCCCGACGGCGACGGGCGGGCGCCCCGTGCAGCTCAAGGATTCGCGTGTCGAGGTGTTCGACCGACGTCGCGGCGCGCGTGTGCACGACAAGCTCTTCCGCGCGACGCCGGCATGCACGGCCTCCGATGACGCCGCGTTCGTGTCGGACGCGACGATGCGCGCGTGGCTCGAGACGCTCTTGAAGTGACGCGCGGGGCGCGACGTGGGCGGAGGGCCGAGAGCGAGGCGCGCCGCTCGCTCAGACCTCGGAGAACAGCGCGTCGAGCTCCTCGTCGGTGAGCGCCCGCGTGTTCGTCCGCAGCTTCTCGGTCAGCTCGTCGTGCGACGTCCCGTTGTCCTCGAACCACCCCGCCGCGCAGGCGGGGTGGAGGTAGCCCGCGCCCTTGGTCACCGTCATCCCGCGCTCGATGTCACGCTCGAACGCGACGCGCAGCTGTCCTTTGGCGATGGCCTCGCCGCAGCCCTGGCACCGGGCGCGCCCCGTCGGGGCCTTGTCTGCGTGCGGGAACGGCGGGGGCTTCTTCGCGTCGGCCTCGGCCATGCGCCGGTCGAGATCGTCGCGATCGGGCACGTCGCCTTGGTACTCGCCGAGCGCCGCGCGGAGCCCGTCGGAGAGCTTGTCGGCGGCGCACGGCAGGTGATGCCAGCGGAAGGTCGTCTCACCCCCCTCGGCGAAGCCGTTGACGACCTCCTCGCCGAAGCGGAGCTCGCCCTTGGGGATGGCGGAGCGACAGGTGCGGCACGTCGCGCGGCCCGACTTTGCGACTTCGATCATGTGCGCCATGCGCCCCTTTTTACCACCGGAGGCGTGACGCGGTCGCGCGGAACGTCCATCGGGCGCCTGCGTAAGCGCGCGCGACACGGTGCGACCTGTGTAGGATGGCGACATGAGCGAGGGCGAGACGCGGCCGTGCACACGCTGCGCCCGGATCGTGTCTGTGTACGTGGCCGTGTGCCCGTTCTGCGACTCGCTGCTGCCCGCGCGGCCCCGGCCCCCGCAGCCGGTGGCGTCGCGGCCCTCCGCGCCTTCGGCCGCGCCCACGCCTGCGCCTTCGGCCGCGCCCGCGCCCGGTCCCTCTGTGCTGCCCGCGGCTGCCCCTCCTGCGCCACCCGCTCCCGCCACGGCCGCACTCCAGGCCCCCGCCGACGCGCCGCGTGCGCCCGCGCCTTCGGCCCCCGCGCACGGTGATCGACCCACGCCCGTGCACCCGGCGCCAGCTCAGGCGTCCTCGTCGCAACTGCCCCCCGTGCCTTCGTCGGCCCCGGTCGCGCCCGTCCTCACGCCGCTCGCCTCGCTGCCGCCCGCGCCGCCCGCGGAGCCGACCGAGATGAGCCCCGCGCTCCACGCAGCCCTCTTCGTGATGGCGCTCCCCGCGCTCGTACCGGGCCTCGTGCTGTCGTTCTTGCTCGCGCTCGCGCCGCGCGAGGCGCCCGCGCTCCGTTGGACGAAGAGGCCCTTCTTCGTGCCCGCGCTCACGGCCGTCCTCGTCACGCTCGCGGCCATCCGCTACCCGCTGCTGCTCGTCATCGAGGTCTCTGCGCTCGGGAGCATGACGTACCTCTACCTTCGTCACGACGCGCGCGAGTCCGAGGCCGGGGCGCTGCCCCTCGGCTACTCGATCGTGACGATCGGCCTCGTGGTGCTCGGCGGTGCGCTCTCCTACGTCGGCGCGTTCAGCGCGCTCGCCGTCGTCGAGGCGGACGCGATCCTCACGCCCGCCGAGATGGCGGACCGTGACGAGGATCGCGTCGTGGCGCGCGTGCGCGACGTGACGCTCGACGCGACGCGCGTGTACTCCGACGGATCTCACTTCACGCTCTCCCAGGTCTACGCCGGACCCTCCAAGGCTTGGGTGCGCGTCCCGCAGACCGAGAGCCGCGTCTGGGTGATCCTCCCCGAGCCCAAGTGGCAGCCCGCAGAGGTGGTCCACGTCGAGGTGACACGGCAGTCCCCCGAGACCTCGAGCGCCGTGCTCACCCTCGTCCCAGACGTCGCGCCCGGCAAGGCGCCGGCGCGCATCGTCACCCTCCGTCCGCTCTCGTCCGAGGAGGCGATCGCCGCGCGCAAGAAGGTGCTGGCAGACCGGGACTTTCCCGTGGGCGTGCTCGCGCTCGCGCCCGGGCTCGCGCTGCTCGCGGTGGCCACGTGGCGCGCCGCCCGCGACAAGGCGCGTGTGGCGCCGCTCGCTTCTCGAGTGTAACGTAGGCGTTACGATGCACGCGCTCGACGCACTCGGGAGCCCGGTTCGCCGCGACATCCTCGTGGCGCTGCGGGCCAAGCCGCTGTCGGTCGGCGAGCTCGCCGAGCGCTTCCCCGTGAGTCGTCCGGCCGTCTCGCGCCACCTGCGCATCCTCGAAGAGGCGGGGCTCGTGTCGGCGCGCGCCGACGGTACGCGCAGCATCTACGCGGTCCGCGTCCAAGGCTTCGCGTCGGTGCGCGAGTTCCTCGACGACTTCTGGGACGTCGCCCTCGCGCGGCTCGAGTCGATGGCGCGCCGATGATCGAGAAGACCGTCCGCCTCTCGTGCGGCCCCGCGCGCGCGTTCACGCTCTTCACCGCACATGCGACCGAATGGTGGCCGCCCAGCCGCCGCCACACCAAGGACCCGACGAGCGAGATCCGCATGCTCGAGAGCGGTCGGTTCTACGAGCGAGCCGCAGACGGGACCGAGGTCGAGCTCGGGCGCGTCCGTGCGTGGGAGCCGCCGACGCGCGTGCTGCTCGACTTCTACCCGGGCACCGACGCCGAGCACCCCACCGAGGTGGAGATCACGTTCACGCCCCAGGACGAGCACACGGTCGTCGTGGTCCGTCACGGCCCCACCGCGTCGAGCGGGGAGCTCTTCGGGCAGCGCGTCGCCCGATTCGACGCGTCGTGGGACGCCGTGCTCTCGGCGCTCGCGACGGCGTGCGAGCGGCAGGGCGGGCTCGACGAAGTGTAACAAGAAGTTTACCAATAGCGGAGGACCCATGGCGACGAGCAAGACCAAGAGCGCATCACCGGCGAAGAAGGCGGCGCCCGCGAAGA
>JAGQJA010000495.1:9060-10755 GCA_020430845.1 Myxococcales bacterium
CGCGAAGAAGGCGGCGCCCGCGAAGGCAAAGGGGGCGGGCACGCGGGAGTCGCCGTGGCAGCTCACGACGCCGCCCGGCACCTCGGCGTTCGAGGCGTTCCGCGACCCGTCGCTCGATCCGCCGGCGCTCGTGGTCCGCGTGGGCAAGACGGAGCTGCGCTATCACCTGCGCTGCATCGACGATCTCCGCGCGATGCTCGCGGCGAGCGGCGACTGGGTCGCCCTGGGCGGCGCAGACGAGCAGAAGCCGGCGCCCGACGGGAGCGTCGAGGCGTGGGGCCGCTCCGCCAAGAACCCCGTCAAGGGCTTCTACGGCATCAAGAAGGGGCTGCGTGGCCGGTTCGGCGTCTACGTGCCGCCCGTCCTCGAGGCGCTCGGCCTGGCCGAGGTCGAGCACAACCCCAAGAACAACCGCATGCGCGCGATCTGAGGCTCGCGGCGCTCAGCCGCCCAGCCACACGTTGTCGGGCAGCCCCGCGCGGCGCCAAACCTCGGTGCCGGCGAGGAACACGAGCAGCTCGATGGTGCCCAGGTGCGTGAGCCACACGCAGTCGGGCGTCGTCAGCCCGCGGGCGAAGCGCGGTCGGTAGAAGGCGAGCTGCGCGGCGGGCGCGACGAGCATCAAGAGCTCGCGCACGCCGACGGCGCGGAACAAGAAGCCGATCGCCAGCGCGGCTGCGGCGAGGGCGAGCAACCCGTCGATGATCCGGCGCGCCACGAGCGGTCCGTGGACGACGGGGTACGTCGGCACGCCTTCGGCGCGATCTCCCTCGAGGTCGCGGAGGTCGTAGAGGATCTCGTAGGTGAGCTCGAACGCCACGAAGAAGACGACGAGCGTGACGAGCGCGCTCCTGGGCACCGAGCTCCAAGCCCCCGCTTCGACGATCGGGTAGGCGAAGCACGTCAGGACGAAGAGCACCGACGACGCGAAGTTCTTGAAGAAGTAGAGCTCCTTGAAGCGCGAGAAGGAGACGCCCCCGCGCCCTGGCACGGGGAGCACGCGGTAGTTGTACGCGACGCCGATCAGCTGCACGGCGACGCGCCACGGCGTGAGCGCCGGGGCGATCGCGTGCGACAGCGCGATCGACGAAACGAAGAGGGCGACGCTCCCGACGGCGAGCGCCGTGCGACGTCGCGCGACGCGTTCGGTGCCCGGGATGCCGTTCTTGAGGTCCTCGGCGATGTCGGTGACACGATTGACGAGGTTGATGAGGAACCAGTCGACGCCCACGAGCGCGGCGACGAACAGGCTCCGCTTGCCCACGAGCACGAAGCCGAACACCAGGCTCGCGACCATCGCGACGAGCACGATGTGATAGCGGGCGATGCTGAGCGCGTCCGAGAGCAAGCCACGCGACGCGACGCTCCCCGTCGCCGTGGTCGCCGACCCCTCGGGCGCGTCGCGCGTGGCGCTCACGCGATCCTCGCGCCTGGTCCGGCGAGCTCCGCGAGCGCGAGCACGGTGCGCCAGTTTCGTGCGGTGGTCGTCACGCCGAGCCTCGCCTCGAGGTAAGCGCCGGTGAGCCGCGTCTTGCCGAGGCCGTCGGGGCAATGCAGGTACACCTCGCGTCCCGACACCACGAAACGATCCGGAGGCGACCGCTGCGGATCGAGGCTCGCCGCGGCCTTCGCGTCGGGCGCGCTCGACAGGAACACGACGTGGAGGGCGTCCTCGCCGCCCGGAAAAGGGTTCGC
>JAGQJA010000496.1 GCA_020430845.1 Myxococcales bacterium
CCGAGCACCAGGCGCGGCGCGAGCGGGACGACGCGGGCGCGTCCGCGATCGACGACGAGCAGGTGCGCCCCCCGGTCGTCCGCGGGACCGTCCGAAGCGAGGCTTCGCGTCGTGTCCGACATGCGCGTCGGCGAGGGTACCACGCGCCCTGGCCGCGACGTCATCGCGGCACGCGACCCTACGCGGGGCGCTGCTCGAAGCTCGGCTCAGCTCCAGGCTTCGTACGTGGGCGGCTTGGGCTCGACCCCGGTGACCCACCCGCGCCCGATGAGGACGTACGCGTCCTCTTTTGCCTTGGGGTCCTTGAGCGGCGTGACCGCGAACTCGCACGTGCGCTCGCGCCGCTCGAGGCGCGCTGCCTCGATCTCGGGGCCCGAGGCGTGGTTGTCGATCGGGTCGACGAGCTTCCACGCGCCGCCCTCGTTCTTCCACGCGCGCGGGTCTCGGTGCGCGTCGACGCGCGCCAGGATCTCTCCCGCGTCGAGGCCGAGCCACGACGCCAGGAGCCCGATGTCGTTCGGCTCGACGTCGCGGTAGCGCTGCACGTGCGCGATGCCCTCTTCGCGCGTCATGCGGTGCAGGCGGATCTCTCGGCAGGCGTGATCGGTCGCCTTGCCGTATCCCCACTTGCGATACTTGATGAGGTCGTGGATGCCCGAGTAGTGGAAGCAGTCGACGTCGTTGTACGTGTCGAACGTGCGCTGCTGCGGCAGTGACTCGTAGCCGTAGTCCTTGATCATCAGCTCGTGCTGGGCCTTGGAGTCCCATCGCACGTAGTTGTTGAGGTAGATGCCGCGCACGCCCACGGCCTCGAGCTCCTTGTCGTGCGGGTACACGAAGGGCTCCATGTCGTCGAGCGTGAGGTTCTCTTCGCCGCCCACGAGGTCTTGGGCCTCGAGGCCCATCAGGTCGTGCTCCTTGCGGTACTTGCGCGTCATCTCGACCTCGTCGAGGTGCGAGAACATGCCCACCTGATCGTTGCCCTGGTGCGCGCCCCAGATGATGAGCGGGATCTTGTGCTTGGCCGCGATGTGCACCGGGAAGACCGTCTGCCCCGCGAGGCAGTGCCAGTACATGCTGCCGCGCAATCGCAGGCTCTCGCGCGTGACGCGCTTGACGAGGTCGGGCCGCAGCGTCTGCGTCATCAGGTCGGCGCCGAAGAGCGACCGCAGGTAGGCGAGGTTACGGATGCCGACCTTGGTGTTGTAGTGCTTGTTGTACGTGACGAGCAGCGGGTGCAGGCCCAGCAGGTTCTTGACGACGTGCAAGATGAAGTGCGAGTCGCGGCCGCCGCTCACGGGCACGATGCAGTCGAAGGCGCGCGTCTTGGCGCGGTACTCGCCCGCGATCTTGCGCAGCAGCTCGCGGCGCTCGCGCCAGTCGAGCGTGTCTTTCTCTTCGTGCACCCGGCAGCCGCTGCACACGCCCTCGTCGTCGAACGTGAGGTAGAGCGGGTGGTTCTCGGGGTAGAGGCAGCGCGCGCAGTATTTCATATGACCTCTTCGGGCACGTACATGAAGCGGAGCGCCTCGAGGTAGTCGTCGTCGCGCTTGGTGGCCCTGCCGCGCGCGCCGTGCGCGAAGCCCTCGTACGTCGTGTAGGTGTCGAGCCGCACCGGCGCCTGGCCCGACACGAGGTGGCGCTTGGCGACGATGACGCTGTGCTCGGTGTAGTGGAAGAAGTTGCCGGCGGCCACGGCCGACACCCCGAGGTCGATCGCCTCACGGAAGTGTCGTGGGTGGTCGACGCCGCCGCACACGATGACCGGGATGGTCACGGCCGCGCGCACGCGCGAGATGAGCTCGGCGTCGTAGCCGAGCTTGGAGCCGTTGCGGTCGATCGACGTGAGCAGGATCTCGCCCGCGCCGAGGTCTTGCGCGTGCTTGGCCAGGGCCTCGGGCGCTTGCCCGGTGGCGCGCTTGCCGCACGCGACGAACGCCTCGTAGCCCGCCTCGGTCTTCTTGGCATCGATCGAGGCGACGATGCTCTGGCAGCCGAAGCTGCGCGCGCCCTCGGTGATCACCTCGGGGTGATCGACGAGCGCAGTGTTGACCGCGACCTTCTCGAAGCCGGCCTGGATGACGCTCTCGATGGCGTGCAGGCTGGCGATGCCGCCGCCGTACGTCATGGGCGCGAGCGACAGCGCCGAGCATCGCTTGAGGACGTCGAGCGCGGGCGCGGCCTTTCGCGGCGTGGCGTCGATGTCGAGGATGACGATCTCGTCGATGCCCCAGCGGTTGAGGTACTCGACGGCGATCTCGGGCACGCCCACCGGCAGGTACCTCGAGAACCCGATGCTCTGCACGACGATGCCGCCCTTGACGACCAGCACGCCGACGATGCGTCGCTTCAGCATGTGCTTTGGCTCCTCAGTGGCTCGCGACGAAGTTCAAGAACGCGCGGAGCATCTTGAGCCCGTTGCGCTGGCTCTTCTCGGGGTGGAACTGCACGGCGAGCACGTTGTCCTTCTGCACGGACGACACGAAGGTCGCGCCGTAGGTGCACGTCGACGTGACGACCGACTCGTCGCACGCCAGGTGGTAGCTGTGGTCGAAGAAGAAGTGGCTGTCCTCGGTGACGCGCTCGAGGATGGGCGAGGGGCGCTTGACCGTGGCCGTGTTCCAGCCCACGTGCGGCAGGCGAACGTCGGGCCCCGGGGGCAGCTCGAGCACGTGCGCGTCGAGCCAGCCGAGCCCCTCGAAGAAGCCCTGCTCGACCGAGTCCTTGGCCAGGAGCTGCATGCCGAGGCAGATGCCCAGGTAGGGCTTGCCCTTGTCTTTGACCTGGCGTTCGAGCGCGGGGACGAGCTCCATACGGCGCAGGTTGTCCATGGCGGCGCCGAAAGCGCCCACGCCGGGGAGCACGATGGCGTGCGCGTCGTCGAGCCGCTTGGGCTCGTTGGTGACGAAGTACTCGCCGCCGAGGTGCGCGAGGGCGTTGCCGACCGAGTCGACGTTGCCCATGCCGTAGTTGACGATCGCGATCTTCTTCGCGCTCATGATTTTCCGCCGAGCTCCTCGGGGGTGGCGTCGTCACGGGTGCGGTGGAAGTCGAACTTGAGCGCCCAATCGCCCGCGGCGTTCTTCTCCCACACGTTCTTGTTGCGGTAGGCCTCGACGATCTCCCAGAAGTACTCCGTCGAGATGCCCAGGTAGTCGCAGAAGCGCTGGACGTAGCGCGGGTGGCACTTGCCGTCGTAGAGCTTGACGATCCGGATGGCCTCTTCGCGGTCCATCTCGCCCAGGTGGATCGCCTCGCAGACCTGGTCCATCACCCGGCCGAAGCCGAGCTTCACCTGCTTGATCATCTGATTCATGATGCTGAAGTCTTCGTCGAGGCAGAAGTGCCCGCGGATGTCGCCGATCTCCTCGGGCGTCTCGTCGTCGCGCACCCACAGGCCGTTGGCCTTGGCGACCTCGGCGTTCTTCTCCGAGTTGAAGTCCTCGATGTGGTAGCCGAGGTACGCGATGCGCAGCTTGGCCCACTGCATCTCGTCGTCGGACGGGTAGCGGTAGAAGTGCAGGTCGCGCCACGACACGCCGTCGGTGAGCAGGTGGTCGGGGTTACCGCCGCCGACGGTGTTCGAGTACTTCATCATGGTGGCGTCGCCGTCGAGCGACGACTCGCGCTCGCCGATCGTGTACGCCGGGTTCTCGCCCAAGAAGAGCAGCGGGATCTTGTAGGCGATCGCCACGTGGATGGGGATCGAGTAGAGGGCGAGCTCGGTCGACTTGCACCAGTTGGCGAACTGGATGAACGCCTGCAGCATCAGGATCTTCCAGACGCGCGGGTCGAGGTGGACCGAGATGGTGTCGAAGCCCAGGCTGATGAGGTTGGCCAGGTTGTACGCGCCGCGCTCGGTGATCTGCTCGGGCGGGTACACGCAGCTCACCAAGAGCGGCTTGAGGCCCAGCTCGTCGCGCACGTAGAGCGACTGGCGCAGCGAGTCCTTGCCGCCGCTGATCGGGACGATGCAGTCGTACGAGCACTTGGTGTTGGCCTTGCCCCAGGCCGCGAGCTTGACGAGCTCCTCTCTGCGGGCGCCCCAGTCGATGGCGCCGGCGCGGCGCTGCTCGTGGTAGCGGCAGGCGAGGCAGACGCCCTCCTCGTCGATGTGGATGTTCGGGCGGGTGCTCGGGTTGAGGCAGTTCTTGCAGAAGTACATGGGCTCGCCCGGGCCGCGCCCAGGGGGGACGCCGGCGGGTGGAGGGTCATACACCAGGTGGGCAGGAGCGTCAGTTGCGCGGTGCGAAAGGGCGTTCAGCGGGACTGAACGGGCGTCTGGCGCGCGCGGGGCCACGCGCAAGGCGCCTGGGCGATGTGGTCGGGTCTCCCACCAAACGCATCCGTAGACGAGCGGCGCGCAAACTTCTTCGCGCCTCGCGCGTCACACTGGTTCATGCCGTACCGCGAAGAGCAGGACGCGCTCCAGGAGCGCCTCGACAACCTCCAGCGTGAGCTCGACGCGCTCCGCGCGCAGACCCGAGATCTCGGCGAGCTCAAGGCGCGCGAGAACGAGCTCGCGGCCGACGCCGAGAAGGTGCGCGCGCAGCTCGAGCGGATGCGCGGTCGCCGGGCGCTGCCGCTTCTCGATCAGGTCCGCGTCGCGAGCCCGTGCAACGCGAGCTGGGACGACATGACCGGCGACGATCGCGTGCGCTTCTGCGGCAAGTGCGAGAAGAACGTGTTCAACATCTCGGCCATGCCGCGCGAGGACGCCGAGCAGCTCTTGCGCGAGCGCGCGGGAGGTGAGCTCTGCGTGCGCTTCTTCCAACGCACCGACGGCACGATCCTCACCGAGGACTGCCCCGTGGGCGTGCGCAAGAAGCGCCGGCGTCAGATCGCGTTCGCCGTGGCGGGCGCGGGGGCGATGGCGGCGGCGGGGGCGCAGCTCTTCGCGAGCGGCGCCAAGTGTCACACGGCGAGGATGGGCGAGATGGCGCCCGTCGAGGCGCCGATGATCCAAGGGAGCTTCTCGGTGCCGCCCGAAGACCCGGCGCCGACCACGACCGCCGAGCCCAAGCCCGAGGACGGCAAGATGATGATGGGCGACTGGGCTGGGCCTGCGCCGAACGCCAAGCCCAAGACGCCCCACGCCGCCAAGAAGGGCACCACGAAGACGGGCGCACCGACGAAGTGAGCGGCGCGGCCGCGCGCCTCAGAACGCGGGCTCTGCGGCCCCTTCGGGTGCGCGCGGTTCGGACTCGACCTCGTCGTCGTCGTCGTCTTGCTCGCTCTGCGCGGCTCGTGCGGCTCGTGCGGCCTGCAGCTGGAGCGCGCGGCAAGCCGTGGGCGCCCTGCCGGTGGCGCACGCGGCGCGTCGTAGCTGCTCGGCGCGCGCGGGATCGCGCGGCAGCCCGGGCCCACCGCGCTCGTACCAGTTGGCGAGGTTGGCGCAGCCGAGGGGGTAGCTCGCGTCGCAGCTCTTCTGGAGCAGCCGGACGGCGAGCGCGGGATCGCGCGGGGTGCCGAGCCCGCGGCCCACGTACACGGCTTGGTCGTTGCAGCCCTGGGGCTCGCCCACGTCACACGCCCGCTTGAAGTACGCGACCGCCTTCGCCAGGTCCTTCTCGCGGCCGATGAGGCCGCGCTCGTAGACCGTGCCCAGCGAGGTGCACTTGCGTCCGTCGGCCTTGCAGGCGCGCTCGAAGAGCGCGAGCGCCTTCTCGAAATCGCGCGGCACGCCGTCGCCGCGCTCGTAGAAGCGCCCGAGCTCGCGGCACGCTTGCGGAGAGCCCCCGCTGTCGCACGCGGCCCGGTTCAGCGCGATCGCTCGCGCGATGTCGCGCGGCATCCCGGGCGCCCCGTTGCGGTACCAGATCGCCAGGTTGGCGCACCCCGCGGCGTACCCGGCGGCGCAAGAGCGCTTGTAGAGCTCGATGGCGCGGCCGAGATCGCGCGGCGTGCCGTGGCCTTTTTCGAAGTCGACGCCGAGGTTGTTGCAGCCGCGCGGGTTGCCTGCCTCGCACGCCTCGACCTGCAGGCCGTGACCCCGCGCGACGTCGCGCGGAACGCCGAGCGCGTGCTGGTAGAGGATGCCGAGACCGGCGCAGCTGTCGGGGATGTCGCCGTTGCACGACCGCTCGTAGAGCGCGCGAGCGAGCGCGAAGTCGACCTCGACGCCGGGCGCGCCGTAGTGGTGCATGTACGCGAGGAACGAGCAGCTCTGCATGTCGCCCTTCTCGCACTGAGCCTTGCAGTCTGCCGGATCGCTGGGCTGGCAGACGTGGGCGACGTCGGCCCGGCGCGCGGTGCACTTGCCGCCGACGACCACCATGTCCTTGGGGCACTGGCTTGCGTTCTCGACGCGATCGGCCACCGCCCTCGTCGGCTCACCGAGCTTCTTGAGCTCGAGCCGGATGAGCGAACGGCACTCGGGCGGTGGCTCGCTCGAGCCCGCTTGCGCCTGGGTGCACCTCTTGAGGTCGCCGTCGATGTGACGCACCGTCTTCGACGACTGCGTCGCTCCGGCCAAGCCCGCTCCGAACAGCTCGGCGGCCGCGCTGAGCTTGCCGCGTGTCCCGGTCTGCATCGCGAAAGCGCCGAGGTAGGCGCCGCGGACGAAGTGGGTCGCGCCTGTGCAGTCACCCTCGAGGGCGACGCGCTCGATGCTGCGCAGGAGCGATCGCTGCTTGCCCACGGTGATGAGCGCGAGGTCGAGCGCCGCGTCGCGCTCGAGCTCCGCGCTGAGCTTCACGCCCGTGGTCGGGAGGTTCGCCCGTATCTCGTCGGTGTCGACGAGCTGGAAGACGTCCTCCTTCTTCGTCATGCCCATGTAGCCGTAGTTGCCCACGGCGCGGCAGTCGGCGAGCACCTTGAGCGTCTTGCAGTCGTACGAGACGACGGCGACGCCCTTGCCCATCACCTCCTCGAGATCGCTGCGCTGGTGGCTCATCCAGTCGACGATGAGCGGCGTCGCGTGGTCGATGTCGCACGCCTCCTCGGGCGGAGGTGGGGGAGGGGGCAAGACGAGCTTCTTGGGAATGTCGGCGCCGCACGCAGAGATCACCCACGCCGCCACCCACGCCAGGCCCAACGCTATCCCTCCCCGCCGCTTCGACATGTCACCTCCGGGCGGGCGGCACACGCCCGCAGATTGGCCGAGTACACCAGCTGCTGGCGACAAAAACAAGAGCAGGAACAAGGGCTTGCGCAATGGCTCGGGCATGCTCTCGGCGCGCGGGGCGAGCGTACGATATCGTGGCGAAGGGAGCAGCCCCTGGAGCCATGACGCGCGCGCAGCTAGAAGGGGTGTGCGCGTGAGGCGGCGTCCGGTAGGCGCGGCCGTCGGCGTCGCGGCGCTCACGTCGACCGTGACTCTCGCGGCGGGCTGCTACGGCGCCACGGCGGTGCGCGTCGTGCTCGGGACCAACCTGCCGTGCGCCGAGCGTGTCACGTCGCTCTACGTGGGGCGGCCTGGCGAGCGCACGTCCGATCCCCGCGCGGTCACCGATCGTTGCGGCGCGCCAGGGCCCGAGAACATCGGCGACGTCATGCTGGTCCCCAGCGCGGGGCGCGACGATCGCGTCCTCGTGGAGGTGATCTCCGCGCCGCGCGGCAAGGCGCCCGAGGTGTGCAGAACCGACGCGACGGACTGCGTCGTCGCGCGTCGTCTCGTCTCGTATCGGAGCCACGAGACGCGCCGTCTACCCGTCTTCCTCTCGGACCGCTGCCTGGGCGTGCCGTGCGGCTTGGACGAGACGTGCGTCGACGGGCGATGCGCCACCGCCGACATCGACGCGCCCGACTTCTGCGCCGACAATGGGTGCGATGGCGGCGCGCCCGAAGCGGGCACTGCCGACGTCGGCGCGCCCGACGCGGGCGACGCGGGGCTCACGATCGATCCGTCCATCCCGTGCGCGGGTGGCGAGCGGGTGATCGCCAAGGACGTGCCGTTCCCCAGCGGCTTCATGCGCGTCGGCCCCACCCACCTCTATTGGCTCACGCCGCAGGGCATCGTGAGCATGCCCAAGGGCGGCGGCGCGGCGACGGTGGTGCCGGGCAACTTCACCGTGGCCGCCCCGACGAGCGACGGCCTCTTCTTGGGCAACGCCACGACGCTCGAGCGCCGCACGCTCGACGGCGCGGGCTCGGCATGGACGCTGGCGACGCGGGTGAACGCGGTCGCCGCGACGGCCGAGCGCGTCTACTACGCCAACGGTCAGAGCGTATCCTTCGCCGCCGCGAACGGTGGTACTCCCCTCGGAACGATCTCCCCGCAGAGCGCGACCTCGCTCGCCGCAGTAGACGCCGAGGTGAGCTTCGCGGTGGACAGGGTTCTCACGCGGTACAACACGGCGACGCAGGTGACGCAGATGGCGCAGGCACCCGCGCCGATCCGCGACGTGCTCGCGAATCGTCAAGCGGTGGCTGCCCTGTCGATGGGCGCCGTGACTGTGTGGGGGAGCTTCTTCTTCGACCTCCCCGCCGACGCAGGGCACCTGCTCTTCTACATGGCGCTCGACGATCGCAACGTCTACGCGACGTCCACGGGCAACGGAGCGACGCCGCCCGCGCTCATCTTGTACCACCCGCTCGGACTCGCGCCCGGTGGCGCGGCGTGGCTCTCTTTGCCCCCCTACGACGGGACGGTCGGCTCGATCGCGGCCGACGGCAACTGCGTCTACGCGGTGCGGACGCCGCGAGGGACCTCGATCGCCGAGATCGTCGCGACGCCCGCGCCGTGAGTGGGCTCACATGCGGCAGAAGCCGCCGACGACGTTCGTGCACGGTCCCGTGCCGCTGCTGCGACGGAAGCCCGCGCGTACGCCGACGGCCCGCTGCGGCCAGACGCCGGTGACCGAGCCCTTGTACGAGCACGTGCCCGTCGCCGCCTCGAACGCATAGCTCTGACAGCGTGTACTCTGCATGCACGCGACCGCGCAGTCGTCGAGGCTCGCCATCCGCTGCGTCGCGTAGGCCGGGATCGGGTAGTCGAGGTTCGCGGGCAGGCGCACCTCGCCCATGGCCCACAAGATGCGCCGGATGTGGAACGACACGCTCGTGTACTTGGCGCGCTGCGCCCACTCCCAGCGGGTGCCGCTGAGCGCGCCGTGCACGATCGGGCGCGCGCCGCGCAGCGTGTAGAACGGGCCGCCCGAGTCGCCGGGGTTCACGTTGGCCGAGTCGGTGAGCATGTGCCCGTCGGCGTCGTTGCTCGAGTAGACCTTCGACGTGGTGCTCCGCAGCGTGTTGCCCGGGTTCATCTGCCCGTCGTGACGCCCCGAGCCGACCATCGTGCCCGTGGGCGCGTTGCCCAGGTACGTGGTGGGCAGGAGCGCGATCCGGCCCGGGTAGGGGATCGACCGGTCGAGCTCGATGACCACGATGTCCGCGTACTTGCCGGCGGAGTCGAACATGCCCGCGTCCCAGTTGGCGAGCTCCGAGGCGAAGATGTCGCGCGGCGGGAGGCGCGACAGGTCGACGCCCGTGGGCATGTAGATCGTCTTCATGTTGGCGACGGCGCCCGGATACTGGGTCGCGCCCTGATAGAACATGACCGCGTCGCCGACGCGCGGGTCGCAGTGGGCTGCCGAGAGCACGTGGCGCGGGCCGATGATGGTGCCCGTGCAATAGCCGAACGACACGGTGGTCTCGGCGTAGGGGCTGTACCGAGAGAGCGGCGTGCCGCTCGAGATGGCCTGTTCGACCGCGCCGACCTCGACGTCGGGCCCGAGGTCCGACGTCGCGTCGTCGGTGGGCGCTGCGCAGCCCGTCGCGAGGGCCGTGAGGGTCAAGGTCGAAAGGATGAGGGCGAGGTGGGTCTTGGGCAACGGAGTCCTCTTGCTAAGGTGGGGTGCGCTCCAACGCGCGAAGAGAACGTGCCCTACGTCGCGACCCCGCGCATGTCGCCCAAACGCGGGCGCGACTGTGGCGAGTCACCCCGACGGGCGACGCCGCGTGCTATGTGCGACCCATGGCAGACGGTCCTGTCTTCGACCTCTCTCGCTTTCCTGTTCACCTCGGCCTGGGCGCGACGGTGACGACCGAGCCCGAGCACCTCGGCGGCATGGAGTGGTACCAGGCGTACGGCGAGCGCCACGCCCGCGACGGCGTCGAGGGTCGCCTCGTGACGATGCACACGTTCTCGACGCCTTGGGGCATGTGGGAGATGCATCCCAAGGGGCACGAGCTCGTCGTGTGCATCGCGGGGAAGATCGTCGTGCACCAGGAGATCGACGGCGAGGTGCGCACGGTCACCCTGTCGCCCAAGGACGCCGTCGTGAACGCGCCGGGCGTGTGGCACACCGCCGACGTCGACGCGCCCGCCACCGCGCTCTTCATCACGGCGGGCGAAGGCACGCAGCATCGGCCGCGATAGACGCGCGCGTCACGCCTCGTTCAAGAGCTCGGTGACGATCGCACGCGCGTCTGCCGGCGCCTCGGCGAACCGCGCCTCGATCTCGTCGCGCGAGCAACCGAGCGCGCGCAGCGACGCGATCTCTTCGCGAGAGGGCGCGCGTCCGCCCTCGACCGCCCGCTGCGCGAGGGCTGAGAGCAGCGCCTGTGGCGAGACGCAGCCGGCCACCGCGTCACCTCCAGAGGCGAACGACCGCGCCGTCGGG
>JAGQJA010000497.1 GCA_020430845.1 Myxococcales bacterium
CCGGCGAGCGCGGCGATGACCGTCGACGACGGAGGGCTCACGCGTGGACGGGCACGGCGGGCGCGACGGCCGCGGCAGCCGCGGCAGCCGCGGCGGCGCGCACACGGCGAACCTCTGCGACGTCGAGCGGAGAGACGATCGCCTCCCCGTCGCGGAGCCCCAGTGCCCCGCGCACGGCGCGGAACGGGAGCTCTTCGCGTACCGGCGCGCCGTCGTCTCCGCGCAGGATGCCGGCCAGCGCGCGCACCACCTCGGATACCTTGACCGCGCCGCCGGGCGTGACGTCCACGTCGACGAAAAGCGGAGTCAGATCGCCCACATACCCAGCACGATCGAGCCACGCCGCGGCCGTCGCGTCGCCGACGCGGAGCTGCCGGAGGTACTTGCGCACGTCGACCCATTTGCCCACGCCGTCGATGCGGCGCATGAGTCGGTGCTCGCTCTTGGCGAGCAGCTCGGCGACGGCGCTCTCGAGCGCCGCCACGCCACCCCACGACTCGAGCATCTTCGCGGGGATGCCGACGCCGTACGCGACCGCGTCGATCGCCTTGGCGACCGTCGGATCGCCGTCGCCGAGGCGCGCGCCGCGAGGGAAGTCGAGACCCTCGGCCGATCGTTCGCCCAGCGCGCGGGCCAGCTCCTCGGCGTCGACGTCGACCGTGAGCTTCACGTCGACGCACTCGGCGAGGCTCGCCACGCCGAGCGACAGCGCCGGCGCGAACGTCATGTCGGGCTTGGGGTGGAAGCCCGACGAGTAATAGATGGGCACGTCGAGGCGACGGAACGACCGCGGGAGCGCGCGGATGAGGTCGAGGTGCGAGAGCATCGACGTCGGCCCGGTCTTGGTGAAGGCGAATCGGTAGCGCCGGGGCTCGCCCTGAACGAGGCGCGGCGGCACGTTGCGCTTGGGCGCGGGCGCGACCTCTGCGGGCGCCTCGGCGACGACCGGCAGAGACCGCGGGCGCTTGGCACCGAGCCCTTCGAGGAACTTGTGGCGCTCGGCGCGCATCGCCGACAGATCACACGCGACGCCGCAGTCGTAGCAGACGAGGCGGCGCGTCTCTTTCTCGGCGTCCTCGAGGTTGGTCGCGTGGACGAACGCGCCGGCGACCTTTCCGCACGGCGGGCTGAGGCGGCTCTTGAGCGACTTCTGGTACTCGCGGAGCAAGAAGCCCTCTTCGAGGCCGACGTCGATGTGGTCCCACGGTAGCCGCGCCGTGACCGGGAGCGTGCCGAGGTACACGGCCGGGTCGACGCCCTCGTCGACGAACGCCTGCTCCCACACGCCGAGGCGCAGGTGCTCTTGCCACGAGTCGAACCTCGCGCCGCCGCGCCACGCGCGCTCGAGCACGCGCGCCACCTTGCGATCGCCGCGGGCGAACACGCCCTCGAGCCACGACGTGCGCGAGTCGTGCATGCGGAGGTCGACGCCCGTGCCGCGCGCCTCGGCCGCGAGCAACCCCTGCTTCTCGCTGACGATCGGCCCGGCGTCCATGGCGCACCACTGGAAGGGCGTGGGCGTCTTGGGCACGTGCGGCGATACGCTGACGGTGACCTT
>JAGQJA010000498.1:0-5236 GCA_020430845.1 Myxococcales bacterium
AGGGGCTCATCGCGCGCGCGCGTGGTGATCACAAGGGCGTGCTCCGGGCGATCGGAGAGCGCGACACGGCGAGCGACTTCGTGGGGCCGTCGCGCTTCGTGGCGCTGGCGCTGCGCGTCGACGCGCACGAGAAGCTCGGTGAGCGCCGGCTCGCGCGGCAGCTGTGGATCAGCTATTCGCGCGGCAACGCCTTCGTGCTCCAGGGGACGGCCGCGGCGCTCGGCCTCGCCGTCGAGACGCGCAGGGCCAACCAGCGGCGCGCGCTCGTGGTGCTGCCGGTGGGCTTCGTGACTCTCTGGGCGCTCGTGACGATGATCCTCCGCATCATCGACCACGAGCCCGTCGGCACGGCGCGCCTGGTGGTGGGCGTGGTCGGGTTCATCGTCGTCGTCGCGTCGCGGCGGCTCTGACGGGCGTGGCGGGCGTGCGTCGCGGCGCCCTCCGGGGCGCCCCCGTGGCGATTCGGCGAGGCCCGCGCGGAGTTGCGCTCTAGGCTGCGTCCTCATGATGCTCGGCGAGGTCGACAACGTCGACGGACACTTCATCGCGACCAAGTTCCACGCGCTGCTCGTCCCGACGGGGTCGATGTACGTGGTCGATCAGGCGTCGTCGCGGTCCGGCAACGTGACCACGATGACGTGGTCGGGCGTGCCGGTGAAGTTCAACGTCAAGAGCGCGCTCTTGGCCTACCCGCGCGTGTGGCTCTGGATGCTCGCCTTCGCGTGGCCGTTCCTCACGCACTACGGCGAGAGCCTGAGCTCCACGCCGATGTCGTGTTGGTACACCATGGGGGGCATGGTGGCCGTCGCCGTCCTCGCGCACGTGCCCGGGCGCCTGAGCGAGCGCGAGAAGAAGCGCCTGCGCATCTTGGGCGAGGTGACCGGCATGCGGCTCGACCCGTCCAAGCTCATGCCGTGGACCCGCGAGAGCAAGCGCGATGTCCTCGAACATCAGCTCCGGGAGATGGGGATCGACACGACGCCCGACGGCGTCTCGCGCGCCGGCGTCGACGCCTCACCCGAGGTGCTCTCGCTCCTCTACGGCTACGCGCGCTACGCCGGGGACGACGCGGATTGGCGGCGCGTCGCCGACTCCGTCCTCGCGCGCCACCCGCGCGCGACCTGACCTCGCGCGGGCTCAGACGCCCTGCGCGTCGGGCTCCCAGATGTACTTGTGCATCTGGAGCTGCACGCGGACGGGCAGCTTGTCTTCGACGACCCAGGCGACGACGTCGCGCGCGGCGAGCTTGCCGAAGACGGTGCTCAGCAAGAGGTGCGGCGTGCGCTCGGAGAGGCCGCGTTCGCGGATGACGTCGCGCGCCCACTCGTAGTCCGTGCGATCGGCCAACACGATCTTGAGCTCGTCGCGCGGGCCGATGTGCTCGAGGTTCGACCAGCGGTTGCGCCGCGACTCGCCCGAGCCCGGCGCCTTGAGGTCCATGATCTTGTGGACGCGCGGGTCGACCTTGGACACGTCGGCCTCGCCGCTCGTCTCGACGAGCACCGTGCGCCCCGCGTCGCATAGGGCCGAGAGCAGAGGGAATACCGCGGGTTGCAGTAGCGGCTCGCCCCCAGTGACCTCGACGAGCGGCGTGTCGAGCGCGAGCGCGGCGGCGAGCACCTCGTCACGCGACATGCGCGTGCCGCCGTAGAAGGCCTGCGGCGTGTCGCACCACGTGCAGCGCAGGTTGCACCCCGTCGTCCGCACGAAGGCGCAGCGCAGCCCGGCGAACGAAGACTCGCCCTGGATGCTCGCGTAGATCTCGTGGATGACGAGGGTGTCTTCCTTGGGCACGGCGGCGCTTGTCTAGCACGGCGCGCGCGCGGCGCACCGCTGCTCAGAGCGGCTCGAGCTCGGGCGCCGGGATCTCGGTGGGCGGGGGGACGGGCGCCAGCATCGACGGCCTCGGCACCCAATAGTGCCTGTAGATCGCATAGATCGCGGCCACGATGGCGACGCTGCCGATGGCGAACATGCGCAGCGTCACGGCGAGCGGGATGCGCGGGCGTTCGGGCGGCTTGGGGGCGCGGCGGCGGCGAGGTGGCTTCACGGACTTGGCACGGTTTCGCCCGGGGGAGCGACGTCGTGTACCGTACAACACGAAGGTGAAAGAGGACGTGTGACACGAAGGGGCGGACTCTCGGGGCTGGTCCTGGCAGCGCTGACCGCGTGCGGCTCGCACGGCGTCGACGCCCGTCCGCCGCCCTCGACCGCGCCGCCCCCCAAGCTGCCGCCCCCGCTCGTGCGCGCGCCGCGCGAGGTGCCTGCGTCGTGGAGCCACTGGGAGCCGGTCGAGCCCATCATCCCCGCGGGGGCGCTGCGCGCTCCGACGCTGCCGATCGACAAGGCGACCCTGGAGCGGGACGCGCTCGGCGCGGCGCTGGGCGAAAACGCCCGGGCCAAGCTCAAGCTCGACGGTCTCGTCGTGACCGACGGCGACGCGGCGACGACCCAAGTGGGCGCGTTCTACGCGGCTCTCGATCCGCGCGCCGGCTGGATGATCACGGTCGACGCGCTCGCGATCGTCGTGCGGGGCGCGCTCGACGCGGCGCTCGCCGAGGTGGAGGAGCGCGTGCTCAAGGCGTCGCTCGCGACCCTCATCACGCGGCTCGAGGCGCGGCTCGCGGAGCTGGGACGGTCGCCGGGCGCCGAGATGGCCGAGCCGCTCGACGTGGCGCGCGGCGTCGTCGCGGTCGCGCGCGCGCTCACGGGGGAGACACTGGGCCTGCGCGAGCCGCCGGGCCTCTCGCGCGCCCTCAAGCAGCGGGTGGCCGCCGAGCGCGCGCTCATCGAGGCCCACGACGGCGTGGCCCCGAGCCCCGTGCTCGGCGTCGCGCTCGACTACTCCGAGATCGGCGTCGAGCGCGCCCCGCCCGAGCGGCTGCCCATCGCGCGCGCGTTCTCGTGGCTCGGCTCGGCGCCGCTCATGCTCGCGTCGGTCGCCGAGCTCAAGGTCTCGCCGGCCGACGTCGCGATGGCGCGCGCCCACACGCGCGCGGCGATGGTGCTCACCGCGCTCCTCGCGGAGGACGAGGGCGACCGCGACGCATCGGCTGCATATACACGCATCTCGCGCTACCTCGGCTTCGTGTACGGGACCCCCGACGACGTGACCCCCGCCGGGCTGCGCCTCATCGCCGATCGCGCCAAGGTGCGCGTCGAGGCGCCCGACGACATCGCCGACGTCACCAAGGTCGATCGCGTCCGCCGGCTGGCCGTGTCGCAGTCCGCGCCGCGCGCGTGGGACGGCGCGGGGGACGTCGAGGTGCCGCCGCGGCCCCTGCAGGCCTCGACGAGCGTGCCTCGCGCGGCGCTCGGCTTCCGCGTCTTCGGCGGGCACGCGGCGCGCGACGCGGCGGCGCTCCAGGCGCTCGTCTTTCCTTCGGTGGGCGCGCTCGAGGGCGGCGGCTCGCCAGCGACGGCGCGCGCTGGGCGTCGGGTCTTGCCGTGCGTGCTCGACGTCGCGGCGTGGCTCGGGGCCAAGGAGGCCGAGGTGGCCGTGCGCGAGTCCGGCGACGACGCGTACGTGGGCTTCGTCGACATGCGCGCGCGTCTCGTGGCCGCGCGGCCGGGGCCGCGGGCGCCCGAGCGGCACGCGTCCCTCAACGACTCGGCGCTCGACCTGCTCTTCTCGTACGTCGCGCCGACCGCCTCGCGCGTTCGTCCGCCGAGCTCGGCCGCGTTCGAGCGGCTCCGCGTCGAGAGCGCGCTCGCCGCGTGGCTGCACCTCGCCCGCGTGGCGCCGCCTTTCGCGCGCGAGCCCGCGCTGTCGGCCCCTCCGGTGCGCACGGCCGTCGCGAGCGAAGCTGTCGCCTTCGTGGAGCCGCACCCCGAGGCCATCGGCGCGCTGCTCGCGCTCGTCCGGCAGGCGCAGCGCGGGCTCGGGTCGCTCGGGCTCGACGCCAAGGGGCCCGGCGCCCTCGCGCTCGTGGCGATCGAGCGCGTCGTCGACATCGCCTTCCTCGCGAGCGCTCGGCTCGCGCGCGACGAGGCGCTGACGACCGACGAGCGCGTGTCGCTTTCGTTCGTGCCCGCCGAGCTCCGCGCCCTCGAGAAGTCGCTCGGGTCTCGCGCGCGGGTCTCCCGCTCCACCGACGTGCACGCCGATCTCAGCGGCGGGCGCGCGCTCGTCGCGGGGAGCGGGCCGCTCGAGCGCGCGTGGATCGCCGTCCCCGAGCCCGCCACGGGGACGACACGGATCGTCGTCGCGCCCCACGCCCCGATGTATGAAAAGGTCGTACCTCTCCCGGAGCGCGCGCAGATCGGCTGGCGCTCGGAGATCACGCGGGCGCAGCCGCGCCGCCTCACGATCGCCGCGTCGTTCCGCGCTCCGTGACGGCGCCCGAAGCCGCTGCAAAGACGCAGGCTTGCGTTCTGGTGGCGAGCGCCTATGAAGACGGACCCTGATGGTCCTATCTCGCGCTCCCCACCCTTACGCCGACTTCGTCCACGCCGTGGAGAAGCCCGCGCGCTACCTCGGCGGTGAGTACGGCGCCGCGGTCAAGGACTGGAGCGCCGTCGACGCGAAGGTCTGCCTCGCGTTCCCCGACGTCTACGACATCGGGATGAGCCACCTCGGGTTCAAGATCCTCTACAAGATCCTGAACGACCACCCGCGCACGCTCGCCGAGCGCTGCTACATGCCGTGGGTCGACATGATCGGCGAGCTGCGGTCGCGTGAGCTGCCGCTCGTCTCGCTCGAGAGCGCGCGCCCCCTTCGCGACTTCGACGTCGTCGGCTTCTCGCTCCAGTTCGAGCTCACGTACACCAACGTGCTCGAGATGCTCGACCTCGGCGGCATCCCGGTGCGCTCCGACGCGCGCTCCGAGGACGACCCGCTCGTCATCGCCGGCGGCCCCACCGCGACGCACCCCGAGCCCATCGCGCTCTTCGTCGACGCGTTCGTCATCGGCGACGGCGAAGAGAGGGCGACCGACGTGTCGCTGCTGTGGACCGAGCTGCGCGCCAAGGGCGTGCCGCGGGCCGAGCGCCTGCGCGAGCTCTCGCGTCTGCCGGGCGTGTACGTGCCGTCGCTCTACGAGACGCGCATCGACGCCGAGACCGGCTTCGAGGTCGTGGTGCCGGGCCCGTCCGACGCGCCGTTCCCCGTCAAGCGCAGCCTCATCGACGATCTCGACCGTTTCCCGTTCCCGGCGGAGGGCCCCGTGGGCGGCCCCGAGGCCATCTTCGACCGCATGTCGATCGAGATCGCGCGCGGCTGCACCGAGGGCTGTCG
>JAGQJA010000498.1:5421-5732 GCA_020430845.1 Myxococcales bacterium
CAGAAGGTGTCGCTCGGCGTCAGCTCGCTCCGCGCGTACGGCCTCAGCGAGAGCGTGCTCGACGACATGCGCAGCGTGCGCGCCTCCGGGCTCACGTTCGCGCCCGAGGCCGGCAGCCAGCGCATGCGCGACGTGGTCAACAAGAACGTGACCGAAGAGCAGCTCATGGACACGGCCGAGCGCGTCTTCGAGCGCGGCTGGGACGGCATGAAGCTCTACTTCATGATCGGGCTGCCCACCGAAGAAGAAGAGGACGTCCGCGAGATCGTCCGCGTGGGGGCGCGCGCGCGCCTCGTGGGCAAGAAGATCCG
>JAGQJA010000499.1:0-1017 GCA_020430845.1 Myxococcales bacterium
CGTACGGGCGCGATGAGGTCCAAGCTCGTCGAGAATTGCACCGCGAGAGATACTTGGGAGTCTGCGGAAAACGCCACTTCGGCCGATGATAGCGATCGGCAGATGTCTATCAAGCGTCCACCCGTTCGAATTTAACTCCCACCAAGCACGCCATGTGGGAGTCTCCCCGCGCGGAGGACCGAATGGCGACGTTCATGACTCGCGGGTACAGCATGGTGAGCACTTTGCGGTTCATCGAAGAGACGTACGACTCTGAGCGTCAAGAGCGCATCTTCGCGCAGTTGTCGCCTGAGGTGCGAAGCGCGCTCCGGACCTACAAGGGCATCGAGTTCTATCCGGTCCAGCACTTCACCGAGCTGCTGCGTGGCATCGCAAAAGAAGCTGGCGACGACGAGACCACGGTCCGGAACGAGATCGCCCGGGCCGGGGAGTTCATCGCGGGCGTCGCGACGAGCACGTTCCTCAAGCTCCTCATGAAGGTGCTGACCCCTACCCTCTTTGCCAAGAAGCTCCCGAGCCTATGGGAGCGCGACAACCAGGGCGGGCAGTTCGTGGCCGACGTGAGCAAGGCCGACGAGGGGCGCCTGACGCTCGAGCTGAAAGACATCGAGGGATATGACTACATTGGTCCTATCGCGCTCGGGTGGGTCCGTTTTGCCATGAGCGCCATGGGGGAGAAGGTGCTCGAGTCGAGCCTCGAGGGCTGGTCGCTCGCCAACCCGAGCCCCAAGACGGTCACCCTGCGCCTTCGCTGGGAGAAGTGAGCCTCGTGGGCGCCGCGATGCGAAGCGGGTGGATTGTC
The DNA here is from genome assembly GCA_020430845.1 of Myxococcales bacterium. Classification (GTDB taxonomy): domain Bacteria; phylum Myxococcota_A; class Polyangia; order Polyangiales; family Polyangiaceae; genus Labilithrix. Next base: position 803 of record JAGQJA010000499.1, read on the forward strand.
GCGCTGGGACTCGACGGTTGGAGGGCCCCGTACAACCCGCCTGACTCGTCCGAATTTGACTGCCGCCGCACGCGCCGTGTGCGATCCTCGCGCCCTGGAGGACCGATGCCGGCGTTCATGACCCGTGGCTACAGCATGATGAGCACCCTGCGGTTCATCGAGGAGACGTACGACCGCGAGCGGCAAGAGCGCATCTTCGCGCAGCTGTCGCCCGA
>JAGQJA010000499.1:1137-4491 GCA_020430845.1 Myxococcales bacterium
GGCCAGTTCATCGCGGGGGTCGCCGCCAGCACGTTCCTCAAGCTCCTGATGAAGGTGCTCACCCCCACGCTCTTCGCCAAGAAGATCCCGAGCCTCTGGGAGCGGGACAACCAAGGCGGATACTTCGAGGCCGACGTGAGCAAGGCCGACGAGGGCATCATCCTCTTCAACCTCAAGGACATCGAGGGCTACGACTACGTGGGGCCCGTGGCGCTCGGTTGGATCACCTTCGCGATGGACGCCATGGGCAAGAAGGTGCTCGAAGCGCGTCTCGACGGTTGGTCGTCCGAGAGCCCAGGCCCCAAGAACGTGACCGTGCACCTCCGCTGGCAGAGGTAGTCCCATGAGCAACGATCTCGCAACGGACATGCTCGAGCGCATCGCCGACATCCTCCTCGCCGTCGCCGACGTCGGGAGCGGCGACTACACCACGCGCCTCAAGACCGACCTCCCCGAGGACCACCCGCTCGCCACTCTCTACGAGGGCATCAACCAGATGATCGCGTCGCTCGGTGACGAGCAGCAGCGCGCGACGGCGTACCGGGCGGAGCTCGAAGAGAAGCTCGCCACGATCGAGCTCCAGCGGGCCGCCATCCGCGAGCTGTCGACGCCCATCATCGAGGTCTGGGAAGGGGTCTTGTGCCTGCCCGTGGTCGGTGTGCTCGACAGCTCGCGCAGCGCGGAGATGACCGAGGCGCTCCTGACGGCCATCGTCGAGAAGAAGGCGCGCTGCGCCATCATCGACATCACCGGCATCCAGGTCATGGACACCGGCACGGCAGACCACTTCTTGCGCATGGCCCGGGCCGTGCGCCTGCTCGGGTCGAACTGCGTGCTCACGGGCATCCACCCCAACATCGCCCAGACGGTCGTGCACATGGGCGTCGACCTGAGCGACATCGTCACCCACCGCACGCTGCGCAACGCCCTCCAGGCGTACGTCGAGAGCTCGTACGGCAAGCGGCTGCGCTGAGCGTCCCGCCCGGCCGGCCCGCGCTCGCGGAGCTCAGCTCGACTCGAGCATGCAGTAGCGCAGGCCCTTCTCGAGCGTCGAGAACGTCTTCACGCTCGAGAGCTGCTGCAACCCCGACGCCCCGAGCGCGGCGGCGACGTCCGGCTGGATGCCGGTCATCACGACGCGTACGCCGAGCAGGCGGAGCGAGCGGGCGACCTTGACGAACTCGTCGGCCACTGTGGAGTCGACGCCGGCGACCCCGGTGACGTCGACGATGACGGACTGCGCGTCGGACTCGGCGACGGCGCGGAGCAGCCTGTCGTTGATCGAGGCGCCTCGATCCGCGTCGACGACGCCGATGACGGGGGCGGCGATGACGCCCTTCCACACCTGCAGGATGGGGAGCGAGAGCTCTTGGATGGCGGCCTGCTGCATGCGGATCGTCTGGAGCTGGCGATCCAGCTCCTGCATGATCCGAGACTTCTCGTCGGATTCGCGGCCCAGCGTGGCGGCGAGCTTGCGTGCGTTGACGACGGCGCTCGCGTTGGTGAGGGCGATCGACCCGATCCCGGCGGCGAGGGTCAAGAACGCGAGGTCGGCGTCGCCCGTGAGCCCGGCCTTGACGCGATCGACGATGACGAGCCCCAGCGCCGTGTCGCCGGCGCGAAGGGCAGACACCACGAGGCCCTTGGGCGACACCTCGGCGACCCCGGGGGCCACGCGCCCGAGCTCCTGGGGCGAGATGAACTTGGAGACGCCGCGTTGGACGTAGTCGTCGAAGTCCGCCGCGTCGCGACGCAGGGTGGTCGCCAGCCGGTCCCCCGTCGCCGCGGCGACGATGAGGCGCCCCTCCTTGGCGAGGAGCACAGCCCCGCGCTCCGACCCCAGGAACGTGGTGGTCAGCGCGAGCAACGTGTCGGAGATCGTCGCAGGCTCGTACAGCTCGAGCGTCGCGAACGTCTTCGAGATGAGGTAGGCCTGCTGGAGGTAGCGCTCGAGATCTGCGTCGGCCAAGGCGATCACCTGCCCAGGTTACGACGAATCAGCCCGCCGCGTACCGCGCGCGATACTCCTCGAGGCGGGCGTCGAACTTGCTCGGGTGGGCCATGATGAAACGGCAGTGCTCGGCCCCCATGGCCCGGCACGAGAGCTCCTCGCCCTTGAGCTCGACGCCGAAGCTCTCTTGGACCCATCCGCTGCTGTATCCGGCGTTCATCACGCACACCGGCTGCTCCGCCTTGCGCCCCGACTCGACCCAGTCGGCGGACTCGAACGAATACGGATGAAGATAGTGGATGAAGCAGTTCTCGTCGGGCCCCGGCGCGCTGTCCTCGAGGATCTCGACGAAGGACCAGCCGACGTGGGCAAAGTGCACGGGGCCGAGCGCGAGCTTGAGCGTCGGGTCGGTGACGCCGAGCTTGGAGTGGATGATCTGTGCGTCGCGGCGTCCGAGCGCGCGCGCGATGCGGTAACGGATCTGGCGGGCGCCGGCGTCGCCGAATGCCTTGCGCAGCTCTTCGTGGAGCTCGCTCGAGAACGTGTCACTGCCCACCAGCACATATCGCGTCCCGCTCACGCGGATGTCGCCGTGCTCGGGACGCAGCTCGACCTTCGAGAAGAGGTCGGTCATCATCTTTTCGGCTTGTTCGAAGAGCGGTTCGAGCGGAGCCGGTACACGCGTCGTGCGGATGCTCATGGCGATGAGTGTCTGACGTTCACTGCGACGTTGCAATGACGACGATTGCCTATTTTGTAGGGGTTTCCCCTATCGCCCCTCAACGTGCGGGGGCACGGAGCACACGCTCGAGCGCAGACGTCGCGCGTTGCATATCGACCGGCACGGTCAGGAGCGCCCGCATGGGATCGCCCGAGCGCGCGAGCCTCGACGGGACGGAGCGCAAGTCGTGCGCGCGGGGGTCGAGCGAGGGCTCGACCTCGTCCCACGTGAGCGGCGTCGAGACGGTGGCGAGCGGGTGTGCGCGGAGCGAGTACGGCGCGACGATCGTGCGGAGCGGGTGGGTGTGCCCCACGTCGAGCAGCACGCGGCCCGCGCGCTCGGGGATCGAGAGGGCGGTCGTCGCGACGTCGGGGAACCGCGACTCGAGCACCTTGGCGACGAGGTGCGCGAGGGCGTGCGCCGCGGCGAAGGGCGCGCCACCGAGCGGCACGAGCACGTGGAGCCCGCGCTGACCCGACGTCTTTGCGAACGAAGGCAGACCGAGCTCGTCGAGCAGCGCCTTGGCCTCACGCGCCAGGCGCACGGCGTCGGTGAACGTGCGCGCTCCCGCCGCCGGCTCGGGCACGTCGAGGTCGAGCGTGAAGAAGTCGCACGCGTCCGCGAGACCGCCCGTCGCGTCGTCGTCGGTCACCCGCGCGCCGCTGATCTGGATGGGGATGCA
>JAGQJA010000500.1:0-5809 GCA_020430845.1 Myxococcales bacterium
AGGGGGCTGGGGCGCCGCAGCGGCCGGTGCTGGTGCCGCGGCCGCAGCGCCGCCGGCGGAGCGGGCCGAGATGGCCTTGTGGACCTTGTCGATGAGCTGCTGCGTGTCGAACGGCTTGTCGGCGAAGTCGTCGGCGCCGGCGTCGCGTCCACGCGCCTGGTCGAACGGGTTGTACCGGCTCGACAAGAGGATGATCGCGGCGCCTGGGGCGCGCTTGCGCACCTCTTTGGCGAGGGCGTAGCCGTCCTCGCTTCCGAGGGTCGTGTCGATCACGCACACGTCGGGATTCTGCGTGAGCATGCTGAGCGCGGCCTGCGAGCTCTCAGCACCGAGGACGTTGAAGTCCTCACCACTGAAGGTGATCTCGAGGACCTTGCGCATCGTGACGCTGTCATCGACAGCCAAGAGGGTCTTGCTCACGTGGTCGTCTCCGTTTGGGTCACGATGATGCGGAGATCCAGCGGACTGTGTCAAGCCTTCTGTCTCGCGGGCAGGCGGCGGAAATCCTCGCAATCCGGTCAGAATTTGAGAATCTTCGGCGCGTGGCGCGTCCGCTCGACGGCTTGGTTCGTGAATTGCTCGGCGTCAGCTGGGGGCGCGCTCGGGATCTCGTCTCGCGCGGGAAGATCTCGGTCGACGGCGTCGTCGTGACCGACCATCGCCGCCTGGTGGCCGACGGCGCGAGCGTGGCCTTCGACGTCGCGGCGCGGCGGTCCCGCGACGGTCTCGCCGACAGCGCGATCGTGCACGTCGACGGGCACGTGGTGATCGTCGACAAACCCAGCGGAATCAACACGATACCGTTCGACCCGGGCGGGATGGGCGCGTCGCTCGCGCGCAAGTCCAGCAAGGGCGAGCCACCCGCCCTCAGCGAGCTCGTCGCGCGGTGGCTCGCGCGCCACGACAAGGCCGCGGGCCGGGGCAGCCACGGTCCGGTGACAGTGGGCGTGGTCCACCGCATCGACAAGGAGACGAGCGGGCTCGTCGTCTTCACGCGGTCGTGGCTCGCCAAGAAAGAGCTCACCGCGGCCTTCCGCGCGCACACGGTGCACCGTCGCTACCTCGCCCTCGTGCGCGGGAGCGCGCGCTCGGCCACGCACAGCACCCACCTCGTGCCCGATCGGGGGGACGGCCTCCGCGGCTCGGTCGAGAAGCGCGGCGGGCGCGCCCGCGCCGTCGGCTCGGAGAAGACGCAGCTCGCCGTGACGCACGTCGAGGTGCTCGAGCGCTTCGACGACGCGTCGCTGGTCGCGTGCACGCTCGAGACCGGGCGCACGCATCAGATCAGGGTGCACCTGAGCGAGGCGGGCAACCCGCTGCTGGGCGAGCGCGTGTACGCGCGGGGCTTCCCCAAGGAGGCGACGCCGGCCCGCCGCCTCATGCTCCACGCCGCCGAGCTCGGCTTCGTGCACCCCGCGACCGGCGAAGAGGTGCGCTGGGAGCGCGAGCCCCCGGCGGACTTCGCCGACATCCTCGCGCGCCTCCGCGCCGAGCCGAAGGCCTGACCTTCACTCGCTCGCGGCGGCCACCGCGGCCGCGTCGACGGCGGCGCACGCGAACGACACGCGCGTCCCCTCGCCGCGGTCGACCGTGAGCGAGAACGCCGCGCCCTCGGGCCCGAGGTGGCCGCTCCCCCACGCGCCGCCGAAGTCCGCGAGCGCGCACGCGTAGCCGTCGCCTTCGCGCGAGCACGTCGCGCGCGGGCCGAAGAGCGGCGCGCCCGCACCTCGCGTCTCGACGAACCCGTCGAGCACGCTCGCGTCGGCCCGCACGCTCACCAGATCGAGGTGCACGTCGGGCTCGGCGCGGTCGGCGCACTCGAACGACGGGACGGGCGCGTAGTCGAGCCACGCGAAGCGTGATGGGTCGGCGCGCTCGGCGACCGCCCGGACGCGGAAGAGCGTGGCGCTGTAGTCCTGGTCGGGCAACGCCGACCGCACATCTCGGTACGCCTTCACGGTGGCGCCGGTGAGCCGCACGTCGCGTCCACGCGCGCGCAAGCGCATCGCGTCGGGGGCGGAAGGATCGTCGGCCAGCGTGCCTGCGAGGCGCAGCACCTTGCGCGCGGCGACCACGAGGCGGGTCGTCCGACCTGCGCTCGGCGCGGCCGTGGTCTGCTTCATGTCGAGCGCGTACTCCCGGCCCACCTCGAGGGCGGCGACCGGCGCGCCGACGAGCGCGTACTCGGTGTGGCCGACGCGCGCGATGCGACCGCCGCCGTCGGGATCGTCGAGCACCACCGCGATCCGCTCCTCGACCTCGTCGACGGCCTGGGTGCTCTCGCCCTCGCCGACCGGCTCCGATGCTCCGCAGCCTACGAGCGCCGCCAGCGCTGTCAGCACGATCCCCAGGCGCATGGGGATCGGCCGTGCACACGCCGCGCCATGCGGGCAAGAGTGTAAGTATATGATATCTTTGCTCAATGGGAGCGCGCGGGCGGCCCGACTGGATCGAACGCATCACGCGGGGCGAGGCGCGAGGGGAGGGGCGCCGCGGCGGTCGGCGCGCTCGGGCGAGGGCTGTGGCGGCCCCATGCGGCGGTCGCCACGCTCGGCGCGTTGTGTGACAATCCCGCTCTACTCATCACCGCGAGAGAAGCCATGTCCGAGCTCCCCACGATTGGTCACTGGATCGACGGCAAGAACGTCAGCGGCTCCAAGCGCTCCCAGGAGGTCTTCAACCCAGCGACGGGCGCGGCCGAGAAGCGCGTGCTCCTCGCCGACAAGGAGACGGTCGCGGCGGCCATCGCGTCGGCCGAGAAGGCCTACCCGGCGTGGCGGGCCACGCCGCCGCTCAAGCGCGCGCGGGTGATGAGCAAGCTCAAGAACCTCCTCGAGCAGCACGCCGAGAAGATCGCCGCCATGCTCACCGCCGAGCACGGCAAGGTCGCGGGCGACGCCATGGGCGAGCTGCAGCGGGGCATCGAGAACGTCGAGTTCGCCTCGTACGCGACCGAGCTGCTCAAGGGTGAGCACAGCCGCAACGTGGGGCCCGGCATCGACTCGTGGAGCGAGCACCAGGCGCTCGGCGTCACGGCCGGCATCACGCCGTTCAACTTCCCGGCGATGGTGCCGCTCTGGATGTGGCCGATGGCCGTCGTCTGCGGCAACACGTTCGTGCTCAAGCCGTCGGAGCGCGACCCGTCGAGCGCGCTCTTCATCGCGCAGCTCGCGCTCGAGGCGGGCCTCCCGCCGGGCGTGCTCAACGTCGTCAACGGCGACAAAGAGGCCGTCGACGCGCTCCTCGACGACCCGCGCGTCCAGGCCCTGAGCTTCGTGGGCTCGACGCCGATTGCAGAGTACATCTATTCGCGCGGCTGCGCGAACGGCAAGCGCGTGCAGGCGCTCGGCGGCGCCAAGAACCACGCGGTCGTGATGCCCGACGCCGACATCGACAACGCCGTGAGCGCGCTCATGGGCGCGGCGTACGGCTCGTGCGGCGAGCGCTGCATGGCGATCCCCATCGTGGTGGCCGTCGGCGACGCCACGGCCGACGCCGTGGTCGCGGGCCTCAAGGCCGAGATCGCCAAGATGAAGGTCGGGCCCGGCACCGACCCGTCGAACGACATGGGCCCGCTCGTCACCAAGCCGCACTTCGAGAAGGTGGTCGGCTACGTGGAGCAGGGCGTGAAGGAGGGGGCCAAGCTCGTCGTCGACGGGCGCGGGGTCAAGGTGCCCGGTCACGAGAACGGGTTCTTCTTGGGCGCGTGCCTCTTCGACCACGTCAAGCCGGGCATGGTCGTCTACAACGAAGAGATCTTCGGCCCCGTGCTGGGCGTCGTCCGGGTCAAGACGCTCGAAGAGGCGATGAAGCTCATCAACGATCACGAGTACGGCAACGGCACGTGCATCTTCACGCGCGACGGCGAGGCCGCGCGTTACTTCTCCGACCACATCTTGGTGGGCATGGTCGGCGTCAACGTGCCGCTGCCCGTGCCCGTCGCGTACCACTCGTTCGGCGGCTGGAAGCGCTCCATCTTCGGCGACCTGCACGCCTACGGCCCCGACGCGGTGCGCTTCTACACCAAGCGCAAGACGATCACGCAGCGCTGGCCGTCGGCCGGCGTGCGCGAGGGCGCGGTCTTCTCGTTCCCGTCGACCAAGTAGGCGCGAGGCGAGCACGCGCGAGCGCGATGTGGCATCTTGAGACCTGACGGTCCTCGCGCCCCGCGCGCGGGGACGTCGGTGCCGATGGTGGCCAACGAGCGCAGCGATCCGGGCGGCGTGGACGATCTCGCCGCGACCCTCCACGATCTCCGCGACCACCCCGTGCGCGAGACCATCGGCGTGCGCTCGCGCGCGGGCCGCGACGACGACCTCGTCGCCCCGAGTCTCCCCACCATCACGCTCGAAGAGGTGCGGGACGGCGCGAGCCTCGAGGCCGACCTCGGCATCATCGAGCAGCTGGGCGAGGGCGGCATGGGGCGCGTGCTGCTCGCGCGCCAGCGCTCGTTGCGGCGCGACGTCGCCGTCAAGACGCTCCACGGCGGGGCGCTCGCCGAGCACGCGATGCACGCCCTGCTGCGCGAGGCCCGCGTGACCGGATCCCTCGCGCACCCAGGCGTCATCCCGGTGCACTCGCTCGGCCTCGACGCGCGGGGCCGTCCGCTGCTCGTGATGAAGCGCGTCGACGGCGTCGAGCTCGAGGCGCTGCTCCGAGACCGCGCGCACCCCGGCTGGCGCGCGAGGGGCCTCGACGACGACACGCTCGTCGCGAGCCTGCAGATCTTGACGCAGGTCTGCCTGACGCTGGAGTTCGCGCACAGCCAGGGCATCGTCCACCGCGACGTGAAGCCCGCCAACATCATGGTGGGCGCGTTCGGCGAGGTGTACCTGCTCGACTGGGGCGTGGCGCGCATGCCCGACGACGCCGACGACGAGAGCGTCGTGGGCACGCCGGCGTACATGGCGCCCGAGATGGCGCGACGAGGCAAGGTGGACGCGCGCACCGACGTCTACCTGCTCGGCGCGACGCTGCACGAGGTGCTCACCGGCCGCGCCCGGCACACGGGCGAGACGGTCGGCGAGGTGATCCGTGCGGCGCGGCGCTCGCGCCCCGTCGAGTACGGCCACGACGTCCCCGAAGAGCTCGCGCGCTTGTGCAACGAGGCGACCGCCCAAGACCCGACAGAGCGCCCGCAGACGGTCGAGGCGTTCCGCGCGCGGCTCGCGACCTACGTGCGGCATCGCGCGGCGCACGCCCTCCGCGGCACGGCGGCAGAGCGCCTCGAGGCGCTCGAGTCGCTCCTGGCCTCGAGCGACGAGCCGCCAGCCGACCTCACCCTCGCCTACCAGCTGGGGACCGAGGCGCGCTTCGGCTTCGCGCAGTGCGCGCGCGAGCACGGCGACGATCCCGTCGCGCGCGACGGCCTCGAGCGGAGCGTGCGGGCGCTCGTCGAGCTCGAGCTCCGCCAGCGCCACGCCGACACCGCGGCGGCGCTCTTGGCCGATCTCGGCGGTCCCGACGACGGCCTCCGCGCGCGCCTGGATCGCCTCCGCGCCGAGCTCGAGGATCGCGAGCGCGAACGTGAGCGGCTCGAAGCGCTGGAGCGAGAGCACGATCCCGCGCACGAGTCCTCGCGTCGCAGCCTCTACTTCTTGGTGTTCGTGGCGATCATCATCGCCGCGTGGACCCTGACGGCGCGCACCGAGTCGCGGCCGCCCGCGCATCGGCTCGTGTGGCTGTCGTTCGGGGGGCTCGCGCTCTCGGGCCTCACCGTGCTCGCCATCCGGAGGCGGGTTCTCACGAACGCCTTCAACCGCAAGATCGCGGCCCTGCTCGTGCTGTCGCTCTGCGCGATGCTCGTCAA
>JAGQJA010000500.1:5916-6963 GCA_020430845.1 Myxococcales bacterium
CTCTTCGTCCCTGTCGCGGTGCTCGTGCTCGGGGCGATCGCCTTGCGCCTCGAGTGGCCGAGCCACATCGTGGGCGGCTTCGTGCTGACCGTCGTGGTCGCCGTGTCGAGCAGCCTGTGGGCCTTCCACGGCGTCTCGCGCCCACCCGCGCCCAGGGACTGATCGCGCCGCTGCGGGGCGCGGGAGCGGCGCGTGGGTGACGCCGAGGGCCGCCCACGCGTTCGCGTCCGATTTCGGCGCATCACTCCCGCTCGGGCCGTGTCAGGTCGGCAGGGGCTCGGGAACGAGCCGCCGCGTCCTCAGCCACAAGGAGTTGATCTCATGAGCTTTTCTGTACGGCACCTCGTCCTTCCGTTCGTCCTCTGCGCGCCGGTGGCGGCCGGCTGCACCTCGTCGGTCGAGGCCGAAGATGTGCCCGGCGGCGACCCTTCGGCGAGCGCGGCCACGGTCGACGGAGAGAACGTCGCGCAGACCTCGCAGGCCGTCACGCAGCAGCACTCCTTGTTCGCGTGCCCCGGTGACATCTACGCGACGCTCACCCCGTACAACAACGTGAACACGTCGGCGTCGACCGGCTGGGTGAGCAACGCGCAGCGCTGCGTGAACTTCTACGTGAACCGCAACCTGTCCAACCCTGCCGGCGTCCCCGCCGAGGTGTGGGCGACGGCCGACTTCCCGCAGTACGAGGGGACGTACACCCAGGCCAAGGCGGACGCGTGCCGTGCGTCGAAGGTCGAGCTCCGCATCGCGCAGCGCTTCGGGACCTCGGGGAGCTGGGGGGACGAGTACATCGAGGGCTGGGGCTGGTACGCGACGCCCACCGTCAAGCTCGTCAACGGCACCGTCAAGATCACGAGCTGCACGGCGCAGTACGTGCGCGGACCCGGATGCTCGTACTTCACCAAGTACAACAACATGCGCGTCGACGTCATGGCCGTGCCCGGCACGTCGACCGGCGCGAGCCAGTCACGCGTGCAAGCGGTCTTCAAGAACGACACGCACTGCTGACGGTCTGCCGGCGAGGGCGCGCCCTCAGCGCGCCGCGAA
>JAGQJA010000500.1:6993-9784 GCA_020430845.1 Myxococcales bacterium
CGTCCCGCGCGTGTGTTTCCGTCGACGAACACCTGGTTCAAGACGATGTGGAGAGGCACGCCGCCGTAGGGGTTCTTCGCGATGGCGTACTCCTCGCCGAACGACGCTCACGGCTGCGCGACTGCCGACTCCAAAGAGGCCGCGATCGCGCAAACCTGACTGCCCCCCCTCTTCTCGCGCCGAAAGCTCGACGTTCGCGCGCTCGAGCGCCTCACTGGGGTCGGTCTACGTGCGGCTGGCTCGGCTCTCCCGCCTCGGTCCTGTCACGCCGCGCGTCTGCCGCTCTCACTCACCGACGAGCAGAGGAACGCCGCGCAGGGAGATCGGTGCAGACGCGAGGATCGCCCGGCAAGCGAGCGAGGCTCCCGGTCCATGCGTCGAGCTCCGCGGCAGCGCCCGCGTCGCGGGTGGCAGAGGCGGAGAGGACGACCAGCGCGACGCGCGCGTCGCAAAGGAACGCGAAGGCCCCTTTGAAGGCGATCTCGACGCCCGATGAGCGGCTCCGCCACTCGGTCGTGGGCAGGCGACCGAACTTCGCGTCGAGGTGCGGGAGCTGCCGCTCGGTGGGGTTCGGGAAGCGCACGCGGATGGGGTCGCGCAGCTTCTCGGTGACGTCCTTGATCGCGAGCGGAGCGTCCGCCCCGAGTACCACGATTCTTCCGAGGCGGGGGAGCGGCTTGCTCCGCGAGATCTCGATCGCGATGTTGGGTGCGACGCGGGGCTTCGCGGCGTAGCCCTCCGGCACCGCGATCGTGACGCCGAGATACTCCGAGACCCAGCGCGTCGGGTCGAGCAGTCTCCCGCCCGCTTCGAGTGGCATCTCGAACATCTCGGGCGGTGGGGGCTCGAGGTGCACGTCGCCGAGCGGAGGCGCGGGCGCGGGGCGCGCGCGCTGCGTCGCCGTGAGGGCGCGCTCGGCCGTGTCCGTGGACGTCGCGCCGCTCCAGAGCGCCACGCTGGAACCGCGACGCGAGACGTGGATGTCGCGCGTCCTCTCGCACTTCGCGGCAGCCGATCCGAAGGCCGCGGCGCTCGTCTCGTCTTCCCATGCGGTAGCCAGGACCCAGTCGGTCGACGGCTTGCTCGCGCGCCACTCCAGATCGCCTATCCAGCCGCGCACGGCGGCACGCGCGTGCATAGCCGGCAGGCATCCGTCGAGTACCCCGAGGAGGCCCAACGCACCGAGGGTCCGCTGGCTTCCAGCGTCGCTCGGGGGCGCGATCGAACCGATTCGCAGGCGACCGAGCCCGGCGATGTACCGTTCGGGGTCGAGGATGTCGGCGCTCGAGCGTGGAGGAGACCTCATCGCCCGATCGACGAGCGCATATCCGCCACTGCGAACCAGCGTTGCGACGAAGCGCGCACCGTCCTGATAGGGGAACGTCGCGCGGAGCTGTGCCTCGCGGTCGCTCTCCAGCAGCGATGGGCTCGCAAACCCGCGCGCGATCAAGAGCTGTGGGGTGAGCGGCGCTTGTGTGAGGAGGTTCTCTGCGACCGCGCCGACAGACGCGCCGTGTGCCTGACCGCTCACCGCCTCCATGATCAACATCGCGTCGCCCTCGTGCAGAGCGCGCGACGCCAGCCTCTCGTCGACTTCCATGTCGGGATCGCCGCCGAGGAAGCCGTGCTGATCCTGCAGCGCGTGCGTGAGCTCGTGCGCGAGGACCACGCGAACCGACCCCCGCTCGGCCCAAGGCGGGAGCGCGCGGCGCACACAGATCCGCTTCCGCGCGTAGTCATAGAAGCCGAGTACCTGGTCGCTCCTTTTGTACTCTCCGTCGCTCTGTGCGAGCGCCTCTGCAAAGGCGCGCTCGTCGAGGAAGGCGACGGGGACCTTCTGGCGGAGACGGAGCCCCCGCGCGCGCCCGACGTCGGCGATCACCTCGGGGATGAGCTCGGACGGATCGAACGCGGGCGTGTTCGTCGTGCTGGCGTTCGGCTCCGGTGCCGCACGGCTCCCCGGCCGCCCGCACGAAGCGACCGCTGCGGCGACCACAAACGTCGCGAGCCGCGCCCCGCCCCTCACTGGCACGCCAAGCTTGCGTAGGCTCAGACCATCCGACACGCGCGATACGGGACGCGAGACCACCAGCTCGTTGTACACGGCTGCAGCGAACACCGTCGAGGCCGAAGCCTGCCGTCGACGACCGCGGGGATGACGTTGCACCGCAGTCGCGCGAAGCCCTGGCAGAGGAGCCCGCAGTCGAGACGGAGCGGGCAATCTGTCGGCGCGATGCGGCGAACGTCGCCAAGCACCTGCGCGGCACGCGCCTCTACCCGACGTTCCCCTACCGCGAGAACCTCGCGACCGGCATCGAAGAGCCGTCTCGCGCGTTCGCGTTCCGTCCCTCGCTGCGCCTCTGCGTCTTGCAGAACCGCTTGATGGCCCAGGCCGCGAGGCATCGGATCGAGACGCACCGCAACTTCGCCACCTTCGCGCCGCTCTTCCTGCACGAGGTCCTCGAGTCTGGGGGGGACGCACCCTCCACTACCGTGACGCGCTCGCCCTGTTGTGGGAGCCGCACGTGCTCGCGCGGCGTCTCGGCGAGCGCGGTGACCCCACGTAGCGCGTGCCGCTCCCGAGCCATCTCCTGTCGCCCGCCGCGCAGACGGCGATCATCGACGAAGTGCTGGCCGAGGGCGCGCAAGCGACGGCGTCCGCAGAGGGATGGCGCCTCCCGTGGGTCAGGACGACGCTCGGATCGTGGGTGGCGGTCGCGGCGGAACCGCTCGCGTTGTTCGTCGATCGCGTCGAGCCCGAGCGCGTCACGGGCGGTTTCCTTCCGGCGCG
>JAGQJA010000501.1 GCA_020430845.1 Myxococcales bacterium
GAGCTCCTCCTCGCACACGCTCGCCAAGGCCGGAGGCGTCGGCGCCGGCATCGTGATCGTCTTGATGATGGGCCTCGGCCGCGGCGCCCGCGGCTGCAACCGGCAGATGGCGCAAGAAAAGAAGGCCATCGAGGCCTCGCTCCCCGCCGTCGGCTCGCGCGGCGCGCTCCACCGCGACGGCCCGATGAAGCTCTGCCCGCAGGACAAGTACGGCTGGGGCTGGCCTTGCGGCGGTCGCGGGACGACCGTGGCCGAGGGCTCGCGCGTCCAGGTGATGAAGACCGGCGTCTTCCAGATGGAGGGACTCTGCCGGTACTGGGTGCAGGGTCCGACGTCGGGCCCCGACGTGGCGGGCGACGCGCCCTGCGCCTGGTATCGCGCCGATTGATGTCAGGCGAGCGCGGCGCGCATCGCCGGGTGCGCCTCGGCGAGCGCGAGCGCCTGTCGGAGCAGCGTCTTGCCCGGCTCGAGCTTGTGCCACGGCGACGCCCCGCTCGGGTGCGGCAGCGCCACCACGTCGACGTCTCGCCCGAGCCACGTGACGCGGTGTTGCCGCCCCACGAGCGCGTCGAGCTTGCCCTTCTGGCCCGTCACTTCGCCGATCGCGAGCTGACCGACGGCGAGCACCAGGTCGGGCGCGAGGATGGCCACCTCGCGCTCGAGGTACGTGCGGCAGCGCGAGATCTCGCCGGCGTCGGGCTTACGATCGCCCCCGCCCGAGGCCTTGCCCGGGAAGCACCGCGCAACAGCTGCAATATACACTCGCTCTCGGAACGTCGCCTCGGGCACGCCGAGCGCCTCGTCGAACCAACGAAAGAGCGTCTTGCCCGCGGTCCAGGCGAAAGGATGACCGATCGCGCCCTCGCGCGGACCGGGCGCCTGGCCCACGAGCATGACGCGGCTCACGACGGGCGGGCCGTGCACGACCGGACCGATCATCGCGGGGCACGCCGTGCACGCGGAGAGCTCGCGGTGGAGGACAGTGAGCGCGCGACGCGCCCGCGCCGCGTCGGTCACGAGGCGCTCGGCACGCTGGCGGTGACGGGCTCGCTCATGGGTCCGCGGTTGCCGGCGAGGTCGTAGGGGCGGACGGCGTAGCGGTAGGTGGCGCCGCCCATCACGCGCGTGTCCTCGTAGCGCGTCGAGACGCCGCGCACGCTCGCGTGGTGGGTGAGCAGCGGCGCGCCCCCCGCCGGGGGCTCCTCTGCGCGAAAGACCTGGTAGCCGTAGACCGCCTCGTTGTCGGTCGCGGCGGCCCACCGGAGCAGCACGTTGCCGCGCCTGACGTCTGCAGAGAGCCCCGCACCGCCGTCGGGCCACGCGGGCGCGATCACGTCGTCCGACATCGGAGCCTGGCCCAGCTTCTTGGGCCAAAGCGTGCAATCTACACGCTTGAAGTTCTCGTCGAGCGCCTTGCACACGTTGCCGTAGACGCAGCGCACGACGCGATCCTCACGGCCCTCGCGCCACTTGCGCGGCAGGTCGGGGTCGGCGAGGAGCGCGCGCGCCATGCCGACGAGGTCGCCCTGACCTCGCTCGAGCACCCGCTCCGCGAGCTCGACCGTGCCGAGCTTGCCGGCCGCGACGACCGGCGTCGAGAGCCCGCGCGCGCGGAGCGCCGCACGAACGGCCTCGGGGATGTAGAGGTTCGCGCCGTCGGGGTACGCGTGGCTCGGCATGCAGCGGTCGCCCGAGTAGCCGGTGTACGGGTAGAGCGGCTCGCCCTCGATGCGCCGCGCGTCCTCGAACTTTCCGCCGGCAGACAGGCTGATCCAATCGGCGCCCTCTTGCGCGAGGCGGACGGCGATGGGTCCGGCGTCGACCGTCGTGTAGCCGTTGCGGATGCACTCGTCGCCCACGAAGCGCACGCCGACGGTGAAGTCCGCGCCCACCTCGGCGCGCACGCGATGCAGCACGCGGATCGGCAGGCGCAGCCGGTTCTCGAGCGAGCCGCCGTAGTCGTCCTTGCGCGCGTTCATGCGCGAGAGAAAGCTCGACAGCGTGTACGCGTGCGCCATGTGCAGCTCGACCGCGTCGAACCCGCACTCGCGCGCGCGCCGCGCCGCCGCGCCGTAGGCCTCGACGATCGCGTCGATCTCGTCGAGCGAGAGCATGTCGATCGTCTGTCGCCACCCCGAGCGAGAGATCTTGAGAAAGTGAATGATCTGCGGGGCGACCTTGCCCGGGCCGGCGTCGTGCATGCGCGCGGCCAGATCGGTGAGGCCGGGCTTGAGCTCGTCGGACGAGATGCGGAGCAGCGGTCCGCTCTTCGAACCGTGCACGGCCATCGCCTCGACGACCGCGAGCCCCACGCCCCCGCGCGCGAAGCGCACGTACCGTTCGCGGATGTCGTCGTTGACGTGACCGTCCTCACCCGAGAGCCGCGTGACCATGGCCGGCAGCACGAGGCGATTCGGCAGCGTCGTCGCGCGCAGCGTCAGCGGTTCGAAGAGCAGGCTCATCCGGTCCTCGTCACGGTCGCGTGAGCGCGCCGCCGATGATGAGCTTCTGGATCTCGGTGGTGCCTTCGTAGATGCGGAGCGGACGGATCTCGCGGTAGAGCCGCTCGACCACGGAGCCCGACGACACGCCCAGGCCGCCGAAGAGCTGCACGCCGCGATCGATCACACGCTGCGCGGCCTCGGTCGCGTACATCTTGGCCATGGCGACCGAGACCGCCCCGGCGCGGGCGTCGTCGGCGTGGTCCTTCTCCCACGCCGCGCGCAAGACGAGCAGGCTCGCGGCGTCGAGCTCGGTGGCCATGTCGGCGATGGCCGCCTGCACCAGCTGCTGCTCCGCGAGCGGCTTGCCGAACTGCACGCGCGTGCGCACGCGGGCCACGGTCTCGTCGAGGGCACGACGCGCCATGCCCACCGCCGCCGCGCCGACCGACGTCCGAAAGACGTCGAGCGTCCCGAGCGCGAGGCGCAGCCCCTGCCCCACGTCGCCCACGAGGGCCGACGCGTCCACGCGGCAAGACGCCATACGAAGGCGACCGAGCGGGTGATCGACGCTCATGGCGATGGGCGTGGCCGTGAGCCCCGGAGCGTCCGACGGGACGAGGAACGCGCTGATGCCCTTCTTGCCCGCAGACGGGTCGGCGTTGGCGAAGACGACGTAGTGGTGCGCGATGCCGACGTTCGAGATGAAGACCTTCTCGCCGTCGAGCACCCACGCGTCGCCGTCGCGCCGCGCCGACGTCCGCAGCGAGGCCACGTCGCTGCCCGCGTCGGGCTCCGTGAGCGCGAACGCCGCGACGCGCGCGCCGCGAACGATCTCGGCGAGCACCTCGGCGCGACGGGTCCCCTCACCCGCGAGGAGCAGCGGCTGCGAGCCGAGGCCTTGCACGGCGAAGATCGAGTCGGCCATCGGCGAGACGTACGCCAGCGCCTCTCGCGCCACGCAGAGCGCGCGCACGTCGACCGCCGCGCCGTCACGCGCCCAGGCGCCGCCCCCCTGCGCGGTGGGCACGAGCAGGCGCAAGAGCCCGAGCTCGGCGAGGCGCGCGGCGACACGCGGGGCGTCGTGGAGCGCGCCGTCGTCGTCTGTGAGACGCGCGTCGAGGTCGCGCCCGAGCGCCACGTGAGGCGCGTCGACGAACATCGGCAGGCGTTCGTACGAGGCGGCCGTGCGGCGCTCGGCGCCGGTCTTCGCGTCGCTCACGCCGCGCCTTCCTTTCGCTTCGACTCGTCGGGAGAGAGGGCGAACGGAGCCCCGGCCCCCGCGAAGGTGACCGGTCGCTTCTCGACCCACGCGTCGTACGCCGCGCGGAAGTCGGGGTGCTGCATGCAGATCGCCTGCACCTGCGCCTCGGCCTCGATGGCGGCGTCGAGCGGCATGGTGTGCTCGCTCTCGAGCATCTGCTTGGTCATCGCGTGGCCGAAGGCGGGTCCCGACGCGAGCCGCTCGGCCCACGCCAGGGCCTCGGGCAGGCAGGCCTCGGGCGCGACGACGCGGTTGAAGAGGCCCATGCGCTCGGCCGCGTCGGCGCGCACGATGTCGCCGAAGAAGAGCAGCTCGCTGGCGCGACCGAGGCCCACGATGCGCGGCAGCAGGTAGGCCGCGCCCATGTCGGCGCCGCAGAGGCCCACGCGCGGGAAGATGAACCCGATCTTCGCCTTGTCGCTCGCGACGCGCAGGTCGCACGCCGCGGCGATGACCGCACCCGCGCCCACGGCCGTGCCGTTGATCGCCGCGATGACGGGCTTGCGCAGCGCGCGGATGTTGCGGATGAGCGCCCCGGTGACCCGCGTGAACGCGACGAGGCCCTGCATGTCTCGCGCGAAGAGCTCGCCGATGATCGACTCGACGTCGCCGCCCGAGCAGAACGCCCGGCCCTGCCCGGTGATGACGACGGCGCGGACCGCCGTCTCGTGCTCGAGCGCGGCGAAGGTGTCGCGGAGCTCTTCGTAGATCTCGAAGGTGAGCGAGTTGAGCCGGTCGGGGCGGCTCAAGGTGATCGTGGCCACCCCCGTGGGCGACACGGCGTATTCGAAACCCTTCGGCTCAATCATCGGCGACTCCTGGGCGTGGCTCGGCGCGCGCGCGGCGCCGGCGTGTCGTGAGGCTCGGCGGAGCCACGAGGCGTGAGCAGCCCGTCGCGCAGGCGCCCGAGCAGTCGTCGCAGGTCGCGGCGCTCGGCGCCGGTGAGCGCGCCGAGCAGCTCGCGGACGTGGCGCGCGTGCTCGGGCATCAGCTCGTGGATGAGGGCTCGGCCCTTGGGCGTGAGGTGCACGCGCGCCACGCGGCGGTCGGTCGCGTCGGGGCGCCGCACGACGACGCCGTCACGCTCCGCACGATCGACGAGGCCCGTGAGGTTGCCGGCCGTGACGAGCAAACGTCGGCTCAACGTCGCGAGCGGCTGCCCGTCCTCTCGGTGGAGGCTCGCGAGCAGGTCGAAGCGCGACATCGTCACGACGCGCGCGTCCATGCGGCGGCGCACGCCAGAGAGCATCAGGTTGTGGCACACGAGCAGCCTGACCCACAGGCTCAGCGACTCATCGGAGCCTGCGCGCCCCGCCGCGCGCCCTCTCGCCGGCGCGCTCGTGGCCACCCGTCAGCTCCCCTCTTTGGGCAGCACCGCGACGCCCTCGATCTCGACGAGCGCCCCGGGCTCGAGCAGCCCCGCGACCTTGACCAGGCTCATCGCCGGGTAATAGCCGCCCATGCGCGACCGCCAGCCCTCGCCGATGGCCTTCGTCGCGGCGCGGTAGGCATCGAGGTCGGTCACGAAGGCGAGCAGCTTGACGATGTGCTCGGTCGCGCCCCCGGCCTCGCGCACGATCGCGATCACGTTGTCGAGCGCCTGGAGGAACTGGACCGCAAAATCCGGGCTCACGATGCGCGGATCCTTGTCCCAAGCGATCTGGCCGGCGATGTGGAGCACGCGCCCCTCGGCGACGACGCCGTTGGAGTAGCCACGGGGCTTGGGGAAGTGCGGCGGGGTGACGATCTTGTGGGCCATGGGGTCGATCCCTCCCTGGGGCGAGACGCGCGGGCGCGCGCCCGCCGGGCGATGAGAATTAGGATCGAATGCTTAGGATGTAAAGCATCGGCGCCGGGCCTCGGG
>JAGQJA010000502.1:0-705 GCA_020430845.1 Myxococcales bacterium
CGCCGAGGAGATGCACCGCGTCTTCGACGTCAACGTCTACGGTGTGCAGCGCGTGATGCGCGCGGTCTTGCCGCATCTGAGGGCGCAGGGATCCGGCACCGTCGTCTACACCTCGAGCCTGATCGGGCGCGTCGCGATTCCGTTCTACGGGACGTACTGCGCCTCCAAGTGGGCCCTCGAGGCCATCGCCCAGTCTTATCGCGCCGAGCTCGCCCGCTTCGGGGTCGACTCGTTCATCGTCGAGCCGGGCGCGCTGCCGACGGCCTTCCTCGAGGGCATGCTGACGCCCAGCGCCCAGAGCGACGACTACGCGCCGGAGGCGGCGGCGCTCGATCCGTCGTTGCATCAGATGATCGCGTGGCTGAAGAGCAACCCGGACCAGAGCCCGCAGATGGTGGCGGACGTCGTCGCAGACGCCATCGACACGCCCCCCGGCGAGCGGCCGTTCCGGGTCGTCGCCGACCGTTCGGGGATGGGCGAGGGGATCGTTCGATACAACGAGGCGTTGGGGCAGGTCACACGCGCCATCTATGCAGCGAACGGAATGGAAGAGATGTTGAGGTCGAACGCGGGCCCGACCTGATCCGCCCGCTCACACGGAGGAGACGCAATGAGCAAGACCATCTTCATCACCGGCGCCTCGAGCGGCATCGGTAGGGCCACCGCCCAACTCTTCCACGAGCGCGGCTGGAACGTCGTCGCGAC
>JAGQJA010000502.1:827-3310 GCA_020430845.1 Myxococcales bacterium
CGGTTCGGGCGCGTCGATGTGCTGCTGAACAACGCCGGCTATGGCGCCTACGGTCCGCTCGAGGCGTTCCCGATGGAGCGGATCGAGCGCCAGTTCGCCACCAACGTCCTCGGCGTGCTCGCGGTGACGAAGGCCTTCTTGCCCGGCTTCCGAAAGAACAAGGCCGGCGTGATCGTGAACATCTCGTCGATCGGCGGCCAGATGACCTTCCCGCTGGGCACGCTCTACCACGGCACGAAGTTCGCGGTGGAGGGGCTCTCCGAGGCGCTGCACTACGAGCTCGAGGCGTTCGGCGTGAGGGTCAAGATCGTGGAGCCGGGCATGATCAAGACCGACTTCGGCGGACGCTCGTTCGACTTCTGCAACGACGAGTCCCTCGCCGAGTACCAGGGCACGGTGAAGAAGCTCTTCGCGCACTGGGCCAAGGTCGGGTCCGCCCCGTCGGACCCGAGCGTCGTGGCCGAAGCCGTCTGGGCGGCTGCCCACGACGAGACCGACGCCTTGAGGTTCCGCGCGGGCGCCGACGCCGAACAGCTCTTGGCCGACCGCAGGGCCCAAGACGACGCGACCTTCATCGGGGCGCTCAAGTCGCGGATCGGTCTCGCGTCGGGCTGAGGGTCGGCGGCGCGCGCCGCTGGTTCTGGTATGCTCGAGCGTATGTTGCGCGCGGGTGCGGCATCCTTCGTCGGGGCACTGGTGCTCGCCTGCTGCGCCTCGTGCGGCTCGTTCAGCAGCAGCGCTCCGGATGGCACGAGCGACGCTTCCACCGACGCGGGGGCGGACGCGCCGAGCGAAGCGTCCCCGGGAGCGACCGAGATCACGAGGGTCGGCGTCTCGACGTCCGCGTTCTCGTCGACGACGAGCGCGAGCGTCACCCTCGCGAACCTGCCGACCGCCCAGCCCGGTGATCTTCTCTACGCCGTGCTCGTGTGGAGCACGCCGTCCACCGCGCCGATCGCGGCGCCTGCAGGCTGGACCCTCCGGGGAAGCATCGACGACGGATTCGAAGGGCGCGGAGCGTCGTTCTTCCGCGTGGTCCGAGCGGGCGACGCGGCGACCGAGCACGTCTTCCCGCTGCCGACGGCGGCGCGAGCGGGGGGCCTGCTCGTGACCTACCGAGGCGTCTTCGCGGCGCCTCAGCACGTCGTCGTGGAGCGAGCCCAGAGCTTCTCGACCAACGAGGGAACACAGACCGTTCCTTCGTTGGACGCCGCCGAGCGGGGCCACATGCTCCTCGTCGTCGCCTCGACGTACGGCGACCCGATGGTCCCGATCACGATCGCTCCGGCGCTGACCCCGGTGGCGAACGTAGGTCGCCTCGCCGCGTTCGACGCTCCCCGAAGCGCAGGAGCGACCGGCGACTACGCGGTCCGGGACAGCTTCGTGGCCCTCCGCGCGACGCTGACGTTCCTGACCGTCTTTCGCCCCGCGCGCTGAGCCCCATGCCTGGCGTGGGAAGTCTGCCGACGGCGGGCGCGTAGGACCATCTGAGGGGAGGTGAGGGGAAGTATGGGAGATGGGCGCTCTTCGCCTCCTCGAGACATCGAGGCACCCATCCGAATGAATCCCCGACGACTGTCCGTCCTCGTTCTCTTGGCCGCCGCGATGCCGCTTGCATGCTCGGAGGTGGCGACGACGAGTGACGAAGCCGGGCCGCCGCCCGCACCATCGGCGCCGTCCCCGACGCCGGGCGCCACGACCGCGGTCGAACGACCTGGCGACGGGCGCCTCGCCGAGCAACTGCCGGATCGCCCGTTCACGACGCCGGAGCCCGGCGACTTCGCGCGGAATCCTCGCCTCGGGATCGCGACGTCGCGCCGACGCATGATCGTCGTCTTTCGCGAGTCGGCCACGATCGCGACGCTGAACGAGGTCCTCGCGGCCTCCGGCGCGACCCTCGGCGGGACGCTCCCCGACGCTGGGCTCGTCGAGCTCGTGCTCCCGAGCACCGCGACCTTTGCCGACCTCGACGCCGCGCGGGTGCAGCTCGAGGCGCGATCCGAGATCGAGGCGGTCGTGGAGGATCAGCTCCTCTCGCCGACGACCGCTCCGCGAGAGCCGATCAACCCGACGCCCGAGGTCTACTGGTCCTGGACCGGCGGCCCGTCCCCTGCCTACCCCGGCAACTGGGGACACTACGCCATCGGGGCGCCGCACGCGTGGAACCTCAACTACGCGATCTCGCGGAAGCTCGGTCGGAAGCTCGTGCGGGTCGCGATCATCGACCAGGCCGTGCAGTCTCATCCGGACCTCGTCGTCGTGAACCCGACCGGCTCGGACACGAGCGCGCAGACTCACGGCACCATGGTCGCCGGCGTCATCGCCGGCCGTTGGGACAACCAGCGCGACGTCGATGGCGTCAGCCCGTTCGTGGAGGTCTTCTCGAGGCCGTACAGCGTGACGGGAGACGGGCCCTTCGCGGACCAGGCGTCCTTCAGCGGCATCCTCGAAGACCTCAAGGCGGTCGCGAGCGCGTCACCGCG
>JAGQJA010000503.1 GCA_020430845.1 Myxococcales bacterium
GACGTGACTCCGCCACATGTCGAACGTCCAGAGCGGCATCGCCGTCAGCGTCTCGCCCACCGACATGCGCACCACCGACTCGGTCTCGTGGTGAAGGTGCAAGCTGCCGCGACGCCACCACGAGAAGGCCAGGAGCGCGCTCGGCGTGAGCGACGCAGAGAGCGCGAGCACGTGACGCCACGCCGGACGCCGCGCGAGCACGACGAGCGCCGTCACCACGCCGAACAGCAAGAACGAGCTCGCGTGCGTGTAGAAGAGGAGCGTCGAGACGAGCGCGAGCCCCATCCACCGCCCGCGCGACGGCTCGCGCAGCGTGCGCACGAGGAGCGCGAGCGCGTAGAGCGCCACCGGCACCGACGCCACGAACGGCAAGAAGCCGATCGCCAGCGCGCGGCTCCAGAAGAGCATCGGCGCGAAGAGGGCGATCCGCTCGTCACGCTCGAACGCGCGGAGCAGCGACCGAAAGGCGAGCGGCCACGCGATCGCAACGAGCGCGAGCAGCACCTGATTGGCGAAGATCGCGTCGCCGAGCGCGCGCGTGAGGAGCGCGCCGGCGGCGTGGTAGACGAGGTACTGGCTGTCGCCGAGCGCGATCTCGTACGACGCGCCGCGGCCGCCCGGCGCGAGATCCGAGAGCGTGGCCATCGCCGCGACGTGCTCCGGCAGATCCGTGAACGGCAGATAGCGCGCGGCAAAGAGCGGCGCGGCCGACGCGAGCGTGGTGAGCCAGAAGAGGACGTTCCACGAGCGCCTCGACTCGATCGCGTCGACCGTCGCCTCGGACATGACTATCGACCGCCGTAGTAGCCGTAGCCGTAGCCGCCGGACGCGTAGCCGCCGTAGCCGTAGCCGTAGCCGCTGCCGTTGCCGTTGCGCGGGCCGGTGATCGACGAGTCGGTCGAGTCGAGCGTCTCTTCGCTCCCGCACGCGACGAGCGCGGAGGAGATCGAGAAGACGGGAAGCAAGAGGAGAAGCCAGCGAAGGCGCGTGAGCATTGCGTTCATGCCGCGCCGCTTTGCAGGGTGTGTGCCGCGGCGCGCCGTGGGGTCGGGCGTCGCAGGCGCACAGCAGTGCCCCGCGTAAGATGCTGCAACCACAAGGTATTTGGGGGTGCGCGGTGGCCTCGCTCTGTGAGGCTGTGCACCATCACCATGACGGCCGTGGCGCGGTGCGACACAGCGCTGGGCCACCTGACAAGCCGCGCACGGGCGCGCGATGCCTCAGGCGATGGGCTGTTTGGTGCGGTACGCGGTGAGGATCGCCTCGGCGCGCGTCCGCGGCAGGCGCTTCACCGCCTCGCTCACGGTGACGCCCGACGCGCGGTGCGCACGTGGCGCGAGCCACGTCCACACGTCGTCAGCATGGTGCCGCGAGACGTCGCGCAGGATCCAGCCGATCGCCTTGCGGATGAAGAACTCCTTCTCCTCGAGCATCGTGTCGGCGTACCGAGCGAACCGCGCGAAGTCGCCGCGACCCTCGCGCATGGGCGGGAGCAGCGCGAGCATCGACGTGCGACGGAGCCAGAAGTCCTCGTCCTCGGACCAGCGGTCGAGCGTCTTGTTCAGCGCCGGGTAGCGCTCGACGAGATCGGCGATCACGTTCGTCGCGAGACTGTCGACGAGCGCCCACGTGTGCGCGTCGCGCAGCATCTCTTCGAGCACGTCGACGTCCGCGGCCTCGAGGAGGCGCGACCGCGCGTTCATCATCTCGACGGCGACGCTCCGCAGCTCGAAGACCCCGCCCGCCCAGAGCGCACGCACGAGCGCGCGAAGCCCCGCGCGATCGAGGTCGGGGTTGGCCTTGAGGAACGCCTTCGCGATGCGCCGCGTCTCGGGCACGGTCACGCCCAAGTGCTTCAGCGCGCTCTTGAGGTACGCCTTCTCGCTCGCCGCACGCTCCGGCGTCGCCAC
>JAGQJA010000504.1:0-126 GCA_020430845.1 Myxococcales bacterium
CGCCTCCTCCGCCCGAGGAGAAGGGGGGGTGGCCGACGGGGAAGGTGATCACCGTCGCGGGGTTGGGGGTCGTAGGAGTCACCGGCGTCGTGCTCGGCGTTGTGTTTCGCGGGAACGGGCAGAGCA
>JAGQJA010000504.1:235-981 GCA_020430845.1 Myxococcales bacterium
GCGACAGCGCGCAGACGCTGAGCACGGTGATGTTCGTCGGCGGAGGTGTCGCGCTCGGCGGCGCGCTCGCGGCCGCGTTACTCTGGCCTAACAAGAAGACGGTTGTCACACCGACCGTGGGCAAAGGCTTCGTCTCGCTCGGACTCTCCGGGTCGTTCTAGTGTGCAGTTACGCCTCGCCCCACGCGCGTCATGTGCGTGCGTCTGCGCCGTGGGCTAGGCTTCTCTCCGGACTCGAGTCTCGGTCTCGCTTCGTCTTCGACCTCGCTAACAGGATTGGGTAGTCATGCGTCGCCGCACTTTCGTCACGCTCACGCTCTTGTCCGCCGCATCGATGGCTCTCTTCGCCGCGGCATGCCAAATCGGCTCTGACTGCGACTTCGGTCGCTGCCCCGGGACGCCTTTCGGCGCCAACGGCAACGACGGCGGCGCAGAAGGAAGCACCGACGCAGCGAGCGACGTCGTCCAACCGCCGCCTGGGTGCGATCCCAAGGCAGAGCCGAAGGACTCCCCGAAGTGCGTAGACGACGGCTACGGCGTCTTCGTCTCCAAGGGCGGAGGCCCCACCGCAGCCGGTACCAAGGCCGCGCCTCTCTCCGCTATTGCAGCCGCCGTCGCGCTCGCCGCGAACAAGGGACTGCCGCGCGTCTACGTCTGCGGCCCGGACGCCTTCGACGAGACCGTCACCATCAACGCGCAGGTCTCCATCTACGGCGGCTTCAGCTGCGCAGACTGGGCGCCCTCCGC
>JAGQJA010000504.1:1026-2675 GCA_020430845.1 Myxococcales bacterium
GGTGCGCCCAAGGACAACATCGTCCTCTCCGACTTCGACGTCACCGCGCCCGATGGCGATCCGCAGGCCAACAGAAGCTCCATCGCCATCTTCGTCAACCAGCTCGCTGGCGCGGGTGCAACCTTCCGACGACTCAACGTCGCCGCCGGCCTCGGACGCCCGGGCGATGATGGCGCACCGGGTACCACGATGACCTTCGCGGCCGTCCCCGGACCGGGGAAGAACGGTGTGACGGCAAGCGACCTGACCGGCGCCGCAGCGCAAGTGTGCACATGCAGTGACGGTAAGTCGACCACCGGCGGTAAGGGCAGCGCGACGAACGGCGCAAGCGGTGACAACGGCGCGCCGACCATCAACCCACCGGCGCCTCCTACCGCTACGGGCGCAGGTGGGACGACGGCCGCATGTATCGCTGACGGGACAGGTATCGGCAAGAACGGTTCCGCAGCAACCGACGCAGTAGCCGCAAAGGCCGCCACGAACCTCGGCACGCTGGACGCAACCGGTTGGAAGCCCAGCGATGGCGAACCGGGTGTCGCGGGAGCTCACGGCCAAGGCGGCGGCGGCGGCGGCGCCTACACGATCGCCGGCGGCGAGGGCGGTGGCGGTGGTGGTGGATGCGGCGGCTGCGGCGGCACCGGCGGCGGCGCCGGCAAGGGCGGCGGCGCAAGCATCGCCGTTCTCGTGCTCGACTCCCCGAGCCTCTCGGTCTCGGCGCTGACCCTGACCACCAAGGACGCAGGCAAGGGCGGCGACGGCGCAAAGGGCGGCGACGGCGACACGGCGGGTACCAAGGGCAATGGTTTCAGCGGTGCCTGCCCGGGTGGCAACGGAGGCAAAGGCGCCAACGGTGGCGCAGGCGGCGGGGCCGCAGGCGGCGTGTCCGGTGGCGTGATCTACAAAGGCCCCAAGCCCGCCGGCGACTTCGCGTGGACGGGCCCGAGCACCAAGGCCGCGCGCGGCGAGAGCCCAGGCAACCCCGGCATCGAAGGCGAGTCGGCCAAAGAGCTCGAGATCAAGTAGGCCACCACCATGGGGGAAGCATCACAGCACGCCGCGACCAACCGGTCGCGGACGGTCGCCGACGCACGCGCAGCGCGCACGCTTCAAACCCCACCCCACTCCAAATCCAGTCGCCTGGATTTCCAAATCCAGTCGCCTGGACGCCACTCCAACACATTGCCACACGCTCCAATCCCTTGGAGCGCCCCTGCCCCTCCCTACCCCAGCTCGAGCGCAGCCCGCACGACCTCCACGGCCGCCTCGACATCCCGCTCGACCAGCTCGTCGCTCACCCGCACAACGCGCCAACCAAGCCGCAAAATGCGCGCATCCCGCTTTGCGTCCGCAGCCTTACGCCGCTGGTGGTACCCGCCATCGACCTCGACCACGACGCGCAACTTCGGCGCCGCGAAGTCGACGATATACTCACCGATGACGTGCTGCCGCCGGAACCCCACACCCAGCTGCGACCCTCGCAGCCGCGACCACAGCAACGACTCGCTGTGCGTAGGCGAGCTCCGCATACGCGACGCATGTTGACCCAAGACGACAGCACGAGCGACCACAGCCACCTCCTGGCCCGGCGGGGTGCCGGGCGCAGCGACCCAAAGCGCACGATCCGTGACGCGCGCAAACGCCGCCCCGCG
>JAGQJA010000505.1 GCA_020430845.1 Myxococcales bacterium
CCTCGCGCCGTCGGCGCGAGGCGCGCCGTACCGCCGCTCCCGCGTGCGCCGCGTGACGCCGCGTGACGCGGCGTCGCCTCACGCCATCGGCGGGAGGCGACCGCCGCCCACGTCGACGACCTTCGCCTCGTACCAAGGTTTGTCGCGGACCCTGTAGAGGAGGAGCGCGATGCCGAGGAAGATCACGCCGAGGATCACGCTCACGACGTGCACGCCGGGCTCGGCGCCGATCTGCACGAAGAGCCACGAGCTCCCGGCGTGCACCACGGGTACGCGCGCGCCCTGCCCGCCGGCGCGGAGCTTGGCGAGATCACTGCACCACCCGCGCGTGACGTCCTCGTCGAACGTCGAGCCGTCGGCGAGTCGCCCGGTGACACGGCAGTGCGCGTTCTTTCCCGTCGTCTCCTCGAACGCGACGACCTCCGCGATCTCGCGGGTCCCCGCGAAGGTCCGCAGGTGGAACCCGAGATCGAACAGGTTGAACACGAGGCCGAGGATCACGAAGATGAGGCCGAACGTCCGCTCGGACCTCGCCATCGCGCGGAAACGCTCGCCGAGCGGCTCCGCCGACACCAGCAGGCGCCCACCCTCTGGGGCCCGCATCACGAGCGTGGTCTCGGCGCCGCGGTAGCTACCCGCGTCTGGATCTCGCCCACGCACCAGCTCGCCGGTGACGAACACGTCCTCGCCCGCGGTCACCTCGGCGACCTTGGTACGCCGCGTCTCCTCGCTGCGGTGCACTTGGTCGAGCGCGTCGACGAGCCGCGCCTCCGGCGTCGCCTCGACCCTCACCCGCGCACCGCGACGATCCTCGACGTAGAACGGTTCGGCGATCGTGCGCCGCGCGTACTCGGTCCACGCGTGGCTCCAGCCGTTCTTTCCCTTCGTCTGCGAGCCCTGTTGATCGATCTCGACGCGCATCGCGACCGCTCGGCCCGGCGCCAGCTCGACCGAGCCGTGGAGCACGGCCGGCCCCGGCTCGAGTGGGGCCCCGCTCTCCCAGCGTGCGTCGGCGAGCGCTCCGCGACGACGCGCGCGCATCGCGCGCACCGCGACGAACGCCGTCATGGCGAGCGGCAGGACGATGTGCAGCGCGTAGACCACGATGGACGCCGCCGTCCCGCAGATCATGTCCTTCGACGTCACGTCGAGCAGCGGCCCCGGATCCATGCTCCGAGCCTACGGCCCTCCACACGGCCCTGGCTACCCCGCGCGGCCCAGCGCCGCCGTGAGCTACACGTGCGCGCGGACCGACGCCCACACGCGGTGCGGGAGATCCGCACCCGCCGTCGTGGCGCGCGCGATCGCCGCGCCGCCCGCGAAGGCGACGACGAACAGACACGCCGCGAGCGCGAGGCGTCCCGTGCGCGCCGCCCGCGTGCTCACCGGCGGTGGCGGCGCCGAAGAAGGATGCGCCTGCGCGTCGTAGGCCGGCGGATACGATGGCGACGGCGGCGCAGCTTCGAAGCGCGCCGGCTCCGGCCCACGGGGCGCGACGCCCTCGGAGAAGAGCGCACCGCCCGGCCGGAACGGCTGGGGCGTCGCGGGTCGGTCGAGCGGCGTGACGACCGCGTCTGCCGCGTCGCGCGCGAGCGTCTTGCGGATGTACGAGTTGGGGGTCGCGATGGTGTCGGCGAGCGCATCGAGCTCGGCCACCGGAGGAGCGCTCGGCGACGCGCGGACGCCCTCGAAGACCTGTTCGTCCTCGGGCTCGCCCTCGAAGCAGGGCACGCTGGTGAGGATCGGGCGCGGCGGCGCGGGCGGCGGCGGCGGGATCATCGCGGACACGCGGCGGGGGCCCGACTCGTCGACCGTCGCGTCGAGCGGGAGCGTCGCAGCGAGATCTTGCGAGCGCGAGGACGGCGGCACCACGCGCTCACGGAGCATCGTCACGTCCTCGTCGTCGAAGACCTCGTCGGCGCAGGGCAACGTCGCCGCGCGAGCGCGGGCGGTGCCGGTGGCAGCGAGCAGCTCGCGGAGCGCCTCGACGTGCAGCTCGGCGGTGGTCTCCTGGTCGGCGCCGCGCGGTGGTTCGATGTTGGACATGCGCTGCCGAAGCGACATCGCGCCCTCCCCGACGGCGGAAGTGTTGGCCGTCTCATGGTTGCTCAGCACGCAACGTGCCGAAGTCGCGGTGGCCACGGGC
>JAGQJA010000506.1:0-494 GCA_020430845.1 Myxococcales bacterium
CGCTTCGTGGGGCTCGACGGCGCGCGTTGGGCGAGCATCCTCGTGCACACGCCCGGTACGGCGCGCCTCGCCCACGTGACGCTCGAGGGCGGCGGCGGCGGTGACTTCGAAGAGGCCAGCACCCTCTCGGGGTGGGGCGACGGCGAGGACGGCTCCGATCCCGTGGTGTACGTCGACCACGTGACGATCTCCGGCTCGCTCGGCACGGGCGCGTGGATGCATCGCGGCGGCGCGTTCATCGAGGGCTCGCGCGATCTCACCATCCGCGGCTCGGGCAACGACGACGCGCCGTGGCCGATGGAGATCGAGGAGCACGGCGTGAGCTCGATCCCCACCGGCAGCTACGTCGGCAACAAGAAGGACGCCATCCTCCTCGATCCCAAGGGGGGCTCGGCCGCGGGGTCCGGGCTGCTCGAGGACGCCGTCATCCACGCGCGCGGCGTGCCGTACCAGGTCGGTCGCGAGAAGGACTCGCGGCTTCGCATCGGGGGGCG
>JAGQJA010000506.1:672-12580 GCA_020430845.1 Myxococcales bacterium
ATCTGGTACGGCGGCATCCCGTCGGCGAACAATCGCATCGAGCATGCGCGCATCGAGTACGCCGGCGGATACTGCAGCTGCATCCTCAACACGTGCAGCGCGATCGCCCAGCACGAGGCCGCGGTGATCTTCACGGCCCAGCCGCCGAGCGCGTTCATCACGAGCACGACGTTCCGCGCGAGCGCGGGGCACGGCATCACCGAGGGCTTCGACGGGAGCTTCGTCGACTTCAGGCCGACGAACACCTTCGAGGGTGTGAGTGGGTGCGCGCAGACGCGTCCGCGCAACGTCGACTCGTCGTGCCCGTCGCCCAAGCCGGCCTGCGACGGCTGACGTGCGCGGCCTCGGCCGCGGCGCGGTCGGTCGTCGGCTCGGCCCTCCTTGAGCGTCGTCTGTCGCGGCGATACGTTGGGCGCATGTGCCGCAACATCCGGACCTTGCACCACTTCGAGCCCCCGACGACGCCCGAGGAGATTCGCGCCGCCGCCCTCCAGTACGTGCGGAAGGTGAGCGGCGCGACCAAGCCGACGATCGCGGATCGCGAGATCTTCGAGCGCGCGGTCGACGAGGTCGCGGCGACGACCGAGCGGCTCCTCACGGCGCTCAGCGTCCGCGGCGTACCGCGCACGAGGGAGGGCGAGCGCGAGAAGGCGCGTGAGCGTGGGCGCAAGCGCGTGGAGCGCGAGGCAAAGCTCGCGCAGCGCGCCCCGTGACCGCGTGGGTCAGAACGCGACGGACGAGCCGATGTACGGCATGAGGTCGACGAAGGTGACGTCGGACCGATCGTCGCGCACCGCGTCGGGGTTGTCGAAGTCGAGCGTCTCGGCGCGCGCCTGACCGATGCCGACGGCGGCACGCAACGAGAACGTCGTGACGAGCAGGAGCGCCTCGGGGGATGGATCGGTCGTGAGCCCCAGCGGCGTGCGCTTGCTCACGCCGGCGGCCAGACCGTAGTAGTCCACACGGTCGGAGCCCACGAACTCGGGGATGGCCTTGAGCGTGGCGCGATCGGTGAAGACGCCCCCGCCGAGGATCCACTCGGGCGAGAGCATGTAGCGAGCGCCGACGCGCGCGTTCACGGTGGGCTCACGCGCCTCGATGAGCCCGGTCTCGGGCAGGCCGTGCGACGCGTCGGCGCCGAGCTCGACCCAGCTCTCGCGACGCCCGAGCGGGATGGCCACGCCGACGAGCACGCGCGCGGGAGTGAGCAACGTGCCCCCCTCGGCGAGCTGGGGCGGCGGGACGCCCTGAAGCGTGGCGGTCGCGGGGTCGGTGCCGCCGGCGTTGGCCTGACCGATCACGGCGCCGCCCTCGCTCGATCCGGTCAGGGCGACCTCTGGGCTGCGCACGGCGAGGCCGAGCGAGATCTCGTCCGAAGGCTGCCACTGGATGCCGGCCGTGGCGGCGACACCGAACGCCGACGTGGTCACGCGCTCGTTGTAGATGGCGAAGGCCGCCTCGCCCGTGGGGTTGGCGCCGGCGCTCCGCGCAGAGAGAGAGTACTGCACGCTCCCGGTCTCTTTCGAGTACGTGCCGAAGAGGCTCAGTCCGACGCGCAGGCGATCGGTCAGCGCCGCGCCGAGCGCCGCGCCGAAGTGATACTTGGAGAGATCGGCCTGCACGTCGAGGCGCTGCGCGAGCGCCACGGGCTCGCCCGCGGCCGACGTCTCTTGGCGCTCCGGCTCGCGGACGAGCGCCGAGCGCACGTCGCGCGCCGTGACGAGCAAGCCGCCGGCCAGCGCGATGCGTGGGGTGAGCTTGGTCGCGACGACGATCGCGTTGGGTACGCTCACCACGTCGGTCGACGAGATCGACGAGCCCGTCTCGCGCCCGCCCACGCGTACGCGCAGGGCGTTGGGGATCGTGCGGAAGCGCAGGCCGAACGTGGTGCCGCTCGCGCTCACGAGCCCGCGCTGCAGGCCGCCGAAGCCGGCGGGGTTGTACCAGAACGCGCTGGAGTCCCTGCCGGTCGCGACCACGGCGCCGCCCGAGAGCGCGGCCTCGTCGCCGTAGAAGAAGGGGTCGGCGTTCTGCGCGCGTGCGGGCGCGGCGCCGAGGAGCACGAGCGCCGATGTAACGACGCCGACGACGCACGCACGCGCGCGCAGTGGGAGGACCGCCATCGCGTCCGAGCCTAGCACCGAGACCGCTCGAATCGGCGCTTGACGAGCCAGGAGCGGCGCAACCGAGTTGCGCCTAGCTCACGCCCTCAGTGCGCGTCGACGCTCACGATCCAGAGGTGTGGGCCCGCCACGGCGGCGACGCTCACGAGCTGCACCATGTCGTAGCGGCGGGCGCGCACCGTGACGACGCGTCCGCGCGGGGGCTCTCCGCCGTGGAGGGTGGCGTGGCTGCGGCCGTCCTCGGTGACGAAGAGCAAGAAGCGCTCGCCCTCGCTCTTGGTGCCCGGCTCGCCCACCGCGTCGACGAAGCGACCGCGCAACACCTGCTCGGGGCCCACTTCTGTGTAATCCACAGGTACTCCGTTGTGACGTCGCTCGGCGTGCCGGAACGCGCCCACGCGAATGTGGCGCGCCGCCAGCGCCTGTCCGGGCGGAGTCCACTCCTCTCCTTCGACCACCACGCGCGCGTTGTCGAACGCGCTCCAGAGGGGGTCGGGCTCGTAGCCGACGACCCATGACTCACCGTCGTCTTTCACCAACATCACGCCGCGAAAGCCCTTTCGTCCCGGCGCGCGATCGTCGTGGCCGACGTGAACCGTGGCCGTGAACGTGTGGTGGCGCGCGGCGTTCGCAGGCGCGGGCGCCACGTGCGTTCGTGGAACGGGCGGCGGCTCGCTCGCTCCCGGCGGGGCGCACGAGACCGCGAGCAGGCCGCCGAGCACCACGCGGGCGAAGCTCCGGGACCGTGCGCGACCGTGATTGACCGGGGCCATCACCGCGCGCGCTCGCGGACGAAGAGCACCGTGAGCTTTCGTCGCAGGGTCGGCTGCCGACGCACCGCGGCGAGGAGCGCCTCGAACGGCGCCACGTTCGCCGAGACGGGGCCGTGATCCGCCACGTCGCGCTCGCCGATCACGCCGTAGGTAGGGTCTTGGGTGTAGGGCGCGAACGTGCCGAAGAGTCGATCGAACACGAGCAAGACCCCGCCGAAGTTCTTGTCGACGTACGCGGACTCTGCGCCGTGGTGCACGCGATGAAACACCGGCGCGTTGAAGAAGCGACCCGGCCCGAACGTGAGCTTGGTACGGGCGTGGAGCGCGAAGAGGAGGACCGCGTGCACGGTCACGACGGCCGCGTACATCGACGCGCTCACCCCGGCGAGGGCGAGCGAGAGGTGGAACACCATCGTGGACAACGACGCGAGCGCGCCGACGCGGAACGAGACAGAGAGGTTGTAGTCGCGCGACTGGTGATGCACCGCGTGGATCGCCCACAGGAGCGGTACGGCGTGCTCGCTGCGGTGCTGTACGTAGTAGACGAAGTCGAGCAGGACGAACGCGAGCACCCACGCCCACGGCGCGTCTTGGGGGAGCTTGTAGGGAACCAGGGCGGCTGCGCCTGCGAACGCGCCCACGAGCGCGCCGCGGAGGAGCAGCTGCGTGAGCAAGAAGACCGCCCCGACGCCGGCGTTGGAGAGGGTCTGGCGGATGCTGCCCGTGCCGCGGATCCAGGCGCGCACCTCACGCGACGCGAGGAGGACCGCGACGAGGGGGACGACGACACATATCGCCAGGAGGGCCCAGTGCGGCACGTACGAGAGCGTACCACCCAGGCGTCGGCGTCAGGAGAGCCCCGCGGCTCGTCAGTCGGCGCGCTTGAGGACGCGGCCCGTGACGAGCGCCTTGGCGAGGAGCGCCATGAACTGCGAGTTGGTCACGAGGTAACGTTTGAAGAGCTTTCGGGGCTCCATCATCATGCGCCAGAACCACTCCATGCCGGCCTTCTGCATGATGACCGGGGCGCGCTGCACGAAGCCGCCGAGCACGTCGAACGCGCCGCCCACGCCGATGACGGCGGGCGTGGCGAGCTCCTCGCGGTGACGCTCGCACCACACCTCTTTGAAGGGACACGGCATCCCCACGAAGAGCACGTCGGCGTTCGACTCGCGGATCATCTTGGTGACGTCGGGCCAGTCGGGCTCCTTGAAGTACCCGTTGCGCGCGCCGGCGATGACGACCTTGGGGTAGCGGTCGCGGATGACGTCGCAGAGCTTGTCGAGGCGCTCCTGCGTCGTGCCGAGCAAGAACACGCGCAGCGGCTTGCCGTCCTTCTCGCCCACCTCGAGCAGCTGCTGCATGAGGTCGACGCCGCTGACCTTCTCGGGCACCGGCTTGGCGAGCCATTTCGCCGTCCACACGAGCGGGGTGCCGTCGACGACCACCAGGTCGGCCTTCTCGACCGCCTCGGTGAGCTTGGGGTCGTCGCGCATCATCATGAGGATCGCCACGTTGACGGTGATGATCGTGTGCGTCTTGCGCTCGGGGTCGTCGCGCCACGCGAAGATGAGGTCGCGCGTCTCGGCCTCGGTGATGGCGTCGAAGCGGCAGCCCATGATGTCGACGGAGCTCGTCATGTTCAGCTCTTCAGGGCGAGCATGGCCTCGATGATGCGCTCGTTGGCCTTGCCGTCGCCGTAGGGGTTGTGCGCGCGGCTCATCGACGCGTAGTGCGCCTCGTCGTCGAGCAGCCGGAGCGACTCCTCGACGATGCGCTTGCGGTCGGTGCCGATGAGCTTGGCCGTGCCGGCCTCGACGGCCTCGGGGCGCTCCGTGTCGTTGCGCGTCACGAGGGCCGGTTTGCCGAGCGACGGGGCCTCTTCTTGGACGCCGCCGGAGTCGGTGATGATGAAGTACGAGCGCTTCATCAGGTACACGAAGGGCAGGTACTCGACGGGCTCGATCAGGTGGATGCGCTTGGCGAGCTCGGGCGGCGCGGCGGCGAGGATCTCTTTGACCGGCTTCTGCACGTTCGGGTT
The DNA here is from genome assembly GCA_020430845.1 of Myxococcales bacterium. Taxonomy (GTDB): domain Bacteria; phylum Myxococcota_A; class Polyangia; order Polyangiales; family Polyangiaceae; genus Labilithrix. Next base: position 5,610 of record JAGQJA010000506.1, read on the forward strand.
GAGGTGCACGGGATAGAGGATCTCGACGTCGGGCTTGGCCTTGACGATGTCGACGAACGCGTTGCACACGTCGCGGAACGGCTCGCCGAAGCTCTCACGACGGTGTCCCGTGATGAGGATGAGGCGCCGCTTCGGGTCGAGGAACTCGAACTTCTTGTCGAGCTCGCCGCGCCGCTTGGCGTCGCTGTCGAGCATGTTCGACACGTAGAGGAGCGCGTCGACGACGGTGTTGCCCGTGACGTGCACCGACTCGGGCGGCACGCCCTCGCGCAAGAGGTTCTCCTGTGCGCGCGGCGTGGGCGGGAAGTGCAGGTCGGCCAGGCTGCCCACGAGCTTGCGGTTCATCTCCTCGGGCCACGGCGAGTACTTGAAGCCGGTGCGCAGCCCGGCCTCGACGTGCCCCACCTTGATCTTCTCGTAGAAGGCGGCCAGCGCGGCCACGAAGGCCGTGGTCGTATCGCCCTGCACGAGCACCCACTCGGGCGCGAACTCGCGGAGCACGGTGGTCATGCTCGTCATGATGCGCGCGGTGATGTCGGGCAGGCCTTGGTTGGCCTTCATGATGTCGAGGTCGTACTTGGGGTCGAGCTCGAACAGCTCGAGCACCTGGTCGAGCATCGAGCGGTGTTGCGCGGTCGCGCACACCTCGGCCTCGAAATCGGGGTGGGCGCGGAGCATCTTCGCGAGGAGCGCCATCTTGATGGCTTCCGGGCGAGTGCCGAAGACGACGAGGACGCGTTTCTTCGCAGACATTTGTCGCCGAACGTATCACGCGAGGGCGCCCGATCGCCACGATCGCCGGCGCCTCTTGGCGCCGTTGACGAAGGCCCGCACGCCGCGTACCCAAGGGGACAGCCATGCGCGTCCTCTTCCTCACCACGGAGTTCCTCTGGCCCGCGGCGAGCGGCGGGCCCGTCCGCAGCCTCTCGCAGGTGCGCATCATCGCGTCGTTGCCCGAGGTCGAGTCGGTCACCGTCATGAGCCTCGCCGAAGAGCCGGTCGCGGCGGCGCACGTGCGGGCGTTCGAGGCCAACGTGCCCAAGGTCTCGGCCATCCCGCCCATCTTCCACCCCATCCACCTGTGGGACTTCCCCAAGTACGTTCCGCGCGTGGTGGGCCTGCGCCTGCTCGACGTGCCCTACCTGGCGGGCAAGTGGGATTCGCCGGCCGTGCGCAAGATGCTGCGCGCCGAGCTCGCCGGTCGCGACGTAGATGTAGTGTACATCGATCACCTGGGCATGGCGCGGTACCTGCCGCTCGTCAAGAAGGTGCGCCCCAAGGCGCGCGTGGTGCTCGACCAGCACAACGTCGAGAGCGACTTCTTCAAGCAGTTCGCCGAGAAGCAGCGCGGGCCCAAGCGGCTCGTGGCCAAGGCCGAGGCGAGCTGCGCCTCGCGCTTCGAGCGGCGCGTGATGCAGGCCGCCGACGCCATCGTCGCGATTTCGAACGAGGACGCGAAGCACTTTCGCGCGCTCGCGGCGGTCGAGCCCTACGTCGTGCCGGTGGTGCTGCCGTTCGAGCGCCGCACGCGCACGCCGCCCAGCAAGCCCCACCTCTGCTACGTGGGCAACCTGCGCTGGCACCCCAACGTCGCGGGCCTCGACTGGTTCTGCCAGAAGGTCTGGCACAAGGTGCGCGAGCTCGTGCCCGACGCGACGCTCGAGATCGCCGGCATCGGGCTCAAGCCCGACGCGAGCGGCAAGCTGCCCGTGCCCGAGGCGTGGCGCGTGCCTGGCGTCGAGACGGTGGGCTTCCTCGAAGATCTCGAGCCGCTGTACGCGCGATCGGTCGCCATGGCCGCGCCCGTCTTCGGCGGGTCGGGCGTGCGGCTCAAGCTGCTCGAAGGGCTCCGCGCGGGGATCCCCGTGGTCACCACGTCCGACGGCGCGTTCGGCCTGCCGCTCGAGGACGGGCGCGAGATGCTCATCGCCGACGACGAGGACGGCTTCGCCCAGCGCATCGCGCGTGTCCTCCGCGAGGCCGAGCTGCGCGCCGCGCTCGTGCGAGAGGGGTACGCCTTCCTCGAGCGGTGCCACTCGCTGGGCGTCGCGCAGGCGGTCATGCGCCGCGTCCTGGGCTTGCCCCAGGCCCCGGGCGCCGCGGCGGCGGCAGAGTAGCCCTCGACGCCCTCACGGCGCCGCGATACTCAGGGCGCACCATGTCCGAGCCTCGCAACGACTTCGACCGGCGCCTCACCGTGCGCCCGCTCCGCCTCGACGACTACGAGCAGCTCGTCGAGGTCGAGCTCCGCTGCTTCCCCGGCATGAAGCCGTGGCACAAGGACCAGATCGCGAGCCAGCTCGAGCACTTCCCCGAGGGGCAGATCTGCGTCGAGATGGACGGTCGCATCGTCGCGTCGAGCTCGTCGCTCGTCGTCAAGTTCGACGAGGACAAGGCGTGGCACGACTGGGCGGCCATCGCCGACGGCGGCTACATCCGCACGCACGATCCGAACGGCGACACGCTCTACGGCATCGAGATCATGGTCGACCCGGAGTTCCGCGGCATGCGCCTCGCGCGTCGCCTGTACTCGGCCCGCAAGAACCTCGCGCGCGAGATGAACCTCGAGCGCATCATCATCGGCGGGCGCATCCCCGGCTACCACAAGCACGCCGACAAGCTGACCGCCGAGCAGTATGTCGAGCAGGTCACCTCCAAGGCGCTCATCGACCGCGTGCTGACGGCGCAGCTGTCGAACGGCTTCACCCTCCAGCGCCTCATCCCCAACTACCTGCCGAGCGACAAGGAGTCCCTCGGGTACGCCACGTTCCTCGAGTGGAAGAACTTCGACCACCGCGCCGCCGACCGGCGCTCGCTCCGCGCCGTCGACATCGTGCGCGTGGCGGCGGTGCAGTACGAGATCCGCGAGGTGAAGGCGTTCGAGCAGTTCGCGCGTCAGTGCGAGTACTTCGTCGACGCCGGCACGGAGTCCCAGTGCGACTTCCTCGTGTTCCCCGAGCTCATCACCACGCAGCTCCTGTCGATGACGCCGCCGCAGCGACCGGGCCTCGCGGCCCGCAGCCTCCACGAGTTCACCGACCGTTACGTCGAGCTCTTCTCGCGGCTCGCCATCAAGTACGACGTGAACATCGTCGGCGGCTCGCAGTTCGTGATCGACGACGCCAAGCTCTACAACGTGGCGCACCTGTTCCACCGCAACGGGCGCGTGTCGCGCCAGCGCCAGCTGCACGTGCCGCCGCAAGACCGACGCTGGTGGGGCGTGTCGGCGGGAGACTCGCTCGACGTGTTCGACACCGACCGCGGACGGGTCGCCGTGCTCTCGGCGTACGACGTCCAGTTCCCCGAGGTCGCCCGCGCGGCGGCCAAGCGCGGCGCCGAGATCCTGCTCGTGCCGTTCAACGTGCCCGACGAGGACGCCTACCTGCGCGTACGGTATTGCGCGGCGGCGCGCACGGTCGAGAACCACGTGTACGTCGTGCTCGCGGGGTGCACCGGCAACCTGCCCTTCGTCCCCAACGCCGACACGCACTACGCGATCTCGGCGATCCTCACGCCGTGTGACATCACGTTCAGCCGCGACGGCATCGCCGCGCTCTCGGTGGCGAACGTCGAAGGCGTGCTCGTGAGCGATCTCGACCTCGAGCTGCTGCGCCGCCACCGCTACACCGGTACGACGCAGAACTGGAACGATCGCCGCCCCGAGCTCTACGAGCTGCGCTTCAAAGACGGCCGCGACGACGGCGCGATCTGACGCCGTTCGCGCCGTCACGCCGCGCACCGTCACGCCGGTCACCAGAGCGAGAAGCGCGCCGACAGCTGCGCGCGAGGGCCGCGCGTCTGGTCGATGTCCTTGAAGGGGAAGTGGTATCCCCCGTCGACGTCGAGCATCAGGTTCCGGTGCCAGAACAGGTGCACGCCGCCGAGCGGGTGTGCGTACGCCGACGTGCCGAGCGCCGTGTGCGTGATGCCACCGACCGTGGCGCCGAAGTAGGGGATGAGCCAGCGGCGGCTCGAGTTGCGCTCGAGCGATGCCGTCGCGCCGAGCTCGAAGATCGCGAGCGTTCCCGCAGTCCGGGCGGAGTCGAGCAGCGCGGCCTGTACGACGACGCTGCCTTGGCTCGGACCGAAGCGATCATTGTTGTGCGACCACTGGAACGGCGCGAACTGCACGCCGCCCCCGTAGAACGGCCCGAGGTCGGCCGACGGCTGGAAGAACGTGCCGAAGACGCCGGGCATGAGCCAGATGTTCCGCTCGACGCAGTCGTCGTCGACCATCGACGGCGCGTCCCTGTCGCGCTCGCGGCGCTCGGTGCCGTCGCTGCACCTCTCGGCGCGCGCCATGCTGGGGACGAGGAGCGCCGCGCTCGCGACGGCAGGACCGATGAGCTTCTGGAGTGTGGGCATGGGCGGCGCTCAGCAACCGCCGTACCACCGCGCGTGAGGCAAGATCCTGCGCTATTTCGCGGGTTCGATGTTTCTGAACATTCTGTAAGATGAGAATATTCGTACGCGCTGCGTCGCGCCGCACGCGGCGGCAGGGCGGCGCGCACCCTCACCGCGCGAGCGGCACCTCGCTCACGACGGCCTGCGTCGAAGCGTCGTCGTGGCGGACGAGCGCGACGTCGCGCAGGTGCACGTCGGCCAGATCTGCGGCGGCGATCTTCCACGTGATGCGCGTCGTGCCGCGCTGCACGTCACGTGACATCTGCGGCGCGCCGAGGGCGATGGCCGTACGCGCGACCTCTCGCACCAGCGTCGCGCGCAGGCCGACGCGGCTGGCCTCGTCGACATCTACGACGGCCGACACCTCGACGCCTCCGTCGACGGCGCGCGCCGACAGCTCGCTGAATCGCGCGACGACCCTCCGCACGGTGAGCGCGATGTCGGCGTCGCGCGTCCACGCGCCGGCCTCGCCGCGACCGTCGGCCTCGACGTGTGCGGTCCACGTGCCGGGGCTCGCGTCTCGCGGCAGGGTCGCCGACGCGACGAGCGTCCCGTCGGGCCGACGCGTGAACGTCGCCTCGACGCGTCGATCCCGCGACGGAGACTCGAACCAGCCGTGCGTGGTCGTCGCCTCGTCATCGCGCACGCCGTCGAGCGCGACGTCGACCTCGACGCGCGACCCGGTGGCGAAGAGCGGCGCCGCCCGGAGCGTGAGCGTCGCGGGCGCGTCGTCGCGCGCGTCGAGCGAGGGAGATCCGGCGGGCGCGAACCGGGTGAAACCTGCACGCGCCACCGACAGCGGGTCGAGCACCGAGCGCCACTCGCGCGCCGGCGAGTCGTTCGCGGCGAGCGTGGGCGGAGCGCTGGGGGCGGCGCCGTCGAGCAGCTCCTGCACCTTCTTGCGCACGTCGAGGTCGAGGCCGTCGCACGTGAGGCGCGACTGGTTGTGCGCCCTGAAGTGCGTGCGCCCGATGACGCGGCCGTCGTCGAGCCGCCCGAAGAGCACGCGGGATGGGTCGCCGTTGGCGAGCGCCATCGCGCTGCGGCACGAGATGAACCCGTCCGAGCAGTCGTCCCTGAAGGTGGGTAGGTCGTCCTTGCCCAAGTACAGCGAGTGCAGCAGGGCGAGGCCCTTGGTCTCGGCGCTCCCTCCGCACGCGACCTTGGCGTCGTCGCCCTTGGTGTCGGGAAAGGTGCCGCTCGCCATGAACGACGGCACGCCCGCGACGTCCTTCGACAGGTCGACGAGCTTGGCCGGGTCGCGGTTGAAGCTCGCCATCGACGTCGTGCGGATGAACGCCACGCCGTCGTCGTCGAAGAAGCCCTCGCCGCCGAAGAGTCGCGTGAGCGACGACGCGACGCTGCCGAGCGAGCCGAAGGTGAACATCCAGTCGGCCAAGAAGGTGCCGTGGTTGGGCGCGGCGATCCCGATGAAGCCCCGCGCCGCGGCGTGCACGCGCTCGAACTCCGGCCGCGCCGTGTGCTGCTGCAGCACGTACCTCGCCACGTTCGAGCCGCCGGAGTGCGTGACGATGACGACGTCCTTCACGTCGTCGGCGGTGCCGGGCTGGCCGTCGGGCCCGTCGAGGAACTTCGTGATCTGCGCCGCCACGCACGCGCCCGTCCCCGGCTCCGGCTTCTTGGTGGGGTTGCGGACGGGGCTCGGGTTGGGCCAAGGCGTCTCGGCGGCGAGCTGACAGCCCAACACCGCGTACGGGCGCTTGGAGCCGTCTGCGCGCGTTCGCTCCGAGTCGAGCGTCGGTTGCTGCCAATACGTGTCGACGGCCGACTTGGCCACGCACTTGAAGTCGTCTCCCGCGCCGTCGCACTTGTACGGGCTCGCCTCGTGATCGCTCGTCCCGTGCAAGAAGACGACGCCGTCGGCGCGCCGCTTCTCGCCGCCGGGCGTCGAGGTGTCGTCCGTTCCGCCGCCGGGCAGCTCTGCGGAGGCGACCTCGCCGCCGCGGGGCGGTGCGGTGGTCGACAGTCGGGTGGGCGCGTCGCCGCACGCGGCGAGCGCGAGGCAGGAGAGCGACGCGAGCAAGCGCCGCGGGCCGTCGGTCATGTGTGTCGTCCCTGATTCCCGCCCGAGGGCGGCATCGGTGGCTCCGCGCGTCAGGCAAGGGCGCGGAGTGGCGCGCGGGGTAGAGGCCGCGCGCCGGTAGGTTCGACCTCACCCGAGCAAGACCCAGGCCGAGCCCCCGGCCATGGGAACGTACGTGTTTTCATCGGTCTGCGGCGCCCGCGGTCGCCCGCGGCCGACGACGGCGTGGAGAATTCGATCCAGGCTGGAAGGCCTAGAACGCCTCTTTCATGCGCGCGATGATCGTCTCGATCACGCGCACGCGGGCCAGGTGCTTGTCGTTGGCCTCGACGATCTTCCACGGGGCGATGGCCGTGCTCGTGCGGTCGATCATGTCCCCCGCGGCCGCGACGTAGTCGTCCCACTTCTTGCGGTTGCGCCAGTCGTCGGGCGTGATCTTGAACTGCTTGAACTTGGTGGCCTCGCGCTCCTTGAAGCGCTTGAGCTGCTCGTCCTTGGTGACGGCGAGCCAGAGCTTGACGAG
>JAGQJA010000507.1 GCA_020430845.1 Myxococcales bacterium
GCGCGCGACGGTGACCTCGTCGCGATCCATCTCGAACCGAGAGAGGGACACCACGCGCTCGGGTCTCGGCTGGGCCGCGCGCCCCGAGGACGGATCGCGCGGCCGGAAGAACGCGTCGCCGAGGATGAACGCGCCTCCGGGGACGCACACGGCGCCCTCGCGCGGCGACGACACGCATGGCGCACGACCGAACGATCCGACGAGGGACGGCACGTCACGCCCGAGATCGGGGTCGAGCGGCATCGCGTCGGCGATCACGGGATCGGCCGCGCCCTCGCCGACGCACGACGCGGAGTCTTCGCCCGAGACACGCGCCGGGACGCCGACGCACGCACCCGAGAGGCGAACGACCACCCGGCCGCGGACGCCGTACACGAGGCGCAAGCGCACGACGCGATCGACCGTGAGCCGCGGGTCGGGATCTCGCGCCGCGCCCCCGAGCACCCGCGCGTCGGGGTACGCGCGGAGCCGGACGAGCACCTCGCGCTCACGCGCGGCCTCGTCGACGAAGACGCTGAAGCTCGCGGGCCAGTCGCGGGCGTCGGGCAGGATGTCGTCGCGCGAATCGATGAGGGCGCCGTCGGCAGACAGCACGTCGACGCGGAGGCGCGACACCACGCGCGGGACCGGGAGATCGGTGTCGACGACGACGAGCGCCTCGCCGAAGGGCGGCGGCGCCTCGCGATCGAAGACCGCACACGAAGGCGCGAGGGACACGACGACGCCGAGCGCCGCGATCCGTCGCGCGCCCGACCGCCGCCTCGCCCGATCCACGAGCGCGGGCCCCACCGCGGCGCCTACTTGCGCTCTGTCTCGGGCCGACACGCGTCCTCCTCGATCGACGCACGACTGCGGAGCCCGCTGGGCGTCTTGGACACCGCGCTCATGCGCGAGCACACGGAGTAGGCCTCGAGCGTCGCGCACGTCTCGGCTTGGATGCAAGCCGACGCGCGCGCGCTCAGGAACGGACCCGACTCGCCACAGCCCGAGCTCCCATCGCCGCAGCCGAGCGACGCTTGGTCGATCCCCGAGCAGCAGCCGGCGAGCTTCGCGACCGCGCTCTCGCACGCGGAGCGCTCGGGGCTCTCGCCGCCCGAGCACGCGAGGGACACGACGAGCCCCAGGGCCGCGAGGCGAGCAGGACGATGCACGCGCCGATGGTACGCCCCGAAGGCGCCTTTGCCGACGTTTGCGCGCGGAGGACGAGCGACGGCCGCGCGCGTGCCCGTCACGACGCGCGCGTCGCCCGGTCTCGGATGGTGAGCGCCACGCCGCCCAACATGGCGACGCTCGCCGCGAGCAGGCGCGTGCTGACGCGCTCGCCGAGCCAAGCGACGCCCCCCGCGGCCGCGAGGACGGGGACGAGCAGCTGCAGCACCGCCGCGCGCGTCGCCGAGAGGTGCCGCAGGGCCGCGTACCAGACGCTGTAGCCGGCGCCCGACGCGAGCGCTCCAGACGCGGCGGCGAGCGCGACGCCCCGGGGCGTGGCGTGCGCGCCAGCGAGCGGGGCGACCGCGGCGAAGAGCACGATCGCGAACGGGAGCGATCGGGTGAAGCTCGACGAGGTCGTCGCGATCGGATCTCCCGACGCGAGCCGACCGCGCAGCGAGTACGCGCCCCACGCCGCGCCCGCGAGCGCCATGGCCACGGCGCCGATCGGCTCCGGAGCGCCCTTGCCCGGGGCGGTGAGCCCCACGAGGCCGGCCATCGCGACGACGATGCCGAGCCAGCCGAGCGCGCTCGGACGCTCGCCGCGAACGACTCCCCACCCGACCATCGTCACCTGCACGGAAGCGAAGAGGATGAGCGCGCCCATCGCCGCGCCGAGCCGCAGGTACGCGTAAGAAAACGGCGCCGCGTAGGCGAAGAGCGCGGCGGCCGAGATCCATCGCGCGCCGCGGGTCGCGTCGCCGGTGGCGCGGCCGCGGGCGAGGACGAGGAGAACGAGCGCCCCGCTGAGCAGGCGTATCGCCGTGAAGCTCGTCGCGTCGATGTGGCGCTCGGCGAGCGCGAGCCGACACAAGATCGAGTTCGCCGCGAAGCACATGAGCGCCGCCGCGGTGAGGAGGATGGCTCGCACGCGCCCAAGCTACCACCGCAGCTTGCGCCCGAGCCGGCGCTCAGCTCGCGAGGCGGCTCTCCGCGTCGAGAGTAGCCGCGGCCGCCAACCTCTGGCGCGCCGTCTTGCGCCCTCCGCGCGCGGGGACGGCCTCGAAGATGCCCGCGAGGCCCGCCGCGGGCGTGGCGAAGTAGAAGGCCTCGACGTTCTCCTTCGGCACGGAGAACGTCTCGTGCCAGATGCCCACGGAGGCCGCCCGAGCCACCTTCTTGTTGAAGTCGGCCCAAGCGGGAAAGTGCTCCCCGTCGCGATCGTGCGCGTACGCGAGCAGGTGCTCGATCGAGCGCCAGTACTGCACGCCGGATCCGCGCGAGCCGAGGAACCCAGACTCGGGCTTGGCCTCGAGCTCGCGCAACATTCGGGGCATGGCGAGCACCACGGGGAGCCACTCCCACACGCGCCACCACCGGTTGATGCGGGCGCCGATGAGAAAGACGACGACGTCGTGGGTCACGTCGACGGTGAGGCGTTCGGGGCGTTGCGGCCGTGTCATGCGAAGGCTCCTGGGTAGAGGGTCTGTGGTCGGATGCCGTCGGTGAGTTAACACCGTTCACTCGAAGACAAAAAAGGGATCTCAGTCGCGGAGCCCACGGAGGAGGACCTCGAGGCTCGACTCGTAGAAGGCACGAAACGCGCGCTCGTCCAACGTGAGCAGGTGTCGATCGAGGAAGAGACTCACCAGGCCGTGGACGTGAGCCCAGATGGTCAGCGCGACCTGCTCGGGCTCGCCCGCGCGCAGCCTCTTGCAGCCCTGGTTCTCGACGACGCGGTCGACCAGCAGCCGGAACGTGGTGCCGAACTCCGCCGCCGTCTCCTCGCGCAGGTTCTCGAAGCCGGGGTGGGGAAACATGAAGAGCGCCCTGTAATACGAGGGATGATCCATGGCGAAGTCGCGATACGCGAGGCCCATCTCCCAGAGCCGGGCCTCGGGCGACCGTGCCCGCAGCGCGCGCACGAGGTACGACTCGAACATGCGAGAGGCGCGCAGACCGATGGCGATGACGAGGTCTTCCTTGCTCTCGAAGTGTCGATAGATCGCCGGGGCGGAGACGCCGACCGCTTTGGCCACGCCACGCATGGAGAGCGCGCTCGGTCCCTCGTCGACGTAGATGCGCGTCGCCGCCTCTACGAGGTCCTCGCGTGTCGACATAGCGTCACGTTAACACCGTTAACGCGACCGTCAAGGGCGGACGACGTGTCACCCACATGGACGACACGCCGAGCGGGGGAGGCCATTTTCTAGAGCTCGGCGCGTGTGGGCCCGGTAGGCCGGTCGAACGTCGCGGTGTGGCGCGCTACGCTCTGACGATGCCGTCTTTTCTTCTTCGCCGCGTGGGGTTGGTGTGGGTCGCGACCGTGGCCGCGCTGATGGGTGCGTGCTCTTCGAGCGACGACGCGAGCGTCGCCGGGCAAGACGCCGGCGCCACGCCCGACGGCGCCAACACGTCCGACGGAGGACCGAGCGCCGAGGGAGGGGCGGGCTCGGACGCCGGCGCGACGAACGACGCAGCGACCGACGCGCCGAGCGGACCGGGGCTCGCCGCGCTGAGCGACGACTTCGGGGGCGCCACGCTCTCCCCAGGTTGGAGCGTCCTGCACCCCGAGCTCGTCGGCGTGTCGGTCCAGGGAGGCGCGCTCCGCCTGGAGGCGACGGCCGACAGCCTGTGGTTCAACGCCTCGCAAGGGCCGCTCGTCCACAAGACGGTGAGCGGCGACTTCATGATCACGTCACGCGTGCGCGCCCGGAGCGCGGCCACGCCGGCGCAGCCTCCGGCGCAGACGATTCACCTCGGCGGCCTCATGGCGCGCGATCCGGCGTCCGCGAGCGAGAACTTCGTCTTCATCGTCGTCGGTCGGGACGAGAACGACATCTCGGTCGAGACCAAGAACACCGTCGCGAGCGTGAGCACCTATACGGGCCCCACGTGGCCGTCCGGAGACGCAGAGCTCCGCCTCTGTCGCGTCGGCTCTTCGTTCCGCATGCTGAAGCGCGACATCGCGGGCGGCGCGTGGACCGACGCCGCGACCTTCGATCGACCCGACATGCCGGCGACGCTCCAGGTCGGCGCGGTCATGTACGCGCACACGCAGGCGCCCGACCTGGCGGTGAGCTTCGACGAGGTGACCTTCGCGCCGGTCACGTCGCTGGGCGATTGTTCGAGCTGACGCTCACGGCGATCGGTCACGCCCAGGCGCGCCGACCGGCTCGCGCACCGCGCTCGAGCGCGCCGTGGCGAGGGCAGCCTCCCACTCCGGCATGTTGCGATAGACATGGAGCGTGCGGCGGTAGAGCACGCTCGCGACCTCGAGCGCGACGTACACGAGCCGCGAGGTCACGGCCACGTGCATGCCACGGAACACGCGGGCGTTCGCTTCGCGCCGCTCCTCGGAGCGCTTGAGGAAGAGCGCGCGCGCGTCGGGCTCGATGCTCTTGACCTCTGACCAGTCGTGGAAGACGTCGACGCGGACCTTGGCCTCTGCGCAGATCTCGACCACTTCGCGCAGGTAGGTCTCGACCATGGGTACGCGCGCCACCCCGCGCACCTTGGTCACGACGAGGTGCGGCGCCTCGCGTGTGATCTGCGCCCACCCGGCGTCGTCCTCGTAGACCTTCGTGCGGGTCGCGTGGGGCACCTGGCAAGCATAGGGCGCCTCGGCGCAGGGCGCCCGCGACTCGCCGCGTCGTCCGACGCTTCGCGGCCCTGCGGAGTTGCGCTACCTTCAGCCGATGACGTCGCGACGGGTCGCTTTTCTCTTGGTCGCCGCCTCGGGCGCGCTCGTGGGGGTCTTCGCCTGCGTGGGGGGCGACGCGCCCGGACCGGGCGTGGGTGAGCCGTGCGGTGCCGGCTGCGCCGCGGGCCTCTCGTGCGTGAACGACGTGTGCACGGCGACCGGCGGAGCGGACTCGGCGTCCGGCAGCGACACCAGCTCCCCCGCGCCCGACAGCGCTCCGCCCGACGGCGGCACCGCAGGGGACGCGGCCGGAGGCGACGCCGACGTCGACGCGTGCGTGTACCTGCCCACTGCGACGCCAGGTACCGTGGTCTGCCCCGGCAACAAGTGCCTCACGTCGACGCAGAAGTGCTGCTCGAACGTGGGCGGAAGCGTGAAGTGCAACGACACGTGCACCTTCCGCAGCTCGCCCGTCGTGCTGGCGTGCGACGGCCCCGACGACTGCACCGCCGGCGCGGTGTGCTGCCTCCGACAGACGATGGCCTCGGCCGGGGAGTGCCCGCGGGTGCTCTCCTACGACGCCGACGCCAGCGTGAACGCGTCGGTCTCGGTCACGACCGAGTGCACGGCTCCGGCCGAGTGTGCGATCCGGACGTGCAACGCGGCCAGCGGCTGCCCCGCCGGTCAGGCGTGCGTCGCCGGCAAGCTGCCCACCGGCGACCTCATCGGCTTCTGCGAGTGACCGACCCCGTCACCGGTCACTGCGGGACGCAGCGCCCCGTGCTCGAGTTGTAGCGGAGCCCCGGGTTGCACTTGACGTTGCCCGACGCGTTGTTCGGGTCGTCGTAGCAG
>JAGQJA010000508.1 GCA_020430845.1 Myxococcales bacterium
GCGATGCGCTCGAGCAGCGCCTTCTTCTTGTGATCGATGTCGCGCTCGAGCAGCGGCGCGATGTCGACCGCGCGGCGAGACAGGTCCTCTTGCCCGGCCGACGCCTGCGTCACGTACCGCATCCAGGTGCAGCCCGTGCTCGTCACGAGCAACGCGAGCGCGCAGAGCCAACGAGCCGCCGAGCCCATCCCGCGAGGATACACGGCGCCCGGTCTCGCGATCTCCCGTAACATCGAGCTGTGAGCTTCATCGAGTGGCTGAACGACCGCAAGGCGACGCAGTTCGTGATCACGACGCTCGGCCTGCGCCGGGCCATGAACGCCACCCTCCGCCGGCTACCGCTGAGCTTTCGGCTGCCCAAGACCGGCATCCGCTACCACTGCCCGTTCGTCGACTCCTTCATGCTGGCCGACGAGATCTTCCGCCGAAAGGTCTACGACCCCGCGTTCGACGAGAGCATCCGCACCGTGTGCGATCTCGGCTGCAACGTCGGACACTTCATCGCCGCGCTCTGCGAGCACACCGGGCGGCGCGATCTCCGCGGGCTCGCCGTCGACGCCAACCGCGACATGCTCCGCGAGGCCGAGCGCCTCTTGCACGACAACGGCATCGGGAGCATCTCGACGGTGTTCGGCATGGTCGGCGGCCCGGGCCCGGCGGGGCTCGCGGAGTTCTACGTGCACCCGGTCGGCATCAAGTCGAGCGCGTACAACGTCGACGAGCCCGGCCACACGGGCAAGGGCGACTGGCAGCCCACGCGCGTGCCTCGCCTCGACATCGAGACGTTGTGGCTCGGCGTGGTGGGCGACGTGCCGTGCGATCTGCTCAAGGTCGACATCGAGGGCTCCGAGGCCGACTTCTTGTGCGCCGAGAACCCTTTTCTGGCGCGGGTCGAGCGCGTCATCGTCGAGTGTCACCGGTGGGTCATCGGGGCCGAAGAGATCACCGCGCGGCTCGAGGCGATGGGCTTCGAGCGCCTGGGGCAGCTCGACGAGGCGCCCACGCGGGAGACGGTGCACTTTCGCCGCCGAGCCGCCGGCTGACCGCTCACACCGGGTCGGGGCCGAAGACCTCGACGTCGACGCCCGACGAGAAGTGCGCCGTCTCGAGATCGCCGCCCGGCAACCCCACCGCGCCGAGCAGGCCGTCGACGGCGCTCATGAGCTTGGCGCGACGCACGGGGTAGGGGACGTGGTGCACGATCCCCTTGAGCACGCGCCCGCGGTGCTCCTGGAAGAGGTAGTAGCGCTCCAAGAGGAAGTGCTCGAGCGTCCCCGGCGCGGACGCGCCCAGCTCGTCGCCGAGCTCGAGCTCGACGAGCGAGTTCGTCTTCTCGGCGTCCTTGCGCGTCGAGCGCCATGTGAGGCGATCGCCGTCACGCGACGTCTCCATGTCGGCGAAGAAGTACGGCAGGCCCCACACGAACCGCGCGACGCGGACGGCGAGCCACGAGCTGGCCTCGAGGGAGAAGAAGTGAACGCCCGGCTCGCGGTCGTGGTGCACGTACGTGCGGACGTTGGTCTCGAGAAAGTCGAGGCCCGCGCGCTGCGGCATCCACGCCGAGCGGATGTTCTTCATGGTGAACGGGACGATGCCCACCCACGCGCGGCCCTTCCACAGGTCGAGCTCGAGCGACGCGGGGACGAGCTTGCGCACCACCTCGGGCGGGAAGGACCAGTGCACGAACCCGAGATCGTTCCACGTCTGCGTGCCCGCGACGGGCAGATCGGGGCGACGGCTCGGGGAGATGCGGTCGAGGGTCTCGGAGTCGGACGCCACGATCGGACGCTAGCACGACCCGCCTCGGCGCGACGGAGTTGCGCCCCATCACGTCGAGGTCCGACGCGCCCGCGCGGCGCCGCAACACGCCGTGCCCCGTCGGCCGCGCCGGGTGTAGCGTAGCGGGATGCGTGGACGCGCCGCGTCGCTCGCCTCGTGGGCGCTGCCCGCCCTCGTCGTGCTGCTCGTGTACGCGCCGGCCCTGGGCGCCGCGCTCGTGTGGGACGACCACGTGCTGCTCGGGCCGCGCCTCGCCGAGCGGGGCGTCGCGTCGCTCTTCACGCGACCGTTCTTCACCGCGAGCGCCCTGCACGACGCGGCGCCCGTCTACTACCGCCCGCTCGTGCTCGCGTCGTTCCGGCTCGACGTCGCGCTCTTCGGTCCCGGCGCGCGCGTGCACCACGCGGTCAACGTCGCGCTCCACGCGGTCAACGTGGCGCTGCTCGCGACCTGGGCGCGGCGCCTCGGCGCGCACGCGCTCGTGGCGGGCGCGCTCGCCCTGGCGTGGGGCCTCCTGCCGCGCCTGTCCGAGGCCGTGGTGTGGGTCTCGGGGCGAACGGACGTGCTGGCGCTCGCGCTCTCGCTGACCGCGGTCATCGCGATGCCCGGCAAGGTGCGCGGGCCTTCGCCCCGCCTCGGGCTCGCGCTCCTGGCGCTGCTCGCCGCGCTCCTGTCGAAAGAGACTTCGCTCGCGTTCGCCGTCGCGGTCGCGGCCGGATCGCGCGCGCGCGCCCGCTGGGTGGCTGCGCCGGTGGGCGTGTGGCTCGCGCTCCGCACGCTGACGCTGTGGGACACGCACGGCGAGGGGCGCTCGCTCGGTCTCGCGGCGCGCGCCGTGACGTCGCTCGAGGCTTGCGGACGGTACGTCGCGATGACCTTCGACGCGTGGCGCTCCGCGAGCAGCGTCGGGCTCGTGGGGGCGCCGAGCGTGGCCCACGTGGCGGTCGGCGCGGCCGCGGTCGGGGCGGCGGCGCTCGCGGCCTGGCGGTGGCGCGCGAGGGGAGCGGTGGACGGCGATCCGGAGGGGCGGTGGCTCCCGTGGGCCGTCGGCGCGCTCGCCATCGCGCCCGCGCTGCACGTCTTGCCGATCGGGCTCGCGGGGGCGGTGACCGCCGACCGGCTGCTCTATGTGCCGCTCGCGGCGATCGCCGTCGGGCTCGCCACGTGTCCGGGCCTCGGCGCCCGACGGGAGCCAGCCTCCGCCGCGGGCCCGACCCCTCGCGGGGTTTGGGTGACCGCGCTCATCGCGCTCGTCGCCGCGGCGTCCTTTGCGGGGCCGCTGCGTGCGCGCGTGGCCGACTACGACGACGAGGTGCGCTTCTGGGTGGCGGCCGCGGAGCGTGCGCACCCCGGTAACGCGGCGCCGCTGGCGTCACTCGCAGAGGCGGTCCGGGAGCGAGGGCGCGTCGAGCTCGCGTGCCGGGTGCTCGCCGACGCGCGCCGCGTGCTCGAGCAGGGCGGGCGCTCGGGATCGGCGCGGCACCGACGCGTGCTCGAGAACCTCGGCGGTTGCCTCGCGGCGCGCGGCGACTACGCGGCCGCGGCGACGGCCTACGAGACCGCAGCCGACGGCGCAGGCGCCACGGCGCGCGTGCGCCTCGGGTTGGGCTACGTCCGCATGCACGCGCTCGACCTCGACGGCGCCGAGCGCGATCTCCGCCAGGCGCAGCGAGAGGACCCGCGCCTGACCGCCGCTGCGGGACGCGCGCTCGACGCCATCGCCCTCGGGCGACGCGAGCTCGCGTCTTGGCCGCCCGAGCGCCGGGCCGCGAAGCCCGCGGGGTGGGCGCCCGTCGCCGCCGCGCTCGGCCGCGTGCCCGACGTGGAGCGCGGCTACCTCGCCGTCGCCGAGGACCCCGCGCGCGCGCCGGCCGAACGCGCGTTCGCGGCGCACGAGCTCACGCGGCTGGGCCTCGTCGACGCGGCGGCGCGAGCGGCGAAGGCGCTCGACGTGGGGGGGATCGCCGAGAGCGCGGACGCGAGGACAGACCGAGCCGCGCTCGAGCGCCGCGCGCGGGAGGTCGACGCCCAGGCGCCGCGCATCGAGGCGCTCCTGACTCGCTGAGCGCGGTCAGCGAACCGTGTGCTCTCTGCCTACGCCGGCGGAGGCGGCAAGACGGCCTCGAGCCGGGAGCGCCACGCGGGCTCGCGCCATCGGCTGGCGAAGCAGCGCTCGAGCAGCTCGAGCATGATCGCGACCGCGGTCGACGCGCCGGGCGATGCGCCGAGGAGCGCGGCGATCGACCCGTCGGCCGAGGTGACGACCTCGGTCCCGAACTTCAGCTCGCCGAGCCCGTCCCGGGCCCGCTTGATGATCTGCACCCGGAGCCCGGCGACCTGGACCGCCCAGTCGTCGGCCGCCGCCGCCGGGTAATACCGGCGAAGGAGGGAGATGCGCTCGTCGACGGAGAGCATCGCCTGACCGACGAGGTAGCGCGTGAGGTCGAAGTTCTCGATCCCGGCGCTCATCACGGGCCCCACGTTGCTGACGCCGATCGACGACAGGAGGTCGAGCCAGGAGCCCTTCTTCAAGAACTTGGTCGTGAAGCCGGCGTACGGGCCGAACAGGAGCTCACGTTCGCCGTCGATCCATCGCGAGTCGAGGTGGGGGACGGACATCGGCGGCGCCCCGACCTCTGCGCGCCCGTAGACCTTGGCGTGGTGGCGAGCGATGACGGCGCGATCGGTGCAGCGGAGCCACTGCCCGCTGACCGGGAACGCGCCGTAGCCCTCGGCCTCGGGGATGCCGCTCTTCTCGAGCAGCGAGAGCGAGTAGCCGCCCGCCCCGATGAAGACGAAGCGCGCCCGCACCGTGCGCTCGTCGCCGGTCGCGACGTCGCGGACGTCGACGCACCAGCTCGCCCCGTCGCGGCGTAGGCCGTCGACCTCGTGCGAGAGGTGCACGTCGACCCCAGGCTGCCGCGCGAGCGACGCGACCATCTCGCGCGTGAGGGCGCCGAAGTTCACGTCCGTCCCGTCGGCCATCCGCGTCGCGGCGACGGGCACCTCGCGCGACCGGCCCTCCATCACGAGCGGGACCCACTCGGCGATCTGCGCGGCATCGCGGGTGAGCTCCATCCCCGAGAAGAGCGCCGACTCCTGGAGCTTCGCGTGACGTGCGGCGAGGAACGCGACGTCGGCGTCGCCCCAGACGAAGCTCACGTGCGGGACGCGTCGCACGAAAGACGACGCCTCGGGCAGGTCGCCGCACGCGACGAGCGAGCGCCAGTACGCGAGGCTCCGCTCGAACTGCGCCGCGATGCGGATCGCCTTCGCGCAGTCGACGGCGCCGTCTCGCGCCTGCGGCGTGTAGTTGAGCTCGCAGTAACCGGCGTGGCCCGTGCCCGCGTTGTTCCAGGCGTCCGAGCTCTCGGCAGCCGCGCGGTCGAGGCGCTCGAAGATCGCGATCCGGAGCCCGGGCTCGAGCTTGCGGAGCAGCGAGCCGAGCGTCGCGCTCATGATGCCCGCGCCGATGAGGACCACGTCGAAGGGCTCGGTCATGTCCGCGAGCATACCGGCAGAGGCGCAAACGCGCGGTGGGCGCGAAATGCAGCGTCCGTGCCACTACTGAACGCCCGCGCTCCCCCCTGCACAAGCACATTTTCGGACAGGTCTGATGCGAGACGGTGGGCCCGAACGTCGTATGGGCACGCGCGGAGAGGACTCTCCGCGTCTCCACGGAGCCCCTATGCACGCACACACACCGCTGCTCGCCGCCTGCTTCTTCTCTCTCGTCGCGATCGCCTGCTCACCCACGCCGTCTGGCGGGGCCGCTTCGTCGTCTGGAGGCTCGAGCTCGGGCTCGAGCGGCGCCGACCCTTCGGACGGAGGTGCGTCAGGGTCAGGAGGCGCGGCCGGCGCGTTGCCCGCGAGCACGTTCCTCTTCACCGAGCGCCGGAGCGGCGACAGTCAGGCGATCGTCGCGTACGACCTCGCGACCCAGGCGCGGCGCGTGGTCACCGACCTCCGCGGCGACGGGTCCACCGGGTGGGAGGTGGACGGGATCGCGATCTCGCCCGACCGGACGCGCATCGCGATCGCGTCGCTCTACGGGCCGACCAAGGCCGACACGGACACGGGCCTGCCGACGCGCCGCATCTGGACGTTCGCGCCCGACGGGACCGACTTCAAGCGCCTCACGCCCGTCTTCGAGAACACCGGCGCGGGGCGCAAACAGTTCCAGATCGCGGTCGGCGCGCCCGCGTTCACGCGCGACGGCAGCGAGGTGCTCTACGAGTACGGCGAGTACTGGTACGAGGGGACGACGCTGAAGGGAGGCTCCGCGCTCTGGCGCATCCCGTCGACGGGCGGCGTGCCCGCGCTCTTCGGGCCGTCGGCGCCGTGCAGCGTGTTGAACCCGGCCGTCGAGCCCAAGACCGGCGCGCTGCTCGCGATCCACAGCGTCTGCGCGGGAACCAAGGACGGCCTCTACCTCTACCCGCCGGGCGGAGGAGAGCCGCAGCAGCTCCTGGCGGACGGGCCGATCCGCGTCTCGCTCGAGACGCCGAGCTGGGTCGCCGACGGCTCGGGGTTCGTCTTCGTCGGGCTCCAGACCGTCACGATCCAAGGTCAGAGCCGCGACGTCCGAGGTCTCTTCGCGTACGACATGCAGACCAAGACCGCCTCGCCGGTCGTGTTGCCCGACCAGGAGGACGTCACGGTCGAATCGGCCGCGATCGCCCCCGACGCGAGCGCGATCGTGTACTGCACGCGGCGTGGAGACGTGCGTGATCTGCACGTGATCGATCTCCGCGCGACGCCCGCGACCGACGCCCTCCTCACGCAAGACGGCAAGAGCTGCGCCCCTCACTTCTGACCGCGACGCCACGAGGCCGCGCGACGGGTCGCTCGGGTCGCCCGCCGAGAACGAGCGCGCGACCGCACGCGCCGCTACAATCCGCGACGCATGGCCTCGCTTCGCGGCGTGTTCTCCGGCAGAGACCCGAGCTCGATCCGCAGCTTGCTCGACCCACCGATCGGGCTCCACATGCGGCTGCGCCACGACTCGGCGCTGGCGGCGGCGCCCGTCGAGGTGGTGGCGTGGCGGAGGCCCGAGCTCGTCGTTCGCCACACGGACTACGCGGCGTTCGTGGTCGACGAGCGGCTCCTCACCCAGGTCTACCCTTGGCGGGCGGCGAGCTCGCGGCTCACGGCCATGTTCGTGCTCTCGGGCTGCGTGCGCTTCCCCGGCCTCGACGTCCACGCCGGCCGCGCGGCGCTGCTCATCCCGCACCATCAGGCGAACGCGACCTTCGACCACGCGCGCTTCTTGGAAGTGGAGTGGACCACCGAGGGGATCGCGTCGCTCGAGGGCCCGCGCGCCCTCGACGCCGTCGACCCCGCGAACGCCGCCGAGCTCGCGGAGTGGCTGGACGATCCGTCGGGCGACCCTCGGCGGGTCTTCGAGGCCGCCCTCGCGCTCGCTCGCTCGGCGGGGGCTCCCACGCCGACGATCGACGTGCGCGCGCTCCGGGACGGCCCCTCGGACCGAGACCTGCGCATCGCCCGCGCGATCGAAGGGCAGCTCGCGAGCCTCGCGTCGAGCGCCGACACGTCGTACCTCGCCGAGATCGCGAGCCTCTCGCCCCGGCAGCTGCAGCGCGTGCTCGCCGACTTCGGCCGCCGCTACGGCGTCCACGTCGACAGCTGGCGCGATCTTCGGAACCGGTGGCGCGTCCAGCTCGCGGTCGTGCTCCTCGGCCTGCCCGGCGTGGCCGTGGCCGACGTCGCGCGTGAGGTCGGGTACGCATCGCCGCGAGCGCTCGCGCGAGCGCTCGCGAACGCCGGCTTCGCGTCGCCGAGCGAGCTACGGGCGCGCCGCGGGGGCTGACCGCGCCGCGAGCGCGTCACGTCGTGGGATCGGCGCCGTCGTCGGGCGACGACACGCTCTCGTCGTCCGGCCCATGCTCGAGGCGCTTACCGTCGATGGCGCGGGCCGCCCGCTCCCGCTCCACGCGCTCACGGTCCTTCTCGGCCTGCGTGCGCCCGTGGCGGATGCGGTTGATCTCGGCCTGTTTGGCCTTCTGCTCGCGCTGCTTCTTCTTGCGGAAGCGGTTGAGGTTGACGACGTTGCCGGCCATCGAGCTCCAGGATACACCGCGGCCGACTCAGCGTAGCCCGCGCACGGCCAGGTCGAGCGAGCTGCGGAGCAGCGGCTCGAGCGCCGTCTCGAGGGTGGCGTAGCCGTTGACCCACGACAGGAGCGCCGAGAAGTACAGCGCGAACGCGTTCTGCGAAGCGAGCAGCGGGTCGATCTCGCGCGAGATCTCGCCGGTCTGCTGCCCGTCGACGACGAGCGACGAGACGCGGTGCAGGAAGCCGAGCGTGAACATCATGAGCCGCTGGGCGTTGGGGCCCTTGGCGCCCGGCACCGACCGTACGAACGCCGCGGACAGGGCGGGGTGCTCGCCGTACATGGCGAAGAGCCGCGCGTAGACGAACATCAGGCGCGAGACGAGCGGCCCCGGCGGCACCGACGCGAGCGCCGCCTCGACCGTCTCGGCCAGCCGCTCGTGCATCACCAAGAAGAGCAGGTCCTCCTTGTCGCTCGCGTGGACGAACACCGTGCCTGCGGCCACCCCGGCGCGCGCGGCGATCTCCTTCGTGGTGGTCTCCTCGTAGCCCCGCTCGAGAAAGAGCGCCCACGCCGCGTCACGGATGCGCTCGCGCGTGTCCTGCTTCTGCTCCGCGCGGCTGCGGGGGGCCGGACGGCGCGCCTTCTTCTTCGGCTTCTTGGTGACCATGCTCGGCAGACGGAGCATGCCGCGGCGCGCCGGCGCCCTCAAGCTCTACGTCTTCTTTGCGACAAATGAGCCTCCTGCGGCCCTTGACCGCGCCGAGGGCGGTCCTATCCTCGGTACACTTCACTGAGTACGGTCACTGAAACTCACCCCCAGACGAGCGAGACGACAGCCATGCACGCGGCATACGACGAGAGCGCGACCCTCCGCGAGGCGCGCAAGGTCTACTTCGAGGTCAACGCCTTCGGCGACGACGGCGGCTACGGGTCGGCGTGGGTGGACTTCAAGCTGGGACCGATCCCGATGCCGTTCCCCAACACGCCCGCGCGCGTACGGGCCGTCCGCTACCACGATCTCCACCACATCCTGACGGGCTACGCCACGACCACCATGGGTGAGCTCGAGATCAGCGCCTGGGAGATCGGCGCGGGCTGCAAGGGCTTCGCGGCCGCGTGGGTGCTCAACCTGGGCGGGATGTTCGCCGGGCTCTTCGCCGATCCGAGGCGCGTCTTCCGGGCCTTCGTGCGCGGGCGGCGCAGCGACACGCTCTACGACGAGCGCCTCGAGGACATGCTCGACGAGACCGTCGGGGCGGCGCGTCGCCGCTTCGTCCGCGAGAGCGACGGGCGCATCACGGCAGCCGACGTGGCGCTCTTCGTGCTCGCGCAGATCGCGGGCCTCTTCGTCGGCCTGACCACGCTCGCGATCGTGCTCCCGCTCGCGCCGATCGGCGTCGTCGTCGGCAACCTCTCGCGCCGCAGGGCCGCGCACAAGACGGCGTGAGGCGCGGTCCGGCGGCGCGGGGCGGCGCGGCCTGCGGCCCGTGACGCTTCGTGGTACGAGTGCTCGCCATGCGCCTCTGGACCCCGCCGCTCTGCCTCGCCTTGATCGCGCTCGCGCAGTCGACGGCGTCGGCCGACGCGACCACCAGCGACCCGAACGACGCGCCCGCGACCGACACGACGGGCAGCGCCGACGCGACCTCGACCGCCGCGCCCGCGACGATGACCGTCGTCGCGAGCCCGGCGCCCGCGCCGCCGACCGAGACGCGCCGCCGCCGGGGCCCGCTCCGCACGGTGCACTTCTGGGCAGGCGTGACGACGTGGATCAGCCTCGTCGCGACGACGACGATCGGCACGATGCGCTACGCCAACGTGGTGGGCTTCGGCGAGGCGAACTGCGCCCCCGAGGGCTCGCCCATCCTCGGCCGCTCGTACGGGTGCGGCACGGGCCTGCGCACGCAGCACCTCGTGTCCGCGAGCTTCACGACCGCGAGCTACATCACGACCCGCACGCTCGCCGCGCTCATGCCCGACCCGGGCTACGAGCCGTCGACCCGCCTGCGCGTGCACCGCGCGCTGTCGTGGGTGCACCTCGTGGGGATGGTCGCCATGCCCGTCCTCGGCTTCGCGACGAGCGGCTCTTCGGATCCGGGCACGCGCGATGCGTTGGGGACCGCGCACCTTCTCGTGGGCTACTCGACGCTCGCCGCGGTGACGGCGGCGGGCGCGCTCATGGTCTTCTGATCGGCGGGGCGACGGCGCTCGGCGCGTGACGCATCGCGCCCTCGGGCAGACCCCCCCGGACCTCGTCGTCGCGGAGCGCTCCCTTGACCCACAACGTTCGCTCCACCAACGCGTCGAGCACGCGCTCGAGCTCGGCGCGCGCGACGCCTCCCTCGAGGACGTCGATCGCCCGCGCGATCGCCTCGAGGGTCGAGAGCCCGTGGGCGTGCGACCATCGGCGCAGCCGGTAACGCGACGGCGGCCCCTCGGGCAGCCGCACGGCGCGCAGAGACGCGAGGCCGCGCACGCGCGCGCGCACCTTGCCCGCCTGCCGCCAGTTGCCGTCGGGCACCACGAGCGTCACGGGAGGCGCGCCTTCGGGGCGACGCTCGAGGACGGCCGCGTCGTCGTGGGGGTAGAGCAGCAGCGGCTCGGTGCCCGCGTGATCGAGCCCGAGATCGTCGGCCGGCGCGTCGACGTCACCGCGCACGACGATCTGGGAGCGGCGTAGGCACGACGCCGCGATGCGCCCGGTGTTGGTGGAGCGACGGTCCTCGGTCCGATGCAAGACGAGCACGACGCGCGTGCGCGTGTCGATGCGGGGCAGCGACGCGCAGATGCACAGGCCTACGTGCAGTCGGCAGAGCGCGCAGCGGTCGGCGCGGTTTCGCCGCTTGCCCACGCGCTACTCGTGCGCGACGGCCTCGATCTTGTAGCCGTCGGGGCAGCGCACGTACGCCGCGTAATAGCCGGGACCGTAGCGCTCACGCACGCCCGGCTCCCCCTCGCTCGTGCCGCCGTTCGCGACGGCCGCGGCGTGGAAGCCATCGACGCTCGCGCGGTCGGGGGCCGTGAGCGCAAGGTGAAAGCCGGGTCCGCCCTGCAGGCCGCGCGCCGAGACCGGGAAGAGGGTCAGACGATCGTCCTCTCCGGGCGGGCCGTACCCCGCGCCCTTGTCGGACTGGAAGACCCGCGCGTAACCGAGCGGCTTGAGCGCGGCGTCGTAGAACGCGATCGCGCGCTGGAGGTCACGGACGCCGAGGGAGAGGTGATTGAGCATGACCCCAAGGGCGTATCACGGAGGGATCGCGGGCTGTGCAGCTCTCGCGCAGGGCCGAGACGATTCGTGCCCGACCCGACCGCCGAGGCCCAGGCCGAGGCCCGCGTCGAATTCTTCACCCGCCGTGCATCCAAACCGGCGCTCCCGTCGAAACCCTCTGCAAACGCGCCGACGACGGCCGGCTCGGCCCGGACAGGCGCACGCAGAAGGAGAAGAGATGTCGAAGCGCGCGGTCACGGCTCTTGTGCTCGGAACGGTCCTCTCGGTGGGTTGCTACGAGGGCGCAGCGCCCGACGGCGTGGGCTCGGGCGCCCAGGCGCTCACGCCTCAGGGAGCGACGCGCCGGTCGGAGGTCGACGCGTGCGCGCGGGCCATCGCGCCGCCGTTGCGCGAGCTCTCCGCGGCGGTCTCGGCGCACGAGCGGGGTCCGTCGACCGAGACGCTCGCCGCGATCGCGTCGCTCCTGACGCCGTGGCCCTCGGGCTCGAAGGGGGAGGCAGGCGCCGTCGAGCCGAGCGCCGCGGCCCGCGCGATGTCCGACGACGAGCTGACGTCCGCGCTCGGCGACGCGACGGTGCTCGCGACGTGCAAGATGCTCCGCGCGACGCAGGATCTCGCCTCCGGCACGCTCGAGACGCGCGTCCGCACGGCCCAGGAGCTCGGCCTCGAGGACGCACGCCGAAGGGCAGCGCGCGCCGATGACCGTGGTCAGCCAAGCGAGCCGCGCGAGGACGCTGGC
>JAGQJA010000509.1 GCA_020430845.1 Myxococcales bacterium
CGGTGGAGCGTCGCGCCGCGCAGCTGCATCGACCGCGCGTCGAGGCCGCGCGCGCCCAGCGGGGTCGCGGCTTGCCCGCAGATGCGCGTGTCCTCGCGGACGTCCGCGACCATCACGAAGCGCGTCGAGGCGTCGCGGTCGTAGGTCAGCACCACGGTGCCGGAGCGGTCGCCCTCGCTGCCCGCCGTGAACCCGGTGAGCCCGGCGAACACGGGCGCGTCCGCGTGCCCTGCGATCACGGCCTCGTACGCGAGGTCTTTGCGCTGCCGGTCGGGCACCCGCACGATCGCGGCGCTGCGTCCCTCACCGATCGCGACGACGCGCACGTCGATCGCCGACGGGTCGACGCGGTCGGGCCCGAGCCCGAGCTTGATCTCCTCGAAGCGCTTGGCGCCGCAGGGCAGCGCCTTGCACCGACGCGTGCGAAGCACGCCCGCGGTCGCGTCGACCTCGATCTCCACGGCGTCGAGACCGCCGCCCGCCGGGACCGTGGCGCGCTTGGGCTCGGCGCGAGCCGCCCCGGCGATGGAGGACACACCCAGGAGCACGAGCGCGCCGAGCGCGACGCGCGCGCTTGCGGTGCGGCCACCTTCGTTCGTCGCGGAGACCCGTTTCGGCACGCCGGCATCCTCACCCAAAAACGCTTCTCGATCCATCACTTGCGGCGTTCTCGCCTCAGCGCGGCCCGTCGTTTCTTTGCCCAAGAGCGCACATGCGTGTCATCCGATGTGGCATGCGACGTTCCTGGATCGCGCTCGGCGTGGGGCTGCCTCTCGCGGTCGCTGGCCTCTACGCGCTCTCGCGGCGAGGCGCACCCGCGGGCGACGCCGGCACGCCGACCATCGCCAAGCTGTTCGCGTCGGGCGCCGCCGCTCCTGCGCCGGCGTCACTGGCCGGGCTCGACATCACGAACATCTCGATGGCGGACAACGTCGCCACCGCGCCGCTGCCCAACAAGCGCACGGCGCGCCTCACCCTCGACACCAACCTGCAGAACGCCGCGCTCGGCGTGCTCGAGTCGCACCACATCCCCGAGGCCGCGGTCGTCCTCATGGACGTCGAGACAGGCCGCGTGCTCGTGTACGCGAACCACGTCGAGGAGGGATCGCCGCGCGATCTCTGCGCCGAGGCCACCGCGCCCTCGGCGAGCGTGTTCAAGATCATCACGGGCTCGGCCCTGCTCGAGGCGGGCGTCACGCCGTCGCACAAGGAGTGTTACTCCGGCGGCGAGCAGCGCATCCACACGCGCGATCTCGTCTCGGATCCCAAGCGCGACCGCTGGTGCACGACGCTCACAGGGGCGATGGGGCGCAGCATCAACACCATCTTCGCGAGGCTCGCGCTCCGCCACCTCAAGCCCAAGGGCCTCGAGGGCACCGCGCGCACGCTGGGCTACGGCGCGCCGCTCCCGTTCGACCTCCCGGTCCAACCGAGCGGCCTCAAGATCCCCGAGGACAGCCTCGGATTCGCGCGTACGTCGGCAGGGTTCTGGAACACCACCCTCTCGCCCATCCACGCCGCGTGGCTGTCGGCGACGATCGCGCGCGGCGGCGAGCCCGTTCGCCCTGTCCTCGTCAGCGACGTCGTGTCGTCGTCGGGCAAGGTCGAGCACACCGCCACCGTGGGCGTCTCGCAGAAGCGCGTGCTCAAGCCCGAGGTGGCCAAGTCGCTCACCGAGATGCTCGACGACACCGTGCTCGAGGGCACGTCGTACCGAGCGTTCCACGACGGCCGCGGCAAGGCCTTCCTCCCCGGCGTGTCGGTGGCCGGCAAGACGGGCACGCTCTCGAACGCGAGCGCCAAGCGGCACTACACGTGGTTCACGGGCTTCGCGCCGAGCCACCCCTACATGCCGCCGCAGTCGGCCGACGGCGCCGCCCCCATGGTCAACGCGCCCCGTCAGGTGGCGGTCGCCGTGCTCGTCGTCAACAAGCCCACGTGGCAGGTGAAGGCCAACGTGGTGGCGCGCGAGGTCCTGCGCGCCTACTTCGCCGGCTACAACCTGCCCGGCGTCAGCCCGCCCTCGGCGCGCCGCGTGTCCGACCGCCGCGACCCGCCGACCGCCAAGAACCGCTGAGCCTCCCGATCACCCGCGCCGGGGTGACACGCCGTCGACGATCGCCGGGACGAAGCACTTTCGGCATCGCGCCTCGTAGTCCGTCGCGCCGCCCACGAAGAGCTGCCCTTCGGCGCCGATGAGCCGCTGCGACCTGCACGCGGGCGCTCCGCACTGCGTGCATACTGCATGCAGCTTGGTGACGTACTCGGCGATCGCCATGAGCGCCGGCATCGGCCCGAACGGCTTGCCCAGGTAGTCCTGATCGAGGCCCGCGAGGATGACGCGCACGCCCGCGTTCGCGAGCTCCTCGGCCACCGCGAGCACGCCCTCGTCGAAGAACTGCGCCTCGTCGACGCCCACGACCGACGCCGAGAGCACGCCGTCGAACGCGCGGATCTCGGCGGCGCTGCTCACCGCGATCGCGTCGGCCTTGAGGCCCTCGTGACTGACGACCTTCACGTCGTCGTAGCGGTTGTCGATGCGCGGCTTGAAGAGCATCACGCGTTGGCGTGCGAGCCGCGCGCGCTTGACGCGTCGCAGGAGCTCCTCGGTCTTGCCGCTGAACATCGAGCCGCACACGACCTCGATGCACCCGCGTCGCGCGCCGCCCAGCGCGAGGTGCTCTCCATGCTCCGCCGTCATGCCCACGCGCTTACCCGTAGGCGCGCGCCGTCGCAAGGGAGGGACGCCTCGCGTGCCCGTCGAGGAGGGGTGGGTGTGCAGCCTACACCGACGTCTCAAGCCGCGCTGCGTCAGAGCGTGATTTGTCGTCAAAACGCGACGCGTCCGCGCGATGGTCGCTCCATCGACCACGCGACCTCGCATTTCGGCGCGTCTCGAGGGCACGTAGGCCATGGACGCCAAGGCTCGGAATGCTAGATTGGTCGTGTGGAAGTCGTGCTCCGCAAGCTTGGCAAGGGTTCGCGCGCGGTGGCAGGTCGGCTCGTTCGGGCGCCACGTAAAGGCTCGGTTGTCGTGATCGAGTTCCCCGATGGCATGCACGAGTACGTGACGACTCCGGTCAAGCGCGTCCTTCGCCTGGCGGGCCGCGAGGTCTTCTACATCGAGACGATCAACAGCCGCTATCGGCTCGAGGTGCGGAGCCGCGAGGACGCCGTCGCCGAGAGCGCCGGCTGACGTCTCGGCCCCGCGAGCGCTGAGCCCGAGCGGATGGCGCCGCGCGCGCGCCGAGCTTGACGTGAGCCCACAATTGGCGTTGTCTCTCGCGCCCCGGCCCGGACCAGGCGCTCGGGACGTAGAGGAGCCATGGGATATTTCGATCGTCGCAACTCGCTCAAGATGAGGCGCCGCAAGGCCCAGAAGAAGAAGAAGGAGCGCGAGCAGCGCCGCCGGGCCGCCAGCGCCAAGGCCGCCAAGGCCGCCAAGCGCTCTTCTGCGAAGAAAGAGAAGTCTTCGCCGCCGTCCAAGGCCTGAGCGCAGCAAATTTGGCCCGCGCGCGCGCGCCCTCGTAGGGTGCAGGCGTGCTGCCCTCGCGTTGGATCCTGGCGTCCGTCCTCTGTGCCCCGCTGCTGCTCGGCTGCCCCATGGGGCACCAGTCGCCGCAAGCTCGCGCGCAGGAGGCCGTGCGCGAGCTCAACGTCAACACGCGCTTCAACCGCATGCAGATCGCGGCCGACGGTGTCGCGCCCGAAGCACGCCCCGCGTTCTTCGAGCGGCGCAAGCACTGGGGCGGCGCGATCCGCATCGGGGACTACGAGCTCGCCGGCTTCAAGATGGACGAGAAGCAGGAGAACGTCGACGTCTACGTCAAGGTCGCGTGGTACCGCGCCGACGAGGGCGACCTGCACGTGACCACGCTCAAGCAGCGGTGGACCGACAAGAAGGGCTCGTGGAAGCTCGTCGACGAGTACCGCGCGGACGGGGAGATCGGCCTCATCGGCGAGCCCATCGTGCGCGTCGCCGCGCCCGAGCAGCCGAAGAACGCGCAGTTTCCGACGATTCGGCTCGGCGACAGCGGCGGCGACCCCGGCGCGACCACGACCCGCGTCGTCCCCGCGCAGTGAGCCCGGCGCGCTGGCTCCGCGCCGCGCGGCCTTGCTCGGCGAGCAGCACGCGGTCGCGCCGCCAACGCGCGTAGCGCCCGTCAGTACGGCACGGCGGCCACGAAGTAGAGCTTGTCGAGGCCCTGGCTCGCGAGCCCGCGCGCGTAGCCCGTGCGCATCGTCAGGCCGAGCACGTAGCCGAGCACGATGTCGAACCAGAGCTCACCGCCCACGCCCGTCTTGAACGCCGCGCGACCGAAGTCGTCGAACGCGCTGCCGTAGTCGATGAAGGCGGCGCCGTTGATGCGGTTGAGGAAGACCGGCAACGTCGACGGGCCGCGGTCGATGTTGACGATGGGGAAGCGGTACTCGGCGTTGGCGAGGGCGAAGCTCCGCCCCGACTGCGCGACGGGCGCGTAGCCGCGCAGCACGAGCCCTCCCTGGATGAGCGTGTTTCGCACGGTGTCGATCACGGGGAGGTCGACGAAGCCGCCCGTGAAGAACGCGCCGCGGCCCGGGTACTGCCCGCCGCTCGTACCGCCGCCGAAGTGCAGCGCGAGCGAGTGGTGACGCAGCCACGGCATCAGGTAGTACGACGTGAAGTCCGCGGTGGCGACGACGCCCGAGAAGTCGCTCGCGAGCGCCGGATCCGTGAGGTTGACGACGAGGCTGGTGGAGTAGCCGCGCTCGGGCCCGACGCTGTAGAGGTAGCGCTCGGCGTTGGTGTACGAGAACGCGAGGTTGAGTGAGCCGATGAAGCCGCGCGACGGAAAGCTCGGTGTCTCGTACGGGTCGAGCTTGTCCTGCGGCAGCGGGATCTCGGCGCCCACGCGCGAGAACGAATAGCCCAGCGAATACGCGCGCGTGTCGAACGGGCCCGGATCCGCATACGAGACCGAGGTCGCCACCCCGGCGTTCTCGGTGACGATGATCGGGCGGTACGATCCGAGCGCGAAGCCGCCGCGCGGCGCGATCGATCGAAAGGCGCTCGCCGAGAAGTCGAAGCGCTCTCGACCGTACGAGTATGCGAGCGACCCTTGGATCTCGGGACGCTCGAGCTCCGTCGTCGACGAGAGCGCCACGCTGTGCAGGCCTGTCAGGT
Source organism: Myxococcales bacterium (assembly GCA_020430845.1). Lineage (GTDB taxonomy): Bacteria > Myxococcota_A > Polyangia > Polyangiales > Polyangiaceae > Labilithrix. The sequence goes on from JAGQJA010000509.1 coordinate 5,165, forward strand.
CGCTCGCCGACGCCGTGATGATCGCCGCCTGACCGAAGTTGCCGGGGGTGATCTGCACGCCGTATCGGCGGGGGATCAGCGTGCGCCACGGGTTGTACGGCTTGGCCTCGTAGCGCCGGCCGCGCGGGATCTGCGGCATCGGCGGGTGCGTGTCGACGTACGGCGCGGCGGGCGTCCACGCGCGCGGGTCGAGGTCCATCGCGAAGACGTCGAACCCGTCCTTGGAGTAGCCCACGTACGCGAGCGTCCTGCCGTCGGGTGAGGGCTCGGGGTAGTACGCGCCCGTGAGCACGTTGGTGACCTGAAGCGCGCGCCCGGCCTCGAGGTCCCACGCGTAGACGTTGGCGATGCCCGTGCGGTCGGAGTGAAAGTACAGGTAGCGCCCGTCGGCCGAGAAGCTCGGGCCGCCGTCCTGCGCCCGATCGGTGAAGATCTCCTGCACGCGGCCGTCGCGCGTGTCGACGATGCGCACGTCACGCAAGCCTCCGACCTTCCACACGCTGTAGGCGACGCGCGTTCCGTCGGGTGACCACCGCGGCGTGAACGCCTGCTCGAACGGGAGCGACGCGACGAGCGGGCGCGCGTTCGTGACCCCCGTGGGCGTGAGGTCACCGATGTGGAGCGTGCGCGTGCCGCCGCGGTTGACCACGTAGACGACGCGTCGCCCGTCGGGGCTCACGGCGGGCTCGGCCGCCCTCGCCGCGTGCGTGAGCCGGACGCGACCGCCGTCCGGGCCGAACGCGCTGCGCTTGCCGGGCGGGACGAACGACAGGTCGTTGTACGAGATGACGCCCTTGTAGACCTCGATCGTGTGGAAGACGAACGCGCCGTCGGGGCCGAACGTGGCGAACGACTCGCCGTTGGTGCGCGCCACCGGATCCGCCCCTTTGGTGTCTCGCGCGCCCGTCACGCGCCCCGCGGCGTCGCGCGTGAGCGGCAAGAGGTAGAAGCCCGTGCGCGTGCGCAGATCGTCGCGGTAGTACACGAGGTCTCCCGCGTGCCCCGACCACGCGTTGCCGGGCACCCAGCGGGGCGATCGCGCGATCTGCCCGTGGTGGGTGAGGCGCCGCCCTTCGCGCACACCCTTCTTCTTCACGTCGGCGGCGACGCGCGCGTACTGCTCGCGCATGTCGGCGATCCACAGCGGGTAGAGCTCTTCGTAGGTGAGCCCCGTGGCGCGTCGGATCGATCGGTTGAAGCCCCAGGGGATGAGCTGCGTGCCGTAGTCCTTGGAGATGCGCCGCGTCACCTCTTCGCCGTAGCGGTCGTTGAGCCACCGGATGAAGTACGAGCCGTACAGGTAGAAGAGGTTGCCCTGCGGCCAACGTCGCACCGTGTTCGACATCTGGTCGAGCGTCGCGATGTTGTTCTCGAGCACGTCGGTGCGCATGTACATGTCCCACACCGAGCCGCGCAGGCGACCGCCGCTCGTGCGCGCCGACTCGTTGTGCACGCCGATGCCCTCGATGATCCACCGCGGCTGCACCTGATTGGTGGCGAGCGTCTTGCCCAGGATCGCGTTGACGAGGGCGGGGATGCCGCGGATCTGATCGATGTGCAGCACGTGCGTGTACTCGTGCGCCTGCAGCTCGAGGTACCAGTCGTCGACGTCGGCGAGCGGGGAGAGGTCGTCGGGCGCGGTCACGATGAGCCGGATCGCGTTGTAGGGCAGGGCCGACGCCGCGCCGTTGGCCGACTCGCTCAGGTCGGTCACGAGGATCTCGGTCTTGTCGCGAGGGCGCCAGCCGAGCGTGGCGACCATGGTCTCGTGGATCCCCTCCGACGTGTCGGCGATGCGGGCCGCGGCGCGCTCGCACCCCGAGTGGTACGTCACGCGAAAGTGCTCGGTCTCGATCGTCGACCACACGAGCGTCGGATCGCTCGCCGCGCGGCCCGACCGCGGCGTCAGCGCCACCACGACGGCGAAGACGACCGCCGCGAGCCATCGCGCCCACCTCGACACCAAGATCGGCGCAACCGAGGTGCGCCTCGACAAGGCGCGCGTCCAGGTGCGGTCGGGCTGCGCCATGGGCGCGCGAGTTTGCGCGTGTCGCCGGTTCGAAGCAAGCGCGCGGAGGTTGCCGAGGGCGCGGCCCATGGTGGACACTCCGGCCCCATGATGCGCCAGAGCCCCATCGTGTATGCGCACCGCGGCGCGTCGCTCGAGCTCCCCGAGAACACGTTGCCGTCGTTCGCGCGTGCGCTCGAGCTCGGGGCCGACGCGCTCGAGACCGACGCGCACATGACGCGCGACGGGCACGTGGTGCTCTCTCACGACGAGACGGGGCAGCGCATGGCCGGCATCGACACGCCGATCCGGCACGTCACGCTCGAGCAGCTGCGCGAGTGGGACGTGGGCTGGGGCTTTCGTGACGCGGCCGGCGCGCGGCCCTTCGAGGGCAAGGGGTACCGCGTGCCCACGCTGGCCGAGGCGCTCGCGGCGTGCCCCGACGTCGTCTTCAACGTCGACGCGAAGCAGACCGAGCCCGACATGGTGCCCGCGCTCTTGCGGGTGATCCGCCGCGCCGGCGCGTCGCATCGCGTGCGCATCGCGAGCTTCTCCACGGCGAACCTGCGCCGCGTGCGCGCGCTGGGCTACGAGGGAGAGACGGGGCTCGGGCCGCTCGAGGTGGCGCGTCTCGCGCTCTCGCCTTCGTGGACGCGCCCGCGCGCCGCCGGTCACGCGGCCCAGGTGCCACCGCGCGGCTGGGGCATCACGTTCGCGAGCCAAGCCGTGATCGATCGGTTCCACGCCGCGGGCGTGCGCGTCGACTTCTGGACCGTCGACGATCCCGCCGAGGCGACGCGCCTCTTCGCGCTCGGGGCCGACGGCGTGATGACCGACGATCCGGCGCGCGTCGTGCCCGTGCTCCGACCGGCGTGACGCGCGCGCTCAGAGGTCGTCGTAGAAGATCGGCTCGCGGTTGCGCACGTAGCGGTACACGAGCTGACGTGCGTCCTGCGTGATGTCGGTGAACTGCGCGCCGAAGCCGGGGGGCGCGTCGCCCGAGTCGTCGCGCGTCCAACGCACGATCGCGTTCGCCTCGAACTCGTAGCCGCCGGGGAGCGACACCTTGAGGCGGACCTGCGTGCCGACCTTGGGCGTCATGTACGTCGACACGAAGAGACCGCCGTGATCGATGATGTCGTTGCCCGCGAGGCCCTTGTAGAAGTTGGTGGGGCTGTGCGCGCCGAGGTCGGCACCGATGACGCCGCCGGGGGCGGGCGCCTGTCCGGGAGGCGGACCGCCCATCGGAGCCCCGTGACCGGGCGGGGGGCCGCCGTGACCGGGCGGGGGGCCGCCGGGGGGCGGACCTCCGGGAGAGAACCCTGGCGGCGGCGCGCCGGGAGGAGGACCGCCGGGATGCGCAGGAAAGCCGGGCTGCGGAGGCGCACCGGCTGGCGGACCGTACGGCGCGGCGGGCGCAGCCTGCGTCCCCGCCATCGGCGAGGGGCCCGGCGGGGCGGCGAACGGATCGCGCGCCACCATCGGCGCCGCGTTCGGCGCGATGGCCATCGTCGCGCCGGGGCCCGGTCCGGGCTGGGCGGGACGCTGCATCGCGGCCGTCGTCGTGGGCACCTGCTGCTGCGGCGGCATGTGCACCTGCGCCTGCTGCGGGGGCGGCTGCTGCGGGGCCATCTGCTGCGGGGCCATCTGCGGCGCGGGCTGCGGCTGGGCGGCGGGTGGCGACGGCGCGGGCGCGGCTTGGGCAGGCGGAGGCTGCGCCGCGGGGCCGTTCGCCATCTTGCTGAGTGAGTGCACCATCCCGAGCGACGCGGCGACGGACTCGAGCGCGTTGTTCACCGCCGCGTGCGTCGGCGCCTGCTGCTGCAGCGAGGCGAGCGCGGCGCGCACGTGCTGAAGGGCGACGTCGGCGTGCGGCGCGAGCTGCTGCGTCTTCTCGAGCTGGTGCAGCGCGCCCATCGCCTGCGCGATCGGTGCGGCCAGCTCGAGCAGGTGCGGCGGGATGCTGGGATCTGTCTGAAGCGCGTTGAGGCCCTTCGAGAGGGCCTCGCGCGCCGAGCGCGAGGTCGTGATGGGATCGGACACTGATTCCGATGCTATGCGAGTCGCGCGGCATGGGAAACCGCAGATGGCGCGCTCGCGGCGTCTCCGCGCGGGTCAGACGTATCGGCTCCGCCTGTCCTACACTGGCTTACGTATCACTACACCTCCCCCGAATTCCAGGGGCGCCCTGGGGCCGTCATTTCGAGCGCTTGCGCCGCTCAGCCCACGAGGGTGACGTCCACACACGCCGCGAGGGCGTCCCGGTCGAGCGCCTCGTCGTCGTCCTCGAGCCGACCTGCGAGCAGCTCGACGGCGCCGTCGGCCGTGCGCACGATCGCCACCCCGTCGCGGACGCAGGCTTCGCCGGGCGCGAGCGCACGCGGATAGTCGTCCGTCGGTCGCACGCGCGTCAGCACCAGCGTCTCGTCGCCGATCGTCGTGAACGCCCCCGGCCAGGGCGCCGCCGCGCGCACCCGCCGCTCGACCTCGTCGCTCGTCCAAGCGCCCCAGCGCAGCTCGAGATCGTCGTCGGTCGGCGCCGGAGCCATCGTGACGCGCGCGTCGTCTTGCGCCCTCGCCACGGGGCCGTCGCCGTCGGCGTATGCCCGCACGATCCGGCGGAGCAGCCGCAGCGACGGTCTGTCGAGCGCGCGCGCGAGCGCCCACGCGTCCCACGAGGGGTCGATGTCGAGCGCCGCGTGGCCGAGCAGGTCGCCCGTGTCGTACTCGTCCTCGAGCGTGTGCGCCGTCACGCCGGTCTCTGCGTCGCCGGCCGCGATCGCCCAGTAGTATGGGTCGGGCCCGCGCCAGCGCGGAAGGAGCGACGGGTGCACGCCGATCGCGCCGTGCCGCCCGAGCTCCCGGAACGCGCGCGGCACCTTGCGCGTCCAGAACCAGCTGACGACGAGGTCGACCTCGAGCGCGCGCACCTCGTCCACGTGCGCGGCGAGGTCGGGCACGATCTCCACGCGCCGCACGACGCGGCGGAGCCGACGTGTCCCCAGCGCGTCCTTGCGACAGACCCCCGCCCACGCGACGTCGTGTCCGTCCGCGGCGAGAAGCAGCGCCGCGAGGGGGAGCCCCACGAACGCGAGGCGCACGCTCAGGAGCCGTTCGTCGTCGCGGCCTTGGGCGGCGGATCGTCGCCGAACTGCTTGAGCAGGGCCGAGCGCGCCGCGTGCTCGACGAGCGACCACAGCTGCGCGCGATCGGTCGCGCGACCGAGGAACCCGATGGGGATCCTGAAGCCGCCCTTGTCGCGTCGGCCTCCGCCGTAGGCGCGACCGCGGTCGTCGTGCCCGAAGGCCTGCTCGAGCCACACGCCGGGATCGACGCTCGGCGAGTGCGTGCGCAGCGAGCCCTCGATGAAGCGCTCGCCCACCACGCCGTAGACGACGACGGTGTCGATGTCCTCACGCCGGATGAGGAAGTCAGCCGCCTGCGCGATCGTGTCGCGCTCGGGCTCGGGCACGAAGCCGACGCCCGCCATCGCGAAGTTGCGTCGCACGACGAGCGAAGCGAGGGCCCTCGCGATGATGTCCATGGCGCTCGGGGCGATGAGCCGCCGTGAGAGGTCTGCGAGCAGGTCGCGGTCGCACAGGTCGGCGAGCACGCCGGCCGCGCGGAAGTCGAGGCTGCGCGCGAGCGAGAAGTCGTCGGTGTCGGTCGCGAGCCCGTGCATGAGCGCCGTGGCGACGCGCCGGTCCTCGTCGGAGTCGAGCGAGAGCGGCGTGAGCTCTTGCAGATAGTCGACGAAGATCGTCGCCGTGGCGCCGACGTCGAGGCGCATGTCGACGAACTGCCCCTTGGGCGTGCCGTGCGCGCGGTGGTGATCGACGATCGTGAGGACCTCGATGTCCTCGGTGCCGGCGAGGTCGGGCTCGACCTCGTGCGCGTCGACGAGCGCCAGGTAGTCGACGGGCTCGGCGATGTCGGCCACCGACCGGATCTTCTTCAGGTCGATGTTGAGGAGCTTCACCAGGGCGCGGTTCTCGCGATGGCTGAGCTCGTGCGAGTAACAGATCGTGGTCTTCTTGACGCCGAGCCGCTGGGCGATGTGCGCCTGGGCGAGCGCGCAGGCGATCCCGTCCGGGTCGGGGTGACCGCGCAGAACGACGAGGAGGTGCTTGCCTTTGGCAACCTCCAGCGCTTCGGCGAACGCGCGGGCACGCTCTTGTTGCGGCAACGTTAGGCGTCGGACGGGTTCGCTCATCGGCGGGGCCTCTCGCACGGTGCTTCCAGCCCGGATTGTCGCGCGTACGTGCGGCCCGGTCGAGGCATTCCGGTGGGGCAGTTGGCACGGTCGATGCTTTAGCATGGCGCGGACCCCCCGCTCTTTGGCCGAGCCGTGGTAGGGTGCGCACCGTGGAGATCCGCCCAGCGCTGAGGTTGTATCTCCACGCGCGTCGCGCGCTGCAGGCGATCGTCCCGAGCCTCGTGGTCGCCCTCCCGCCGCTGTATTGGGTCTACGAGGGCACCAAGCGCGCCGCGCTCACGACGCTCGGCCGCGACCAGGGCATCTTTCAATACGTCGCCTGGGCCATCACACAAGGCCAGCGCGCCTATCTCGACGTGCGCGACGTCAACGGGCCACTCACGCCCTTCATCCACCTCGTGTTCCAGTGGCTCGGCGGCGCCGACGAGCACCGCTTTCGCGTGCTCGACCTGCTCGTCACCGGGGCGGTCTATGCGCTCGTGGGCGCGTGCCTCCCGGGGCTCGTGGGCAAGCCACCCAAGGGCACGCGCGGCGTGGCGCGACGTGTGGGTTGGGCGCTCGCGTCGTGGGTCGTCCTCTCGGGCCAGTACCTGCTCTACATCTTCTGGGACACGGCGCAGCGCGAGAGCTTCTTCAACTGGTTCATGCTCTCGTCGACCGCCCTGCAGCTCGCGGGTCAGGGCGCGTGGAGGCAGCCCGGCTCGGAGCGCCGCTCGCGAGCGTTGCTCGTCGCGGCCGGCGCCTTGTCGCTCATCCCGTGGTTCGGCAAGCCGACGTACGCGGTCTTCACGCTCGTGCAGGTGTTCACGCTCCTCTACGACGACGTGCCCAAGCTCGGGCGGCGCAAGCGTCTCGCGCCGTTCGTCGTGGGTGGCGCCATCGGCGTCGCCACGCAGCTCTTCTTCTTGCTCCGCTACGGAGACATCGCCTCGTTCGTGCGCATCTCGCTCGCCGAGGTGCCGTCGGTCTATCGCTTCATCTGGCCGCGCACGATCTCGGAGATCTTCTCGGTCGAGACGTTCGCCACGCTCAGCGCCCACGCGCTCGTCACGAGCGTGCTCATGCTCACGCTGCTCGTCTACCGCGAGCTGCCGCGCCGCGTGCTCCCCATCGTGCTCATGCCCATCGGCGGGCTCGCGAGCGTCATCGCCCAGGCCAAGGGGTTTCCGTATCACTTCCACCCGGTCTCGGCGGGGCTCGCCGTGCAGTGGGTCACGCTCGTCGTCTGGCTGTGGGAGCGCGTCCGCCTGCGCACGCCTCACGGATCGCTCATCCGCCTCGTGCCCGCCGCGGCGGGGGCTGCGCTCGCGGCCAAGGTGGCGTTCGCCATGCCCCAGTCGCACTACGTGCAGAGCGTGTGGCTCTACACCAAGGCGCGCGACGCCGAGGAGCGATCGAGCCACGATTACCTCGTGTACTTCCAGACGAGCGACTTCTTCCCGTGGGAGCTGCGTCAGGCGGCGCACTACCTGGAGCGCAACACCAAGCCGACCGACCGCGTGCAGACGTACGGCATGGATCCCTACCTCCTCTTCTTGTCGAAACGCCTGAGCGCGACGCCGTACATCTACGCGTACGACCTCAACGCCGACACGGCGCTCACGGGCGGCGCGATGCCCCCGCCCCTGGGCCGCCACCCCGACGCCGCGCAGGTCGCGACGATCCGCGGGCTCCGCGACGCGCACGAGCGCGATCTCTTGAGCCGCCTCGAGCGCGTGCGCCCCGCGGCCTTCGTGTTCCACGACAAGTCACCGCTCATCACTTGGCCCGACTCGGTCAAGGACTTCGACGAGCACAACGCGCTGGCGGGGCCGTGGGTGCACGCGAACTACCGTCAGGTCGCCGAGTTCGGGGCGATCCAGATCTGGATGCGCAACGATCTCGCCGCGGAGGCCGACGCGCCGAGCGCCCACCAAGCAGGGGAGCCTCCGGCCGACGGCGCGACGAATTGAAGCCCGCCCGTCGCTGGGTCGACGGAAGTGGCCCCATCGCCGCGCTCGTCGCCGCGCCGCTCGCGTACGCCCTCGTGCACGCGCTCGCGAACGCCTCGTACGACCCGCTCGGCCGCGATCAGGGCATCTTCCAGTACGTGGCGTGGGCGATGGCCCACGGCGAGCGGGCGTACCGCGACGTGCGCGACGTCAACGGGCCCCTCGCGCCGCTCGTGCACCTCGTGTTCCAGGCGCTCGGCGGGGCCGACGAGCACCGATTCCGCGTGCTCGACCTCGTCGTGAGCGGCGCGTCGTTCGCCGCGGCCGCCGCGTGCCTGCCCGGAGCGGTGTCGTGGGAGCGCGGGCCGCGTGCCTCGCGGGCCGAGCGTCTCTCGTGGGCCGCGGCGGGCGCGGCGGCGCTCTACGCGCAGTACCTGACGTACTTCGACTATTGGGACTCGGCGCAACGAGAGAGCTTCTGCGTCTGGTTCGTGCTCCCCGCGAGCGGGCTCTTGCTCGTGGCGCACCGCGCGGCGCACGACGCGTCGCCTCGCGCTCGTTGGTTCTTCGTCGCGGCGGGCGCGCTGTCGGTGGTGCCGTGGTCGGCCAAGCCCACCTTCGCGCTCCTGTCGGCGTGTCACGTGATCGGAGTGCTGATCGAGCCGAGCCCGGTGTCTCGCGCGCGTAGGCTCGCGTGGCTCGCGCTCGGCGGCGCGCTCGCGGCGGTCGTCGGGCTCGCCGTCGTCGCGCCCTTCGTCGACGTGCGCGCCTACCTGGCCATCTGGTCGCGCGACGTGCCGGCGATGTATCGCTTCATCTGGCCCCGTCCGCTCTCCGAGATCATCCTCTACCCGCAGGCGAAGGCGTTCGTCGTGTGGGCTGTGGCGTCGGCGTTGCTCGGCGTGGGCCTCGTGGTCGGACGCCTCGCGCGGCCGGTCACGCTCGCTGTGGCGCTCTGTCCGGGAGCGGCCGTCCTCGGCCTCGTCGCCCAGGGCAAGGGCTTCTACTACCACTTCCACCCCGTGAGCGCGGGCGTGTACTTCGCGGGCCTCGCCGCGCTCTCCGCCGTCGCCGACAGCGTGGCCAAGACGCCGCGTACGCGCGCTCTCGTCGCGTGGGCAGCCGCGATGGTCGCGTTGCCGCACGCCGGCGCCCTCGCGCGGAGCGCGCACGGAGAGCGCACCTGCGCGCGGTGTGACGCGGCCGAGCGGACGAGCCCCGGGTACCTCGCGAGGTGGCGGCGCGTCGACTACTTTCCTGCGGCCCTGCACGGCGCCGCGGCGTTCCTCCGGGCACACACCGCGCCCGACGACCGCGTCCAGACGTACGGCATGGACCCGTACGTGCTCTTTCTCGCGCAGCGGCGGAGCGCGACACCGTATGTATATGCATACGATCTGGACGCCGACGCCGCGCTCGCGGGCAGCTCGCGGCCCGGCGGGCTCGTGCCCACAGAGGCGCAGCGCGACGTCATCCGCGCGATCCGCGACGCGCACGAGGACGATCTCCTCGCCCGCTTGCGCGCCGACCCTCCCGCCGCGTTCGTCTTCGTCGATCGCTCCCCGCTCATGACGTACCACGACGCGCTGCTCGACCTCGCGCTGCACTGTCCGCGCACGTACGCGTTCGTGAGAGACCGCTACCGTCTCGCCGAGACCGTGGGCGAAGTGCGCGTCTTTCTCCGAGACGACGCACGGTAGCGAGCACGATCGCGACGCCGCCGGCACCTCGCCGTGTGCGCCGGGCACTCGAGCGTAAGTGAGCCGCCACGTGACGATCCTGTGACGGTTGTGCGCGCGGGCCCTCTGTCGCACGTGGGCCGTCCACTTTGCGCTAGTCTGGCCGATGATGCCCGCTCACCCCACGACGACCGAGGTCGCTCCCGCCTCGACCCCCTCGCCGTCGTTGGCCGCGACCGGCTCGGGCCCCGTCTCTGGTGCGCCCCCGTCACTCGAGTCCCCCGACCTCCGGGCGGCCGCGTTCTACCTGAACCGCGAGCTGTCGTGGCTCGAGTTCAACGCGCGCGTGCTCGCCGAGGCCGAGAACGAGTCGGTGCCGCTGCTCGAGCGTCTCAAGTTCCACGCGATCGTGTCGTCGAACCTCGACGAGTTCTTCATGGTGCGCGTCGCGGGCCTCAAGCAGCAGCTCACCGGCGACGTCGCCGAGGTGGGCCCCGACGGCATGACGCCGTCCGAGCAGCTCTCCCGCGTCTCGGCGCGCGTGCACGAGCTGCTCGCGGCGCAGATGCGCTCGCTCAACGAGGACCTGCTGCCCGAGCTCGCGGCGGCCGGCGCCTTCATCATCTCCAAGCCCGAGGCGCTGCCCACCGACGCGCTCGCGCGCCTCGACGAGCGCTTCCACGCCGAGGTGTTCCCCATCCTCACGCCCATCGCGATCGACCCCGGGCACCCGTTCCCGCACGTGCGCAACAAGAGCCTCAACCTGGGCGTCATGTTCTCGCGCGACGGTCAGAACGATCCGACCTTCGGCGTCGTGCAGGTGCCCATGATGCTGCCGCGCCTGATGGAGATCGAGCAGCTCGCGGGCGCGCCCGGCTATCCGCGGCACGTCTTCGTCTTGCTCGAGGACCTCATCGCGCGCCACGTGAACACCATCTTCCCCGGCGCGCGCCTCAAGGGCGTCTACACGTTCCGCGTGATGCGCAACTTCGACATCGAGATCGACGAGGAGGAGGCCGAGGACCTCCTGCAGACGATCCAGCAAGAGCTGCGGAGGCGTGAGCGCGGCGCCGCCGTCCGCCTCGAGGTCGCGGGCGAGCCGTCCAAGCCGTCGCTGCAGAAGCTCGTGCGCGCGCTCAAGCTCGACCCCGAGAAGGACGTCTACCGCGTCTCGTTCCTCAACGTGCCCGACCTGCTCGGCGCGGCGCCCAAGGACGAGTTCCGCGAGCACCGCGAGGAGCCGTACACGCCGCTGGTGGTGCCGCCGCTCCGCGACGCCGAGGATCTCTTCGCCGTCATCCGCGACGGCGACGTGCTCCTGCAGCACCCGTACGAGTCGTTCGACCCCGTGGTCGAGCTCATCACGCGCGCCGCCGAAGATCCCGACGTGCTCGCGATCAAGCAGACGCTCTACCGCGCCGGCGGCGACTCGCCCATCGTGCGCGCGCTGGCCCGCGCCGCCGAGGCGGGCAAGCAGGTGACGGCCATCGTCGAGCTCAAGGCGCGCTTCGACGAGGAGTCGAACATCGTGTGGGCGCGCATGCTCGAGCAGGCGGGGGTCCACGTGGTGTACGGCCTCTTGGGCCTCAAGACGCACGCCAAGTGTCTGCTGGTGATCCGGCGCGAGCGCGGCGGCCTGCGGCGCTACGTGCACATGGCCACCGGCAACTACAACTCCACGACGTCGCGCCTCTACACCGACGTCGGCCTGCTCACGTGTCGACCCAACATGGGCGCAGACGCCTCGTCCCTGTTCAACCTGCTGACCGGCTACAGCGCCCCGCCCAAGTGGCACTCGCTCATCGTGGCCCCGCTCGGGCTCCACGAGGCCATCCTCGGGCTCATCGCGCGCGAGGCCGAGCACGCGCGCCACGGCCGGCCCGCGCGGCTCGTCGCCAAGATGAACGCGCTCGTCGACGAGGACGTCATCGAGGCCCTCTATCGCGCGTCGCAGATGGGCGTGCAGATCACGCTGCTCATCCGCGGCATCTGCTGCCTTCGACCCGGCATGGTGGGGGTGAGCGAGAACATCGAGGTCCGCGCGCTCGTCGACCGCTACCTGGAGCACGGTCGCATCTTCCACTTTGCCAACGGCGGCAAAGACGAGGTCTACATCTCGAGCGCCGACTGGATGCCGCGAAACTTTCATCGCCGCGTCGAGCTCATGGTGCCCATCGAAGACCAGGCGCACCGCACGCGCCTCATCGAGTCGCTCGCGCTCCAGTGGGCCGACAACGCGAAGACGTGGCGGCTCCTGCCCAACGGCAAGTACGTCCGGGTCGAGCGTCCCGAGGAAGGCGTCGTGCGCAGTCAGCAGCGGTTCATCGAGCTCACGCGCGACAAGCTCAAGTCGGCGCGCGTCGACTCGGGACCGCAGGCGCGCTTCTTGATGACGCCGACGGCCCAGCGGTCGGCGCTCGAGGGCAAGCTGCCCAAGGCCATGAAGCGACG
>JAGQJA010000510.1:0-385 GCA_020430845.1 Myxococcales bacterium
CCTGCCCACGCGTCTGCCCACGCGCCCGTGCCTGCCAAGGTGCGCGAGCCCGCGCCTGCCCACGCGCACGCGCCCGCCCACGCGATACGCGCCCACGCGTCCGCGGCACCGCCCCGCCACGAAGTTGCCCCCTTGACCCCGCACCTGGTACGTGGGACGAGCTTGGCGTTGCCTACCCTTTGCCGCATTTGTGTCTCTCTGGACACACCTCGACCGCGCGTGAGCGGCGGATCCTGGGGCTTTTCTGCGGCCCGTAATTTGAAGGCTCTCCCTGGACGAGGTGACAGATGACGAAGCGGCGCGTGGGGGTGCTGATGGGCGGAACGAGCGCGGAGCGGGACGTATCCCTCCGCACGGGCGAGGGGGTCGCGCGAGCGCTCGAGGG
>JAGQJA010000510.1:394-3245 GCA_020430845.1 Myxococcales bacterium
GTGCGCCTCGAGGTCGACGCGGACCGACAGCGGATCGACCGCGTGCTGAGGCGCGCCGAGATCGACGTTGCCTTCCTCGCGCTCCATGGCCGGGGCGGGGAGGACGGCTGCGTGCAAGGCATGCTCGAGCTGCTCGGCATCCCGTACACGGGCTCGAGCGTGCTCGCCTCCGCGCTCGCCATGGACAAGCTCAAGGCCAAGGAGATGTTCCGTCTCCACAACGTGCCGACGCCGCCGTACTACATGGCCGACGAGGCATCACTGGCCGACCTCGAAGACCTGCACGGCAGCTTCGGCTACCCGGCGATCGTCAAGCCCCGGCACGAGGGCTCGTCGATCGGCCTCACCAAGGCCGACGATCTGGCGTCGCTCCAGCTCGGCATCGAGCGCGCGCTCGAGCACGACAGCTGGGCGCTCGTCGAGCGCTTCGTGCGCGCGACCGAGGTGCACGTGGGCATGCTCGACGGGCAGGTGCTCGGCGCGATCGAGGTCGTGCCGAAGAGCGGCCTCTACGACTACACCGCGAAGTACACCCCGGGTGAGACGGAGTACGTCTGCCCGCCGCGCCTCGCCCCGACCCGCCTGCGCGGCGTCATGAACCTGGCAGAGCGCGCCGCGCGTGCGCTCGGCTGCACCGGCGCCGTCCGCGTCGACCTGCTCGTCACGCCCGGTGAGAACGAGTACGTGCTCGAGGTCAACACGCTGCCCGGCATGACGCCCACGTCGCTCCTGCCCAAGATCGCCGAGCACGCGGGCATGGACTACCCCACGCTGTGCGAGCGCATCCTCGAGAGCGCGTCGCTCCACGCCGCGGGCACCACGCCCAAGAGCCGCCGCCGCTCGAGCGTGCGCTTCGTCGACGACGACCTCGCGCTCCTGCGCAAGGCCGCGAACGAGTAGTCAGTCTCGGAAGAGGAGGCGCGTGAGCTCTTCGAGCCGCTCCTCCTCTTCGTCGGTCAGGCGCGCCGCGGTCGTGAGCGCGTCGTACTCCGCGTCGCGGGCCGCGAAGTCGTCGAGCGAGAGCATCGGGACGTTGCGGCCGAAGTACGTGAAGCGCTCGCGGTAGTCGAGGTAGCGCTCGTGGATCTCGGACGGCGTCGGCATCGCGAGCGCATCTAGCACAGGGCCCGATCGGCGCCACGGGCGGTGAGCTTCCGGGCGCAACGGGTGGTCGCGGCGTGTTAGCCTGCGCCCCAAGGCGCAATGGGCGAGGACGAGGTCTATCCGCGGCAGCTCGGCGACCGCTACCGCCTCGACCGGCGCATCGGCAGCGGCGGCATGGGCGTCGTCTACGGCGGCATGGACCTGACGATGCGTCGGCCCGTCGCCGTGAAGCTGATCCGCAGCGCCGACGGTGTGTCCCTCGACGAAGAGGTCGTCGGGAGGTTCTTGCGCGAGGCCAAGAACACGGCGCGGATGCAGCACGAGAACATCGTCGAGGTGTTCGATCTCGGGCGCTCCGGCGGGGATCTGTTCTTCGTGATGGAGCTGCTCGACGGCGAGTCGCTCTCGACGCGCCTGCGCCGCGAGGGTCCCATGACGCCGCACGAGGCCGTGCACGTGGCGCGGCAGATGTGCGCGGCGCTCGGCGTGGCCCACGCGGCCGGCGTCATCCACCGCGACCTCAAGCCGGCCAACATCATGCTCATCCGGCGCGCCGGCGATCCCTTGTTCGTCAAGGTGCTCGACTTCGGCGTCGCCAAGTCGTACGCGCCCGATCAAGAGACGCAGCTGACACACACGGGCATGCTCGTCGGCACCATCGAGTACATGTCGCCCGAGCAGATCATGGCCAAGCCGGTCGACGGCCGCGCCGACGTCTACGCGCTGGGCGTCGTGATGTACCGCATGCTGACCGGAGCGCCGCCGTTCCGCGATCCCGGCGTCCCTGCGCTCATCCACGCCCACCTCAACCGCACCCCGCGCCCCGTGTCCGAGATCGAGCCGGGCGTCCCCAAGGCCCTCGAGCGCGTCATCGCGCGCTGCCTGGCCAAGGACCCGGCCGACCGCTACGAGACGATGGCCGACGTGTCGCGCGCGCTCGCCGCTTCGCTCGTGCCCGAGGAGCTCGACCTGCCCGACCTCGAGTACAAGGGCGCCGACGGGGCGGATCCGTACGCGACGAGCGACAAGACCGAGGTCGCCGCGCCCGTGTTCGACGACGCCACGGTGCGCCTCGAGCGGCCGCCGTCGATGGAGCTTCCCGCGGAGATCGGCGACGCCGAGCCGAACCCGTTCGAGGAGGACACGACCACCGCGCCGCGGAAGTTCCTCGACGACATCACGCAGGTCGACCGCCCGGAGCCGCGGCAGTGCGCCATGTGCCACACCGTCAACCCGCCGTTCCAACGCGCGTGCTCGGCGTGCGGCGTGTCGCTCGCGCCCGACGAACAAGAGGCCGTCCGCGCGCGTGTGGGCTCGTACCCTGCGCGCACGGCGACCTCTCAGGCGCCCGCACCGCCGCCCCGCTCGGGTGGCTACCCCGTGGGCGCGCCGATGCCGACGCCGTACTCGGGCACCGCGCACGCGTCGGGGCGGGTCGCCGCGTCGTCGCCCTCGTTGTGGACGCGCCTCCTGCGCTGGGCCGGCCTGCGCTGACGCGGCGCCCGCGTCACTTGTCGCCGCTGTTGCCGCCGGCCGCGTCGTTGGCGGCCTTCTGGACCTTGCGCGCCTTGAACGCGAAGTAGACGAGGGCGAGGGCGCCCGCGGCCAAGAACGAGATCGCCATCGTGCGGCGCAAGCTCGCCTCACTGTCGAAGACGCCGCCCGTCGAGAGCATGTTCGGGCCGTTGTCGTCCGCGCCGTCTCCCGACTTGGCGCTGGTCCCGCCGCCGGCGCCGCCGCCGGCGCC
>JAGQJA010000511.1 GCA_020430845.1 Myxococcales bacterium
CCGAGAGCGTGCAGAGGTAGCGGTGAGGCGCCTCGAGCGCGCGGTCGAGGGCCTCGCGCCCCATGCGCGCGATCGACGGGACGTGAAACGAGTCCTGCGTGCCGACCACGTGCACGGACTTGTCGAACGGGCTGGGGATGAACGTGACGCGTGAGTCGAACGTCTCGCGCGTGACGTCGAACGGGTTCGACATGCTGCGCATCTCGAGCGGCACGCCGAACACGCCGGCGTCGCGGCCCTCGACGAGCAGCGCGGTCGAGCGCGAGTTGCCGAAGTCGAGCACGAGCGACACCGGGATCGGCGTGTGCGTCTCGATGCGCGAGAGCTTGATCTTGGGCAGCGACGGACCCACCGCCTCGATCAGCGCCGCGATCTTGAAGAGCGCCTTGTCGACGCCCGCGCGCTCGAGCTTGCGCACGAGGTCGCGCGTCTCGGCGTGATCGAGGAACGCCGCGAGCTCGGTCTTGTCGAGCGCACGGAACGGCCGCCCCTCGTCGTAGCGCGCGTCGAGGTAGCGCCCTTGCGAGCCCTGCACCTCGAGCGTGTCGACCGCGAGCATGGCGCGGTGCTCGCCGCCCGCCGTCTGGGCCAAGAAGATCTGCACCGCGAACGGGTTCGACAGCGGGTAGGGGACCGGGAGCCAGCGGCCCGACAGCTCGCCCATGTGGTCGACCACGCTGATCTCGATGTCGGGATCCTCGCCGGGCTCGGCGCGCCGCACGGACCACGTGCCGACGGGCGCGCCGGGCTGCGCGGGCGCCGCGCCGGGCGTCTGCATCACGCAGAAGCTGGAGACCGTGTCGGGCAGGTCGACGGCGAGCTCGTGGAACACGATGCCCGTGTTGAAGAAGAGCTCGAGCGTCTCGACGGGCGTCGGACGCGTCCCGCCCACCTCCATCGCGACCGGCCCCGTCGACGTACCCCCACCCAGGGAGACCTTGCGTTTCACCATGCGCCGAGCGGCGACGGTATCAGATCGGTTGGGAGAAATCTTGGCGGCGCTCCCCGCGGGGTCGGACAATGCCGAGCATGAAGACGTCGAGGTGGGGCGCACCGATCGCGCTGACGGCGGCCCTCGGGCTCGCGGGTCACGCGGCCCGGGCCGAGGGCAAGCAAGAGGGTGGCGCGCGCGCCGACGCAGCCGAGGCGCCGGCGCCGCCTGCACCGCCCGCGCTCGAGGTGCAAGAGGTCGCCTACAGCGGGTCGATGCCCAAGGGCACGACGCGCTCGCACGACGGCAAGCACTATTACGTGACCAACTTCGGTCAGCTCGACAAGCGGAGCGTCACGATCTTCGACGCCGTCACGCTCACGGAGGTCGGGCACATCGATCTCCCGGGCGTCGTCGTCGAGAGCGTCCTGTCGCCCGACGGCAAGACGCTCTACGTGTCGAACTTTCGCCGGAGCTCCGTGATGTTCGTGGACCTCGCGACGAAGAAGCTCACGCGCGAGGTCAAGGTGGGGCGTCACCCCAAGATCCTCGCCATCACCCGCGACGGAAAGCGCCTCTTCAGCGCCAACTGGGCCTCGGACGACGTCACCGAGGTCGACGTGCCCTCGGGCACGGTCACGCGCACGCTCAAGACGGGCAAGGCGCCGCGCGGGATGGTCGTGACGGCGAACGGGACGCTCTACGTCGCCAACTTCTACTCCAAGTCGATCGACGTCTTCCGCGGTCCCGAGATGGCTGACCACCACCGCATCCCGGCGTGCAACAACCCGCGGCACCTGGCGCTCTCGCCCAAGGAGAAGACGCTCTACATCACCTGTCTCAACGCCTCGGAGCTGCACGCGATGGACATCGCGAGCGAGAAGGTCACGCACACGGCTCCGGTGGGCAAGGCGCCCAAGAGCGTGTCGGTCTCGCGCGACGGGCGCTACGCATACACGGCCGACTACGGCACCTCGCGCAGCATCTCCGTCGTCGACACCAAGACGTGGACGTCGCGCACGTTCCCGGTGCCCGGCATGGACCGCGGCAGCGGCGTGGCCGTGGCGCCCGACGGCAAGAGCGCGCTCGTCACCGGCTGGTACGACGGACACGTGTACCTCGTCGGCTTCGAGGGCACGGGCGGACACCCCGGCGCGGCCCTCCGCTACATCCGCCGATGGCGCTACAGCCCCCACCACCCCGATCCGGGCGACGGCTCCTGAGCTCGACGGGGCGCGTGCTCCCCTGAAATGTCGAGTTATTCTAGCTACATACGCCTCATCTAAGATTTCTTCGCGCGGTGCTGTCACACTCCAGCTCGCGCGCGCGAAGTCAGAGGCGTGCACGCCCCGATCATGAGCCAGAGGTCCCTCGGTCCAGATCTCCGTCAAGCGCTCGTCGCGATGGTGCGCCGTCGCGTCCCCGAGGCCGAGGTCGAGGACATCGTCCAGACCGCGCTCACCGAGGCCATCCAGTCGCCGCACGCCCCCACGGAGCCCGACGCGCTCCGCAAGTGGGTCTTCGGCGTGGCCAAGAACAAGGTCATCGACTTTCATCGGCGCGCGCGCCGCGAGTCTTTCGACGTGCCCGAGCTGTCCGACGGGCCCGCCCCGCACGACGAGGCCGACCTGCTCCGATGGGCCGAGCGCGAGCTGCCGCCCGGCTCGGACGCGCGGCGCACCTTGGGCTGGATGCTGCGCGAAGGCGAGGGCGAGAAGCTCGAGCAGATCGCCGAGACCGAGAACGTGCCCGCGCCGCGCGTGCGGCAGCGCGTCAGCCGCCTGCGGCGCCACTTCAAGACGCGGTGGGCCGCCGAGGCCGCCGTGCTCGCGGCGCTCGGCGTGGCGATCAGCGCGCTCGTGCTCTGGTACCTGCGCGGCAACCGCGACAAGCCGGAGCCCATCACGCGCGACGTGCCGAGCGCGGTCGCGCCGAGCATCACCCCGCCGCCGCCGAGCGCCGTGCCCGAGCTCCGGCCCGCCGGGTCGGTCGACGGCGCAGCGCCCACGCCGCCCGCGCCGACGGGCAGCTTCGCGCCCACGCCGCCCGCGCCGACGGGCAGCTTCGCGCCCACGCCGCCCGCGCCAACGGGCAGCTTCGCGCCCACGCCGACCACGCCGCCGCCGGCGCCGACCGAGATGAAGAAGTCCGACGTCGCGCCCAAGCTCGGACCGAAGCCGTCGCCGAAGTCGTCGTTCACGTCGGATTCGCTGCCCGTGAAGCCCGGGCCCGAGCCGACGTTCACCGCCGAGCCGCGCAACGACGTGCCGCAGGGTAACAAGACGATGAAGCTGCTCGACCCGAGCTCCGCGCCTGCGAAGAAGGGCGGCGGCAAGCCCGGCCCGAGGCTCAAGAAGTAGCGACCTGGGCGCGCCTCGCGCGCCGCGTGGCCCACGCGCGCGGCCGTGATACCCTCTCGGGAGCGTGGATCTTCGAGCTTTTTTCTCGCGGGGCGCTCAGGCCGCCGCCGCACTCTTGGGCTTGGCCCTGCTCACGGGCGCGTGCTCGTCGGATCCTCCTGCGGAGGGGCGAGACCTGTGCGCGCAGGCCAAGGCGTCCGCGAAGAGCTGCACCGAGCCGTCGCAGTGCGACGAAGCCCTGACCGCCGGCTGCGCGACGTTCACCAAGGTGCTCACGCCACGCGCCGCGCAGGCGACGCAGGACTGCCTCGAGTCGGGCGTGTGCGGCATCGCGTCGTGCCTCGCGCGATCGGCCAAGGGCCTCGAGCCCACCGCCGCGCACAGGGAGCTCGCCACCGCGTACTGCGACTCGTGCGCCGCAGGGCAGGCCGGCTGCGTCGCGGGCTTCTACTCCAAGAGCGCTTCGCAGTCTCCCGCGGGCCTCGGCGTCTTGCCGTACGGCGAGGCCGTCGCGCGCGAGGTGGCGTCGTCGTGCACGGGCTCGTCGGGCTGCCAGGCGTCGTTCTCGACGTGCGCCGCAGACGTCGTCGCGCGCATGACGATCGAGGCGCTCGACGCCGACCTGGCCGAGTGCGTCATCAGCGGGTTCAAGCGCGGCGACGAGGGCCGAAAGCCCGACGGGACGCCCGTGGTCGCGACGTGCTCACGCTCGTCGTGCTCCGGCTGTTGCCGCGACGATCGCTGCGAGCCCGGCGACAAGAAGTCTGCGTGCGGGATCGCCGGCGCAGCGTGCGAGAGCTGCTCGGGCGAGGCGAGCTGCACCGCGGGCGCGTGCAAGGACCCGTGCGGACCGAACAACTGCGCCGGCTGCTGCGACGGCGACGTCTGCGTCGAGGGCACCACCAAGGACAAGTGCGGGGCCGAGGGCGGCGCGTGCAAGGCGTGCGCGGGGAGCTTCGTCTGCAGCAACAAGACGTGCATCGACGCCTCGTGCCAGGCCACGTGTACCACGGGGTGCTGCACGACCGCGGGCTGCCAGCCGGGCACGGCGGCCAACGCGTGCGGGACGGGCGGCGGCGCGTGCATCGACTGCGGTCCAGGCCGGCGTTGCCAAGCGGCCAAGTGCGAGCTCGACCCGACGTCGCTCTGGGACTTCTACGTGTCGTTCGCGATCCTGCCCGACAAGGACAAGACCGGCGCGAGCTGGGATCCGCTCGCGGGCCTCCCGGACCCATATTTCAAGGTGTTCTCGAGCGAAGGCGCGAGCACGCACTCGGGCACCACGCTCACGCTCACCGACACCGACAGCCCCTTCTGGGCCGAGACGATCATGAAGGGCGTCAAGGCGTCGGAGCTGCTCGCCAACCTCTCGGTCGAGGTGTGGGACGAGGACTTCGACCTCGACGATCGTATGGGAGGTTGCACGCTGCCGCTCGACAAGGCGTGGTTCGACGGCTCACTCCAGAGCTACACGTGCCCCGAGTCGGTCAGCGGCGTCTCGTTCAAGTTCTACTTCCGCGTGCGGACGCACGTGCCCTGACGCGCCGCCCGCGTGCGGTCAGATGCGGCCCGACCGCAGCAGGCGCTCGGCCACGTGAGCACGACGCGCGCGGCGTGAGCGCTCGGCCAGCACCACGCCCTCGAGCTCGGAGAACGCGGTGGGGAGCTCGTCGTTGACGATGACGTAGTCGAAGAGCGCGTAGTGCTCGATCTCGCGCTTGGCCACGGCGAAGCGACGCTGGACGACCTCTTCGGTCTCGCTCGCGCGACCGCGCAGGCGCCGCTCGAGCTCGGGCATCGACGGCGGGAGCACGAAGACGCCGACGACGTCGGGCACCTTGGCGCGGATCTGCCGCGCGCCCTGGTAGTCGATGTCGAAGATCATGCCGCCGCAGCCGGGCGTGCCCTTGGCGCGCTCGATCTCGGCCATCGACGTGCCGTACAGGTTGCCGTGCACCTCGGCCCACTCGATGAACGCCTCTTCGGCGATGAGCTCCTCGAAGCGCGCCCGATCGACGAAGTGATAGTCGCGCCCGTCCTGCTCGCCGTTGCGCGGCGCGCGCGTCGTGTGGGACACGCTGAAGAACAGCTCGGGGAACCGAGACTGGAGCTTTCTCGTCAACGTCGTCTTACCGGCCCCGCTCGGTGACGACAGGATGAGGAGGACGAACGTCGACGCCATCGGAGCGATGCTAACAAAATAAGCGCGCCGCGCGCGCAATCACTCGACGTTTTGCGTTTGTTCGCGCAACCGCTCGATTTCGGCCTTCAGCTCGACGACGAGGTGGGCGCTCGGCAGGTCCTGGCTCTTGGACCCGACCGTGTTGGCCTCGCGCCCCATCTCCTGCAGCAAGAAGTCGAGCTTGCGGCCCATGGGGGCCTCTTCGGCGAGCAGCGCGGCGAAGTGCTCCGTGTGCGCCGCGAGCCTCGTGAGCTCCTCGGTCACGTCGACGCGATCGGCGAACATCGCCACCTCCTGCTCGAGGCGCCCCGCGTCGAGCTCGACGTCCGACGTCATCCTCAGCTTGTCGGCACGCTCGCGTAGCCGCTTGCGGTAGGCCTCGAGCGAGTGCGGCGCGCGCTCGGCGAGGGCGCCGGCGAGCCCCTTCACCGCCGCGAGCCGCGTCAGGAGATCCTGGCGCAGCGCGTCGCCCTCCCGCTGCCTCATCGCGTCGAGCGATCCGAGCGCGGCGTCGAACGCGTCGGCCACACACTCCTTGGCCGCTTCGGCGTGGCGCTCGAGCGACGGCACGAACAGCTGGGGCACCGACCCCAAGAGGGAGAGGGGCAGCTCGGCGCCGGGGGCCAGCTCGTCGCGGAGCTTGCCGAGCGCGACCATCACCGTGCGCGCGCGCTCGACGTCGAGCTCCATCGCCACGAGCGCCGCGCCCTCGACGCGCACCAGGATGTCGAACCGGCCGCGCGTGAGCTTCTCGCGCGCGAGCGTCTCGACCGACGCCGCCAGGTCGGGGAGCTCGGCGGGGCCGCGGACGCGCACGTCGAGGTAGCGGTGGTTGACCGAGCGGATCTCGACCGTCAGCTTGCCGCTCGCGCCCGGATCGCTCGACGCGAGGGGAGCCTCGCCCGTGCCGAATCCGGTCATGCTCCGCATCGGCGCCCGCCCTCTCAGCGAATGCCGCGGCGCCGCTTGACGGCCTCGAGCACGCGCGCGTACTCGATGTCCCACGTCGACGTGCCCTCTTTGACGTGCTTGAGCTGCGCGCGGACCTCCACGTCGAGCGCGTCGTCGACGGCCATGTGCTTCTTGAAGATCGGCGCCATCTTGCGGCGGAGATCGACGTCGGCCGCGAACACCTCGTCGACGTGGTGCGAGTGCATCAGCATCTCGACGACCTGGTCGAGGAGGTAGTCGAGCATCTCGTCGCCCACCTTGATGCCGTGGTGCTCGGCGATCTGCTGCTGCACCCGCGAGAACTCGCCCGTGCCGCGGCCGGTGCGCTGGAGCAGATCGCGCGTCTTGTCGGCGACGACCCGCTCGGTCTCGAGGTAGCTCTTGAGGACCGACTCGACGTCGAGCGTGACCTCGCGCGGGGACTCGGTCTCGATGTCCTTGGAGCCAAGGAGCAGTTTCACGACCTCGTCGGCGATGGGCGTGACCTTGGCGCTGTAGAGCCGCATGACGGGGCACCCTACTGGCGACCGCCCTCGGACGCCATCGCTTCGAGCACCCGATCGTCAGGAAATCGTGACTTCGGGGCCGCGTTGGTATGCTGAGGGAGCATGTCGACGTGTCCCTCGTGTCAGGCCGCGATGCCCAACCCTGTGGGGCCGTGTCCGGCGTGCGGGCACGGGGCGCAAGGCGCGGGCGCGGCGGTGCCCGACCTGGACCTGCCGGCGGGCCCCCCACCGGCGCCGGCGTCGCAGCCAGGCGCGCCGCTGCGCAGCTCGATGCGCGAGATCGAAGAGGAGGACACCGGCGGCCCGGCCCTCGAGCTCGACGACTCGCGCGAGCCGCCCTCTCACCCGGCGCCCGGGTCTCACCCGGCGCCCGGCTCTCAGCCAGGCTCTCAACCAGGCCCCGCGTCACACCCCGGAGGGCCCGCCTCGCACCCCGGAGGGCCCGCGTCGCACCCCGGAGGGCCCGCCTCCGATCCGGCGCTGGCCGCGATGGCCGGCCCGCCGAGCTCCGAGCCTGCCCCGTCGGCGCCCAAGGCGCCGCCCCCGCCGCCCACACCGGCGCAGATCGTCGCACAGTACCCGGCGGCGCCGGCCGACCTCTGGGGCGCGCCGCAGTACGCCCTGCGCGTGCTCATGCGGCAGCTCCAGCTGCGCCAAGACCTCACGTCGCTCCGGCGACGCCGCTCCCCGGACGTGCCGCTCTACGAGGCCGCGCTCAACGCGCACGACCATCGCGCCTTCGCCCTCGGGCTGGGCATGTCGCTGGCGGGGCTGACCGTCGTGTGCTTGTTCATCGCGCTGCCCGTCATCGCGCGCTTCGTGATGGCGCCCTGAGCGTCAGCGCGGGCGGGGGCGACGCGACGGCGTGGCCCGCTCGCTGAAACGCGAGCCCCCTTGCAGGCGGCGCATCACGGCCTTCTTCTGCCGTTCCTTGTACTTTGCATGCGACGCCTCGCCCTGCTCGTTGGCCGACTCCGTCTCGCGGTCGATGATCTGGAACTCGCAGACGACGAAGATGACCGGCCCGAGCGACCACGCCGACTGCGGCGCGCGCTCGAGGAGCCGGCGCGGCAGGCGCACCGGCATGTCGACGACGAAGTGGATGACCCGGTAGTTCTGCGCCGAGAAGACGTTGTCGGACGGGACCACCTCGTCGCCCGACTGGGCCGGCGCCTCGGCCTGGAGGGCGCGCAGGTGCGGGTGCTGCTGGAAGTAGCGCTTGAGCGGGAGGATCGTGTTGATGCTCTGTCCGGGCACCACGTAGTTGAACGGAAAGAGCTTCCGGGTCAGAAACTGCACGATCGGCAGGATGTCGTCGCGCCCGCGCGTCACGATCCTGAAGCGCAGCTTGTCGTAGATCTGCGTGCTGACCGCCTCGCGCTTGCTGAGCAGCTTGGTGTACGTCGAGTCCTTGTTCTTGCGACCGCCGACGAACTCCGTGATGGGGAAGCCCTCGGCCAACATGCCGCCGATCACGCGGTAGACCTTCTCTTCGACGACGTGGAAGATCTCCTGGTCGGACATCGGCAGCACGAAGAGCAGCTCGCGCCCCTCGAGGTGGTGGATGACGTGCATGCACTTGAGGATCGCGCACGCGCACGTCTGCCTGTGCCCGCGGCCCGACGCGAGCTTGAACAGCTCCTCGACCGACGCGGCCTCGACCGGCTTGGGGATCGGGTACTCGAAGTGCCGCCGCAGGTACGAGATGGCCTCGGCCTTGATGGCGTTCATGCGCGCGCGATCGGCGTGCTCGTCGGGCCGCATCTCCTGGGCCTCGATGACCTCGCGGATCGCGTCCTCGGACGTGAAGTTGAGGCGGTGCCAGTCGACGACGGAGTCGCCACGGAGCACGAGCCTCACGGACTCCAGATCGGAGACGCTGAACTCGTCGAGGCTCTTGAGGTGGTCGCGATCCACGTAGGCGTCGTTCAGCTCGCGCCGCCGGGGGGCGGCGGGGGCGGGG
>JAGQJA010000512.1:0-1304 GCA_020430845.1 Myxococcales bacterium
GTACGTTCGAGTACTTCGCCGCGCGCGAGGACAAAGAGGCGCTCGTGGCCCTCACGACGTACGCGCTCACGCGTCATTACCCAGACGCCGTGGGCGGGGACAACGACGCGCTCGCGTTGCTCGACCGCGTCATCGGCGCGCAGGCCGAGCTCGTCGCGCGCTGGATGGGGGTCGGGTTCGTGCACGGCGTCATGAACACCGACAACACGTCGATCTCGGGCGAGACCATCGACTTCGGCCCGTGCGCGTTCCTCGACGAGTACTCGCCCACCAAGCGCTTCAGCTCGATCGACCACCGCGGGCGCTACGCGTTCGGCAACCAGCCGCGCGTCGCCGTGTGGAACCTGGCGCGGCTCGCCGAGGCGCTCTTGCCCCTCATCGCAGAGGACGAAGAGACGGCGGCCCGCGAGGCCATGGAGCGCCTCGACACCTTCGGCGCGAGGTTCTCTGCCGCGCTCGCGCGTGTGCACCGCGCCAAGCTCGGCCTCACCACAGAAGAGGAGGGCGACGTCGCGCTCGTCGACGACCTCCTCACACGGATGGCGGACCACGCGGTCGACTTCACGCTCCTCTTTCGTCGCCTCGCCGCGAGCGCCGAGGACGCAGCCGCCGACGCGCGCACGGAGGCGCTCTTTGCGGAGCCGGGGGCGTTTCGTGAGTGGGCCGAGCGGTGGCGTCAGCGCCTGTCGCAAGAGGACGTGACCCCCGCCGCTCGTGCGCGCGCGATGCGCTTGGCGAGCCCAGCGTTCATCCCGCGCAATCATCGCGTCGAGGCCATGATCCAGGCGGCTGTGCAGCGCGACGACCTCGCGCCCTTCGAGGAGCTGGGCGAGGTGCTCCGGCGTCCGTACGACGACCAGCCCGAGCGTGTGCACTACGCCGACCCGCCGTTGCCCGAGGAGCGCGTGACCGAGACGTTCTGCGGGACGTGAAGCGCGTCGCCTGCGCCCCGCTGGACGCGCTGGGCCTCTCCCCATACGCTCGACCGGTATGGGGATCCGGTCTCGCTGGGGGCAGGGCGTCATGGCCGTGGGCGGGCTCGTCATCGGTGTGACGGCGTGTCTGGGGACAGACCCGTCACCGAGCAACGCTGCGCCCGGCCAGCTCTCGGGTGCGTGCTACGCGAACGGGACGTGCAACGTGGGGCTCGAGTGTCGTGCGGGCGTGTGCGAGCTCGCCGCCGACGGCGGCGGCGGTGGCGGTTTGGACGCCGCGTCGGACGCACCACCCGGCGTCGACGCGACGCCAGAAGCTGCTCCGGATGCCCCGTCGTGCGGCGCCGTGGTCGCGACCCCTGGGGCGGG
>JAGQJA010000512.1:1544-2949 GCA_020430845.1 Myxococcales bacterium
TGCGTCGCGGGCAGCGTCGCGCTCTGCGTGGTCGACCGCGACTGCAACGGGAAGTCTTGCGTGCCCTCGAGCGTGAACATGGGCGGCACGGTCGTGGTGCTCGGCCTCTGCTTGTGACGCCGCCCGGGCGACGCGACGACGAGGCCGCGCGCGGCCGTCACTTCATCAACGGCAAGATCATGAGACCGAACGAGGCGAGCATGCCGACGCCCCACACGGTCGAGCGCGCCTTGTCGATGTTGGCGATGTAGAGCACCGGGTAGATCGTGCGGGACACGACGTGCGCGATCGCGAGGATGGCGGCCCACTTGGCGTCGCCCCCGCCCACGGTGCTCGCGAGCACGCCCGCCGCGAAGGGCGCGAACGACTCGAACGCGTTCGCGTGCGCGGCCGCGGCGCGTCGGCCCCAGCCCTCGAGCTTGGCCTGCTGATCGCGCGGCGTCTTGTTGTCGTACCCCTCGGGCTGCTTGGCCATCGCCATCGAGAGGGGGACCTTGGGCGCGAAGACGAGCGCGTACGCGATGGGGAGGCAGAGCAGCGGGATGTTCATGGGGACCTCGGCTGCGCGAGCATACCGCCGAGCGTGGGGCACACGCGCGTCCGATTCTCGTCGCGCCCTCGCTCGGGCCGCGCGCCGCGCCTGCGCCGGCCCTCAGGGCGTGAACGTCGCCGTACAGTCGCCCACGTTCGCCCGCCGGCTCCAGGTCTGCGTGTTCGCGCCCATGTCCATCATCACGGTGCCCTTGGCCGCGTACGTGATGGTGCCGTCCGCGCCTACGGTGACGCTCGCGTTGCCCGACGAGTCGCGGTTGTTCGACAGCGACGGGTGATCGCGCCACGTGCCGGAGTAGACGTCGACCGTGTCGCTCCGCGTGAACGACGCCGTGTAGCTCGCCTGGTTGCAGCGAGGCTGCTCGTAGAGGCTCACCGCGAGCGCGACGCCGGGCACGGTGGGGTTGGTGGTCGGCGCGACCGTGACCTTGGTCGTGCTCGCGACGGGCAAAGGACAGAAGGGGAGCCCCGGCACGGGCAGGCTCTTGCCCTTGCGGCTCGCGCGCGTGAGCACGAGCGTCGCCGGCAAGGTGACGTTCGCGGTCGACACCAAGCCGCAGTAGATGCCCGCGTCCGCACAGCAGAAGGCGTGCGTGCCGTCGCACGCGGCGCCCGGGTTCTTGGGAGTGCAGCACGTGCCCACGATGGCGCTCTGGGTCACGGTGTGGGTGCATGCGATGGTGACGGGCAACGCCTGTCCGCACGCGAGGCCGGGCTCGAAGTCCGCGGCGGCGACGTCGCACAGCGGATTGCCCGCGTCCACGTCGGGAGCGGCGTCCGCCGGCGCGTCGTCGGACGCGTCCGCCGCGTCGCTCTCCGCGTCGTCTGCTGCGTCGAGCGTCGCGTCGTCCGT
>JAGQJA010000513.1 GCA_020430845.1 Myxococcales bacterium
CGCGCTCGCCGTCGAGGATGGCGAGGCAGCCGTCGAGCGTGTCGCAGTGGTTGAGCGCGCGCCGGATCGCGGCCGCGCCGCGGAGCCCGTGCAGGTAGCCCGAGAGGTGACGGCGCGTCACGCGCACGCCGTGGTGCTCGCCGCGGTGCGCGACGTTGGCGCGCAGGTGCATGCGGCACATCTCGATGCGCTCTTCGTCGGTCGGCAGCTCGGGCGCGCGGCCCTCGCGGAGCAGCGTGTTGCACTCACGGAAGATCCACGGGTGCTCGATCGCACGCCGCCCGACCATGACGCCCTCGCAGCCCGTCTCTTCGATCGCGCGCTTGGCGTCCTCGGCCGAGCGCACGTCTCCGTTGACGAGCACGGGGATGCTCACCGCGGCGCGCGCCTTGGCGGCCCACGACCAGTCGGCCGCGCCCGAGTGTCCCATCGCCGCCGTGCGGCAGTGGATCGTGAGCGCGGCGATGCCGGTGTCCTCGAGGCGGCGGGCCAGGTCGACGATGGGCATGTGCGACTCGGGGCCGAGCCCGATGCGCGTCTTGAGCGTCACCGGCATGCTCACGCTCGACACGACCATCTTGGCCATCGCGACCATCGCGTCGGGATCGCGCAGCCACCCCGCGCCCGCGCCGCGGCCGGCGATCTTGGGCACCCAGCAGCCGCAGTTGACGTCGATGAAGAACGGCTGCGCCTCTTCTGCCACGCGCGCGGCCTCGGCGAGGCGCTCGGGGTTGGAGCCGTAGATCTGGATCGCCGTCAGCCCGTCGTCGGGCGAGAGCTTGATCTTGCGCTTGGCGTTGCGGCAGCCGCGCAGCAGCCCCTCCACGTTGACGAACTCCGTCACACAGATCTCGGCGCCGAACTGGCGGCACAGCCGACGGAACACGTCGTCGGTGACGTCCTCCATCGGCGCGAGGATCACGGGGCGCGCCAAGAGATGCGCGCGGAGCTTGTCGTGGGCGTCGGTGCTCACGCGCGCCTCTTAGCACATGCCCGGCGACGCGCGAGGAGAGGGGGGTGCACGGCGGGACATGTGGCTGAAAGTATTGGCAAATGTTCGATGCGGCCAGCGCCCACGAGCCGGGCGGCGCGGTCGGGGCATCGACGCGATGTTGCTTGCCAGGCTGGAGCGGCCGCGGTCCGGATCGCCGGTCCCCCGACATGTGGCGCCGCGCTCGGGCCGTCCGCGCATGGAGTGACTTTCCAGCACGCGCGGACCGCGAGGATCGCACGCTCGTGATGACGGCACGCTGCATGCTTTTGGTGGTCGCGAGGCCGCGTCTGCCGGGAGGTCGTGCATGCGGAATTGGGAGAATTGGGTCCGGATGACCCCGACGGCGGGGCTCGCCCTCGCCTTGCTGGTGGGCGCGTGCAGCGCGCCGCCCGAGAGCCAGAGCCGGTCGGAGAACCGCGTCGACCAGAAGGACCCCGCGGGCCCCGACCCCGCGCAGTTCGAGGGGTTCCAGAGCTTTCACCCGGGGGAGCAGGCCAAGACCTACCACTCGGGCTTCGACGGCACGAACGACTACCTCACGCCCATCGCGTTCTTCGCCGACAAGGCGCCCAAGGTGACGTTCTCCGACCCGTCCGTCGCCGAGCTCCAGGGAGGTGTGCTGACGATCAACAAGGGCATCGTCACCGATCTGCCCGACGCGCTCGACGGCAAGATCCAGCTCTTGCTCGTGAGGAGCAAGAAGGCGGGCAAGACCTCGATCCGCGCCGTGGCGGGCGGGCTCGACCAGACCGCGACGCTCGACGTGAGCGCGTACACGGCCGACGACGTCCGCGCCGGCGAGGCGCGCTACAACGGCGGGGCGCCCTCGTGCAACAGCTGCCACGAGCGGCTCAACGTCCACAACCCGACCGTGCTCGCAGACCTGTCCGACGAGGCCATCCTCGGCGTAGCGGTCGACGGCAAGTCGCTCTCGCAGATCAACCCGCGCACGGGGCAGGTCGAGACGCTGCGACCCAACGGCGGCAGCCACAAGTGGCAGGTCTCCGACACGGAGCGCACCGGGATCGTCGCGTACCTGCGCAGCCGGAGCCTGACGTTCCAGCTCCCGAGCAACGTGAAGAAGTGACGTGACCTCGGCCCGCGAGGCCGATCAGAAGAAGATCGGGTTCGACACGGCGAACGGGTTACGCCCCGGGTGCAGCGGCGAGAGGTCCTTTCCGTCGGGGCCCTTCGCGTGGAAGACCACCCAGTGCCGAGCCTTGCTCTGGCGCGGCTGCACGTCGACGGTGGCCTCGTACTTCTTGCCGGGGCCCGGGCCCGGCGTCGCCGTGAGCGGCTGCGTGCTCACGCTCTCGCCGTCGACGAACACCTCGAGCGTGCTCGCGTCGATGAAGCCCGGGGCCTGCACCGTGACCTTGTAGGCGCCCGCGGTCGACGTGGCGCCGGGGCCCGCGCCGTCGGGGCCGGCCACCGTCATGTAGAGGCCGCCGCTCACCACGCTCGCGCCTGACTTGACGGCGTCGCGCACGATCTCGGGCGTGAGCTTGCGCGGATCGTCGTGCCCGAAGCGGATGCACGTGCGCGGATAGCCGATGGGGCTCGTGCGGATCTTGTGGCTGTCGGAGCTGCCGACCGCGACGACCGGCTTGCCCGCGTTGACGAGCGCGAACCAGTCGGCGAGCGAGTCCTTGCGGTTCTTCTCGAGATCGCTGTCGTTGAAGACCTCGACGGCGCCGAACGCGTCGCTCCACAGCTCCTTGTTGTCTCCCGTGGCCGTCTTGGTGTCGAGCTCGGCCGCGGTGAAGTAGCTCGAGAACTTGGCGCCGCGCGGGTGGTTGACGATGAGCACGGGCTTCTCGGGCAGCGCGTTGACCTGGCCGAAGACGGCGTCGGGGCTCTTGCCCACCCAGTCGACCGCGCCGCGGTTGGGCGCGCCGTCCTTGGGGTAGATGGGCACGACGCCGAAGTGGCCCCACGCGAACGTGGTGAGCTCTTCGCTCGGCATGCCGAACGCCCACTTGTCGAGGCCGAGCTCACGCACGTACGGCTCGAAGTCGATGATGTACTCGTGCTCGCTCGAGACGGGGATCTCGAGGCCGTCGCCGACGGCGCTCCGCACCTTGTCGTGCACCGGGTCGGACGAGTCGGCCGAGTAGAAGGAGTGGATGTGGAAGTCGGCGCACATCACGCCGGTCGAGTCGACGCTGTGCGCGAGGTATGCGGCCACCGGGGTGACCTTGCCGGCCTCGGCGGTCACGGTCGTGTCGAACAGCTCGTACTCGAAGCCGCGAGTGACGTACACGCGGTGCGTCCCGGGCGGCACGGGCACGCTCACGCTCCCGATCGCGTCGGTGTACACCTGCCACATCCGCCCGCCGACCTCGGTCTTCTCTCCGAACGCCGCGGGCGGCTCGGCGACGCCGCCGGCGGGGAGCACCTGCACGCGCGCAGGCAGAAGGTTCGCCGCCTCGTCGCGCGCGACGATCGCGAGCGACGCGCTGCGCGGGAGCGACAGAGAGGCGGACGCGCCGTCGACCGAGGTGCCCGCCGGGATGGCCCAGCCGCGCGCGATCGGCGTGAGCAGCGCGGGCCCTTGCGGCACGTGCAGCACGAACTCGCCTTTGTCGTTCGTGAGCGCACGCGTCAGGTACTTTCCGTCGGGGCTCGTCGCGTGCACGTGGGCGCCCGCGATCGGCCCGGCGCCCGTCTCGGTGAGCGTGCCCTTGACCTCGCGCCACGCGGGCTCGTTCGTCGCGCGTCGCTTCGATTCGAGGACCGCGTCGAGGCTCCGGCCCGTGTAGAGCTCGACGTAGTCGACGGTCTTCGACGAGCACGCGTCGATCGCGAACCCCGGGCCGTTGAAGATCTGGAAGCCCGAGATCTCGAGACCTGGCTCGAGCTTGCCACCGACCAGACGCAGGCCGAACGCGCTGACGTCGGCGTCGAACGCCGCGAGGTCTGTCTTGCCCGTCGGCGGCAGCGCGTAGCCGTCGACCTCGGTGAACGGTTGCGAGCGCGCCGAGTGGAAGAAGCCGAAGTTCTGCGAGCCCTTGAAGTCGACCGCCTCGAGGCGCGTGTTGGTCAGGCTCAGGCGGAGCGTCAGCTTGTCTGCGCCGGGCTCGAGCACGTAGTCGAGCGCCGCCGGGAAATCGAACTCCTGCGGGAAGATCGGCTTGAAGGTGTCGAGGAAGGGGATGTTCTTGAGCTGACCGGAGACGCGCACGATCGCGGCCTTGCCGTCGGTGCCGTCGGCCAGCACCGTGACCCTCTCGGGGGCCACGACCTGGCGAGAGAGCGCGAGGATCGACTCGCCGTACTGCGAGATGCCGAGCGGGCGTCCGTCGTCGCCCACGGGATCGATCGACAGCACGTCCCCGCCGAACGGGTTGTAGCCGTCGCTGACGCCGACGTCCTCGATGTACGCGGCCAGCTTGTCGTTGGCGATCACGAGATCGCCGGGCCGCACCTTGTGGCGGGCGTTCGCCGCCTGCACGATCTGCGACGCGTCGCGCACGCGTCCTGCACGCGCTTGACCTGCGGCCTTCGCGCCGAACGGGTCGGGGCTACCGTCGGGGCTCGTGCCGTGCGCAAAGCGCGACGACTCGAGATCGCCGGGGCACTTTGGCTCTTCGGGAGGCGGCGCCGCGGGATCGGATTCGGACGAGCACGCGCCCGACAGCAACACGGTGAACAAGGCGAGGGCGAACGGCGCGCCGCGCCGGGCGGTCGAAGCAAGCATCCGCGAATTGTGCGTCGAACGTCACGCGAGCGCCATCATTGCGACGCGCGTCTCAGCTCAACGGTCGCCACCAGGAGCGCACGCGATCCCACGTGGTCATGTCCTTGCGCAGCTCTTTGGCCGCGCCGAGCGCGCGCTTGCGCATCTCGTTCGCGTCGCCCGCCGCGATGACGAAGCCGTAGCGCGAGCGCACGTAGATCGCAGCCGACGCCTCGAGCTCCGGCCCGCCGAGGCCCTTGTCCCACATGCGCTTACAAAGGTCCTCGACGGAGTCCGCGGCCACGGGCGTCACGCCGGCGTCCTCCGCCGCGATGCGCACGTACTCCCAGAGGTTGTCGATGCGCTCCGACGGCGGCGTGGGAAAGATGGGCGTCTTGAGGTGCGTGGAGAGCAAGCCACGCTTGGCGGGTCTGTAGAGCAGCAACAAGAAGAGGAGCGGCCACAGCGTCTGCGCGGCCTTCTTGGCGCCCTGCGCCATCTGCTTCATGCGCTGCGCGATGGCCTCTTCGTCGAGCTGCGGGCCGCGCCGACCGCGGCGTCGCTCGCCGTCGCCGTCGCCCTCTTCTTGCGTCTGCTTGCCGTGCTTGCCCTTGCGGTCGCCCTTGCCCGTCCTCCACAGGTACGGCGCGAGCACGGCCGTCGCGCCGAAGAGAATGACGGCCGCGCCGAGCAAGGGCAGCAGGTTCTTGCGCGGGAGGGCCGTCACGGCCGCGCGCTTGTCGATGCGGCGGGCGGCCGAGCCGCTGAGGGCCTGCCAGAGCTGCACGCGCAGCGCCTGCTTGGACGCGAGGTAGAGGAGGAGCAAGACGAGGAAGATGCCGAGGCAGAGGAGCGGCACCGGGAGCCACGCCGAGAGCTTGTCTTGCTCCCATTGGTGTATGCGCCCCTCGTGGTTGAGGATGATGAACACGCTGCCGATGAGGCCGACCGACGGCCAGAACGCGGCGAACAGCTCCCAGCGGTGCTGCAACGAGAGCATCCCGCACGGGAACGCGAAGCAGAAGAAGAAGACCGCGGGGACGATCTCCTTGGGGAAGATGCGCGAGGCGGCGATGATGTAGAACGCAAACGCGACCGAGATGGCGCCCGCGATGAACACGGGCAGCGCGCGAAAGCGGAAGATCGAGACGAGCTGCCCCGCCACGACGCCGACGATGCCCGCGCCGCACGCGATGAACATCTCGACGATCTCTTTGCCGCGACCTTCGTACGACGCGAGCGTGATGAAGAACGCCACGAAGGCGATCACGTTGAACACCAGGAAGACGGCGGCGGGCTTGGCGGCGAGCTTGAGAGAGTCGACCAGCCCGGGCGTCCAGCGGCGTACGTGTCGCTTGCTCATGGGGACCTCAGCGAGAGGGTGGGCCCCTCGCGGCGGAGGATCTGCACGGGGGCCGAGCACGCCCGCGCCAGGCCGAGCGCGACGGACATGACCCTCGCGAGCTCGCGCTGCACGGCCGCGGGCGGCGTGGGGTGCGGCCGGAGCAAGCGCCCCCAGTCGACCTTGTTGTCCTCGGCGCCCACCGGGTAGTCGAAGAAGAAGAAGCGGCGCACGACGCCCCACTCGTCGGGCGGCGGCGTGGTGACCACCGACGCACCGTCGGCGATGACGAACGTGGTCGCGGGCGGCACCGACAGTCCCTCCATGCCGAGGCCCGACGTGACGACGACGACCGTCCCGCGGCCGTGCGGTGTGGCGCGCGCGAGCACCTCACCCAGGGGGAGGTCGAGCTGCCAGTCGGCGTCGGCGCCGATCGCGCGCCACTTGCGCTCTTCGCCGCGCTTGCACTCGATCTCGCGCAGCTGCGTCACGCCGTCGTCGCGCACGGGGGCCACGAGCGTGACCTGCTCTCCGCGACGCATCAGCGCGTGCGCGAGCGCGACCCAGGCCTCGACGAGCAGGTCCATGACCTCGCCCATCGACTCGGGGCTCTTGGGCTCGGCGTGCCCGCGCACGCTCGCCGCGCGCATCTGCGGAGGCAAGAACGTGTCGAGCACGAGGCGCACCTTGGTCGGCGCGAAGGGCACCGACTCGGGCAGGCGCACCATGAGCTGGCCGACGTTGATCGACTGCTTCCAGTGCACGCGACGGAGGTCGTCGCCCGAGACGTAGGGTCGCGTGCGAAAGTGCTCTTCGGTCGCCAGCTTGCTGAGCACGCTGAGCGGCCCCTCGGACTTGGCCCAGCTCTGCGGCCGGCGCTCGAAGGCGATGGGGCGAAGGCGCGGCAGCGATCGGAGCGACGCCGACGCGCGCGCGGCGACGTGAACGCGCGTGAGGCCGAGCACGTCCTCGTACCAGATCGACGCCGGGCCGACGCGATAGACGCCGCGCGGGGTCCTGGGCAGCGGCGCCGACACGGTCACGTGCGAGCGGGAGACCGTGCGATCGAGCGCGAAGCGCGTGTCGCCGCCGAGGCGGGCGGGCAGCTCCTCTTCGATGTGGAGGCGAAAGCCGGGCGGGACGGGCACGCGCGCCAAGACGAACCGCTCTTCGACGGCGTCGCCGGCCTCGACGACCGTCGGCGACATCTCGCGCTCGATGGATCCTCGCCCCCGCACGACGCGCGCGTCGAACGCGCGCACGCTGAACGCGCTCGCGATCGTGGCGGCGGTGGACGCGATGTACATGAGCCCGAGCCCGGCGACGGCGATGACGCC
Source organism: Myxococcales bacterium (assembly GCA_020430845.1). Lineage (GTDB taxonomy): Bacteria > Myxococcota_A > Polyangia > Polyangiales > Polyangiaceae > Labilithrix. Next base: position 7,353 of record JAGQJA010000513.1, read on the forward strand.
GAACTGCCCCCACTTGGCGGCGAGGGCGAGCCCCACCATCACGAGCGAGACGCCCGCCATGCCGACGCCGCGCCCCGTGAGCACGCGCGCGTGCTTGTCGAGCGCCTCGACGAACGTCGTCGCGCCCTTGGAGCGCCCGTCGGCGCGTGCGAGGCGCAGCTCGCGGCCGATCTTCATCGCGATCGCGACGACCTGGAGCACCAGGAGCGGGACGACGACCAGAGAGAAGAGCGTCGCGAAGCGCCCCGACGTCTCGGTGACCTCGTCGATGTCGAACGCGACGCCGACGAGCGCGCCGAGGAGCCACGGCAGCGCGAAGAGCAGGCACGTGTGAAAGCCTGCGCGGACGAGCAGCCAGAGGGTCCTCATGCCGGAGCGGGGACGCGCTCGAGGCAGTGCGCCACGAGCTCTCTGCCGACCGCGGAGTCGCTCGTGAGCACGCGGTGCCCGAGCACGTCGGGCGCGAGCGTCTTGACGTCCTCGACGGTGATGAAGCCGCGGCCCGAGAACATGGCGCGGGCCTGCGCCGCGCGCGCGAGCAGGAGCGTGGAGCGAGGCGACACCGAGCGGAGGTTCCGATCGTCGCTGCGGATCGCGCGCAAGACCGCCACGAGGTACGTGCGCATCTCGGGCGAGACGTAGATCTGCGGGACGGCCGCCTGCCACGCGAGCACGTCCTCCTTGGTGACCACGGCCTCGAGGCGGTCGACGACGGGGGCCGTCGTGAGGTGGATCTCGAGCATCTTGGTCTCGGCCTCCTCGGGCGGGTAACCCATCGACAGCATCATCATGAAGCGGTCGAGCTGCGCGGCGGGGAGCGGGTAGGTGCCCTCGTCGTCGAGCGGGTTCATCGTCGCGATGGCCACGAACGGCAGCTCGACCTTGTGCGTCGTGCCCTCGACCGTCACCTGACGTTCCTCCATGACCTCGAGGAGGGCCGACTGGGTCTTCGGGGGCGCGCGGTTGATCTCGTCGGCGAGCAGCACGTTGGTGAACACCGGGCCGGGCGTGAAGTCGAACGTCTTGGTGCGCATGTTGAAGACGTTCGAGCCGCTCACGTCCATCGGCAACAGGTCGGGCGTGAACTGGATGCGCTTGAACGTGCACGTCACGCTCGCGGCGAAGGCCTTGGCGAGCATCGTCTTGCCGACGCCCGGCACGTCGCGCAGCAGCACGTGGCCCTGCGCCGCCACAGCCCAGAGCAGGCGCGCGACGACGTCGTCCTTGCCCAGGATGACCTTGCGGATGTTCGCGGTCACCATCCGGAACTGCTCGACGATCTTCGGGTCTACGGCGCCGCCCGGCGGGGGCTGGTTCATTGGTCGGTCTCCCATCGCGCCGACAGCACGAAGCGGCGCAGCTTGAGCCACAGTTGGCGCGCGAGCGGCGCCTTCATCTGCTCGAATCCCCAGAGCCAGAACTCGATCTTCTCCTGGTCCACGTCCCACGCGCTCGCGTACGCCGCGATGACGCGTCGCTCGGTCGCGTCGGGCATGCCGTCGACGGCCGCGCTCTCGCACATGAGCTTCACCACCTCTTCGCGCCTCGCCTTGGGCACCAGGTGAGACACCTCGCTCGGGTGGTGCACGCGCAGCTCCTCGGCCGTCAGCGGCGCGAGGCCCTCGCTCTGGAGGAAGCGATCGACGAGCGCGCGCTCTTCCGCGTGTAGCTCGCCGTCGGCGAGGACGACGCTGACGAGGGGATAGACGATCGCGCGAGGGGGCGCGGACGGCGGGGGGAGAGACGTGGTGGGGGCGGCTGCGTGTGCGCCTGCGTTTGCGTTTGCGGCTGCGTGCGCGCCTGCGTTTGCGCCCGCGCTTGCGTTTGCGTTTGCGGCTGCGTGCGCGCCTGCGCTTGCGTTTGCGCCTGCGTCTGCGTTCGCCCCCGCACCCGCGCTCGCCCCCGCACCCGCGCTCGCCCCCGCGCCCGCACCCGCCTTCGCACCCGCGTTCGCGCTCGCCCCCGCGCTCGCGCTCCCGCCCGGGCTCGGGCCCTTCGTGTCCGCGCCGCCGCCG
>JAGQJA010000037.1:0-332 GCA_020430845.1 Myxococcales bacterium
GGGCGGCGCGCCGCCGGGCGGAGGGGGATAGCCAGGGGGACCGTAGCCGCCAGCGCTCATGAGAGGTGCTCCTTGAGGAAAGTGACCGTCCGCTGCCACGCGAGCTTTGCGTTCTCGGCGTCGTAGACTTCTGGTCGGGTGTCGTTCACGAATGCGTGCTGAGCGTCATAGACGTGGAGCGTCATGTGAGCACCGCCCGCGGTGATCTCTTTCTGGACGGCCTCGGCCTTGGCGACCGAGACCCACTCGTCTTGCTTGGCGACGTGCGCGAGGATCGGCGCGGTCACCTTGGCGTAGTCGACCTTCTCGGCCGGCGGCAGGCCGTAGAACGG
>JAGQJA010000037.1:445-14758 GCA_020430845.1 Myxococcales bacterium
ACCGCGCCGGCGATCTCGTCGACCGCGGTGAGCGTGTCGAGCTCGGTCATCCAGGCGCCGGCCTCCGCCGCGTCTTTGGTGGACTTGCCGTGGTAGAGGTCGGGCGCGAGCACGACGAAGCCGTCGGCCGCGAGGCGGTCGACGAGCGAGCGGATGTGGTCGTTGACGCCCCACCACTCCTGGACGAGCACGACCGCGCCTGCCTTGCCCTCTCCCGCCGGCGTGGCCAGCTCACCTTGCACGGGGGCTCCCTGGCGGGATTTGAAGTCTACGCGCGTGGTCATGGCGAACGAGAATAGCGACCCGCGTGCGCGTGTCTACCGTCGGCGTGCGGCGGGCCCCGCGAGGAGGCTCCAGACCGTCGCCGCCCGAGGATACGCGGGGCGGCGGCGTGGCCTTCCCTCGCGGCGCGCGCTGCGGTAGGCGTTTCTTCATGAAGCCGGTCCTCTCCGTCGCCCTCTCCGCCGCGCTCGCCTTCTCGGCGGCGGCCTGCAACAAGGACGCGAAGCCCGCCGCGGTCTCCGACGGCGCGATCCCCATCACCGCGAACGAAAAGGGATTTCTGCCGAGCGAGGTCAAGCTCCAGGCAGGGATCCCCGCCGCGCTCGTGTTCACGCGCACGACGGACTCGACGTGCGCGACAGAGGTGGTGTTCCCGGAGCTGAACATCAAGAAGGAGCTGCCGAAGGACACCGCGGTGCGCATCGACATTCCCACCGACAAGGCGCAGACGCTGACCTTTCAGTGCGGCATGGGGATGTACAAGAGCTCGGTCGTCATCGCGTCCAAGTGATCGGAGCGGCGACGCGGCGCGCCTTCAGGCGACCGCGCGCACGCCGTCGCACATGACCTCGAGCAGCGTGTCGAGATCGCCCGCGCCGATCGTCAGCGGCGGGCAGACGTAGACGGTGTCGCCGAGCGGGCGCAGGTACACGCCGCGCCGTCGCGCGTGCTCGAAGACGCGCCACCCGCGGGCGCCGAGGTACCCCGACGCGCCGCCCGCGTCGGGGCGGAGGTCGACCGCGCCGATCATGCCGAGGCTGCGCGTGCCGGTGACGTGTGGCTCCGCGCCGAGCGAAGCGACCGCCTGCGCGATCGCGGGCGCCTTGGCGGCCACGCCGGCGAGCACGGCCTCGTCGCGGTAGACGGCGAGCACCTCGCGCGCGATCGCGGCGCCGAGGGGGTTGCCGCAGAACGTGTGGCCGTACATGAGCGCGCGGTCCTTGGGTCCGCGGAAGGCGTCGAACACGGCGTCGGTCGCGAGCACGGCGCCCATGGGGATGGGGTAGGCGAGGGCCTTGCCGACGCACATCAAGTCGGGCGACACGCCCGCGTGCTCGGTGGCCCACATCGGCCCCGTGCGGCCGAAGCCGGTGAAGACCTCGTCGACGACGAGCAGCGCGCCCACGTCACGCGTGAGCGCCGCGAGCGCCTTCAGGTAGTCGGGCGCGTAGATCTGCATGCCCGCGGCGCCTTGGACGATGGGCTCGACCACGACGGCCGCCACCGACCCGGGATCGTCGCGCACGAGCGCCTCGATGGCCTCGAACGCGCGCGCGTGCCCGCCCTCGGCAGGAGACGGCGCGCGCACGCAGTCGAAGAGCACCCCCGCGAAGGGGCGCCGGAACACCTCGACGCCACCCAGGCTCGCCGCCCCGACGGTGTCTCCGTGGAACGCGCCGTCGAGCGCGACGAAGCGCGTGCGCTGAGGCTCGCCGCGTTGCGCGTGGGCTTGGATGGCCATCTTGACCGCGCACTCGATCGCGGTGGAGCCGTTGTCTGTGTAGAATACACGGTTGAGGCCCGAGGGCGCGACGGCCGACAGCTCCGCCGCGAGCCGCGCCGCCGGCTCGTGCGTGATGCCGGCAAGAGCGCAGTGCGCGAGCGTGCTCGCCTGCGCCGCGAGCGCACGCAGCACGCGCGGGTGTCCGTGCCCGAGCGAGGCCGTCCACCACGACGCGTTGCCGTCGAGGTAGCTCGTGCCGTCCGCGTCGAACAGCCGCGCCCCGTCGGCCCGCGTGATCACGAGCGGCTCGGTCTGCTCCCACACGTCGGCGGACGTGTACGGATGCCAGACGTGACGGCGGTCGAGCGCGACGAGCTCTGCGCGCGCGGCGGGCTGCACTACTTCTTGGGCGCGGGGGCCTTGGGCGCGGCGGGGGCCTTGGGCGCGGCAGGGGCCTTGGGCGCGGCAGGGGCCTTGGGCGCGCCGGCGCCGGCGTCGGCGGCCGGTGCGGCCGGCGGGTGCGCCATCGGGGCCGGCTCGGCGTCGCGGTCGACCTTGATCTTGCGCGTGGTCGAGTTCCACGGTCCGTCGACGAGCTTGCCCTCTCCGTCGCGCAGCTCGAGCTTGAGCGTGTACTCGCCGTTCTGCAGGTGCTCCAGGTAGAGCGGCGGTCCGAACGTCTCCACCTTGGAGGTGAGCTCGCCCGCGATGCCCGGGCCGGTCACGCTGACGGCCACGTGCTCCTTGCCGGCGGCGAGCTTGACGTTCTCGAGCTGGAAGTCGATGAGCACGTGGTTGGCCTGCGGGCCGTTGTAGTCGCCCTTGGGCCGGCTGTAGACGAGCAGCGGCTTCTTGGGGTCGAGCGTCGCCGTCCCCTTCTTGCCCACGTGGAAGGTGAGCAGCGTGAACGCGCCCTTGGTCTTGACCGACTCGTGGTTGGCGCGGCTGGGGAACGCGACGAGCGTGTGCTGACCCTCGGCGAGCGCCTCGCCGCCCGCGAGGTCCGACAGACGCACGGGCGCCTTCGTGTCGTAGATGGGCTTGTACGGACGGTTGTCGAGGATGAGGTGGACGTGGCTCGAGCCCATGGCCGTCTGCCAGTTCTTGACGTCGAGCTTGACCACGAAGTCGTTGACCTTGGCCGCCGGGATCACCTGGTCCTTGGTCGGCGACGTGATCTTGACCGTGGGCAGCGGGGCCGCCGGGTCGGGGCTCGCCGCACCGGCCGCGAGCTCGGGCTTGGGGAGGGCGGGCTTGGGCGGCGGCGCGTCGGTGGCGCTGGTGCTGGTGGGAGGCGGCGTCGTGGCCGTGAGCGTGGGCGGGGGAGGAGGAGGGGGCGGTGGCGGCGGGAGGTTGTCGCTGCCGCCTCCGCACGCGCCGAGGTGCGCGCCCGCGAAGAGCATCGTGAGCGAGGTGAGTGCCGCCGGGACCGAGAACGTGCGCGCCTTCATCGCCCGGGACTCTCGTCTGCATCGCCGCGCCTGGCAAGGGGGCTCTGACGCGCGCGCGCTTGACGAGCGGCGAGGCGGCGCGCCAATGTGAGCGGATGCCGCACCGCGAACGGTACCTCTTCGTCTGCACGAACCGCCGAGACGAGAAGGATCCGCGCGGGTCCTGCGCCGCGAAGGGCAGCGAGGACGTGGTCAAGGGGCTCAAGGCCGCGCTCGTGGCGCGCGGCGCGATGAAGGTCGTGCGCGCGTGCTCGTCGAGCTGCCTCGACCTCTGCGAGGAGGGGATCGCGATCGTGCAGGAGCCCGACCACGTGGCCTACGCGAACGTCACCCTGGCCGACGTCGAGGAGCTCGCCGACGCCGTGGTCGCCGGCACCGTCGTCGCGCGCCTCGTCGCCCACCCGAAGGCGAGCGGGTGATGGGGCTCGGCTTCGAGTACTCCGAGCGGCTCGAGGGCAGCTTCTACTGGCTCGACGATCCGATGTGCGATCACCCGATGACGCTCGAGGTGCGCGCGCGGGTCGACGGCCTCCGCCGGTTCGCCAAGACGCGCATCGCGCGGGTCGACGGGCGCATCCACGCCGGGTCGATCGCGACGGCCACGGGCGGCGCCGAGGTGCGGGGCGAGGTGGCGCTCAAGCTGCTCGACGAGAAGCGCGTCCCCTACGATCTCTGGTTCGAGGGAGACGACCGCAAGACGTACCGCCTGCGCGGCCAGCGAGACTTCTACCCGCACGACGCGTTCGACTCGCTCTCGATGCTGCCCGCGAGCATCTACGATGGCGAGGGCCTCGAGGTCGGCCGCGCACTGCTCCGGTCGGACGCGCGCTCCGAGCTGCCCAGGATGCTGAGGTCCCTGCGCGCGCGCGTGCGGCTGTCCTCCACCGGCCCCTGAACCAAGAAGGACGAACAGATGGATCGCCTGCTCCCCGAGTCGTCGCTGCTGCTGGTCGTCGACGTGCAGGAGCGCCTGCTCTCGGTCATGCCCGACGCCTCGCGCGCGCGCCTGCTCTCCAACGCGAACGTCTTGCTCGAGGCCGCCAGGCTGCTCGGCGTGCCCACCATGGCGAGCGAGCAGTACCCCAAGGGCCTCGGGCCGACCGCCCCGCCCGTCGCCGACAAGCTCGCCGAGATGTCGGTGACGCCCCGCGCCAAGGTCTGCTTCGACGTGTGCGGCGATCTGGGGCTCGCGCGCGAGCTCTCGGCCGCCGCCCCGAGGGCCGTGGTCGTGCTCGGCATGGAGACGCACATCTGCGTGTTCCAGACCGCGCGCGAGCTCGTCCGACGGGGCTACGACGTGTTCGTCGCGGCAGACGCGGTCGCGTCGCGCTCCGACGACAACCGCGCCATGGGCCTCGAGCTCGCCGCGCGCGCCGGAGCGTTCGTCGCGCCCACGGAGACCATCGTGTTCGATTGGCTCCGCGAGGCGGGCTCCGACGCGTTCAAGACGATCTCCAAGCTCGTGCGCTGAAGCCCCGCTCAGCGACGCGCCGCGTCGCCGGAGCCGGTGCGGGGCGCCGCGGTCACCGCGCGGACGTCCGCCTCGCTGCCGTAGTTGGCCGCGCCGGACAGCCTTCGCACCGCGCCGCGCGCCGCGTCGGTGTCGACGCCGGCGAGGATCGCGTCGAGCTCGGGCTTCACGCCGTCGAGCTGCCGCGCCGCACGGCTGGTGGCGTAGTCGCGGCCCGCCCACGTGTGGGCGTCGGCGCGGCGGCGTTCGAGCCGCCCGCGCGCGTCCTGGAGCAGGATCGCCACGCCCTCGCGCACGCGCGGGTCGGGGTGCCGGAGGAGCGGGACGAGCGCGGGGGCCGACTCGCTCTCGCCGGCGAGCTCGTCGAGGTGGACGAGCGGTCGCAGCTCGCCGGCCTCGATGCGCGCCACGTCGACCTTCGCCGACACGAGGTGCGTCGGGACGATCGCCCACACCATCCACGCGAGCGCGAACGCCTCGAACTGCCGGCGCGTGAGCCACGCGAAGCTGCGGCCGTGTCGGAGCTTGAGCGCGACGAGCACGAGGCCGCCGACGACCAGCGTCGTGCCGAGGACGCCCACGATGCGCAGATCGCTCAGGCCGCTCGACCCGATGTGCATCGCGATGCGTCCGTACGTCCCGAGCGCGAGCACGAGGCCTTGCGCCACCCAGACGTACGCGAGGGTGCGGATACGCTTGGCGCCCTCGTCGTGGGCGAGGGTGCCGCGGAACATCACGCCGAGCACGACCGTGGTGAGCAGGAGGGCGACCGTGAGCCACGCCGTGCCCTGGTGGGCGTACGTCTGCAGGTCGACCCCGGCCGGCGGGCGACGCGTCACGAGCGACGTCGCGTCGAGTGCGTTGTAGAGAAAGAACAGCACGTTGAGCCCGACGAGCGCGTTCCGCGCGACGCCGAGCGAGATCGCGGTCGCCTCGCCGTCACGCGCCGCCGCGAGCTGCACGCGCACGCGCCGCGCGCCGGGCCGCAGGAGCGCGGGGGCGGCCGCGAGCGCGAAGACGGCGAGCAGCACGCGCGGGAACGTCGGGAGCGTGACGAACCGGTCGAACGCGTGGACCGCGCGGTCGAAGATGCGCGCCACGACGGGGTTGGCGGCCGCGAAGACGAGCGCGAACACGCCGACGAGCGCCACAGGCACCGCGATGGGCACCACGACCTCGCGCGAGAGGCGCACGCGCTTGGCGGCGCGCGACAGGCCCGCGCCGAACGCGCCCAGGTTCGAGGGCGCGAAGGCCAGCGGCGCCGAGAGCAGCACGTCGAAGAGCGACGCTCGCATGTGCAGCGTGGCGCCGAAGGCCAGCAGCAGCGCCACGCCAGCGAACACGGTGGGGGCGTTGGGCGCGAGCGCGCAGCGGGCGGCGACCATGACGACGAGGGCCGCCGTCACGGCCGTCGCGAGCGACCAACGCCTGCCGCGCGCGACGAGCAGGGCGAGCGCCGGGAGCGCGCCGAAGAAGAGCGCGAGGCCGTAGCCGCCCGCGCCGTCGTAGAGCGCGACATCGACCGTGACGGCGACGGCCACCGCCGCAGCGAGCTCGAGCGCGCTCGCCGGGCGCGTGCGGGCAGGCCGGTACGTCGGGCGGGGCGTCGGGATCGCTCCTCGATACGGCGCGTGGGGGCCCGCCGCGGCGTGGCCGTGGAGGTGCGAGCCGAAGGGCGGGGGACCGTAGAGCTTCGGCGGCCCTCCGGTATCGGGGGCGGGGGCGGATAGGGGCGTCGCAGAGTGCATGCATGGAAATACGTGCGTCGCCGCGCTTCCATGCCTCCGGTCGCCCTCGTCACGCGACCGCCGGCCGCCGCCTCCCGACCGCTCGCCCCCCGGGCCTACTGCGCGACATTTTGACCGGCTGCTTGACAACCTGTCTTTGCGTGACAAAGTAGCAAAGATGAGTGACGAAACGTCTCAGGTTCCTGCGCGGCCCGCCGACGAAGGCGTGACGGTGCTCGTGGTCGACGACGAGCGGAGCAACGTCGAGTCGCTCGAGAAGATCTTCGTGCGCGAGGGGCTGCGCGTGCTCGTGGCCTACGACGCCAAGCACGCGCTCGAGCAGGTGCGCACCCACCGCGTGCACGTGCTCCTGACCGACCTGATGATGCCCGGCACCACGGGCCTCGAGCTGCTGCGCGCCATCAAGCAGGTGAGCCCCGAGGTCGAGGTCGTGCTCATGACGGCGTTCGGCTCGGTCGAAGCGGCCGTCAGCGCCATGCGCGAGGGCGCGTACGACTTCGTCGAGAAGCCCCTCAAGCGGATGACGATCGTGAAGAGCGTGCGCAAGGCGGCGGAGCGCGGGCGCCTGGTCGCAGAGAACCGCTCGCTCAAGGACGAGATCAAGCTGCTGACGCGCCGCGAGATCGTCGGCAGCTCGGCCGCCCTGCGCCACGTGCTCGATGTGGCGGCTCAGGCGGCGCCCAGCCTCGCCACCGTGCTCGTGCTGGGCGAGAGCGGCACGGGCAAGGAGCTGCTCGCCCGCCACATCCACGACAAGAGCGCGCGGGCGACGGGGCCCTTCGTCGCCGTCAACTGCGCGGCCATCCCCGAGACGATCCTCGAGAGCGAGCTGTTCGGTCACGAGCGCGGCGCGTTCACGGGCGCCGTCGGCAAGAAGGAGGGGCGCTTCGCCCGCGCCGCCGGCGGCACGTTGTTCCTCGACGAGATCGGCGAGCTGTCCCCGCAGGTGCAGGTCAAGCTGCTGCGCGTGCTGCAAGAGGGCGAGTACGAGCCCGTGGGCGGCGACACGGTCAAGGCCGACGTGCGCATCGTCGCCGCCACCAACCGCGATCTGCTGGCAGAGGTGCAGGCGGGGCGGTTTCGCGAGGACCTCTTCTACCGCCTCAACGTCATCGCCGTCACGGCGCCGCCGCTCCGCGCCCGCCGCGAGGACATCCCGCTGCTCGTCGATCACTTCGTGGGCATGTACTGCAAGAAGAACGGCAAGCCGCGGCTCGACGTCCACCGCGCCGCCCTCGAGCGCCTGATGGACTACGAGTGGCCCGGCAACGTGCGCGAGCTCGAGAACGTCATCGAGCGCGCGGTCGTTCTCTCGCGCGGCGCGTCGCTCACCGAGCACGACCTGCCCGAGCACATCGCGCGCGCGCAGGCGGCGCCTCGCGCCCTCGAGTTCCCCATCGGCACTCCGCTCGGCGAGATCGAGCTGCGCGTCATCAAAGAGACGCTCAAGCACACCAAGGGCGACAAGTCCCTCGCGGCGCAGCTGCTCGGGATCTCCACGCGCACGATCTATCGCAAGCTCGACGGCGTGGCCGAGGACAGCGTCCGTCCCGGCTGAGCTGCGCGCGCGCCGCGAGCCGGCTCGGTGGCACGACGCTCGCAACTCGCGCGTGTCATGCAGCTCCTCCAACGACACTCCTGGCTCTTCGGTCTACCCATCACCGCGATCGCCGCGGCGCTCACAGGCGCGGCGATCGCCGCCTCTGCGGGCGCGGATCTCGACGCCGGCGCGGCGCGCCCGAGCCCACGTGTCGCGGCCGAGCCCGTGCCTCACGAGCGCCCACGGCCGAGCGCCGACGCCATCTTGTCGCGCAACCCGTTCGACCACCGATCGGTCCCGCTCGTGCCGCGTCTCGCGTGCGCCGAGCGCGTGCGCCGAGCGATCACGTCTGCGTCGCCGCCGTCGTTGGCCGAGCGCGTCGCGGGGTGCATCTCGCGCGTGGGCCCGCGTGAGCTCCACATCGATCACGAGGCGGTCGACGTGCTGCTCGAGGCGCAGGCCGCGACGATGGGCTGCGGGCGCGTGGCGCCGGTGCATCGAGACGGGAGCGTCGTCGGCGTTCGGCTCTACGGCGTGCGCCCGGGGTCGGTGCTGGCTCTGCTCGGCCTCGAGAACGGAGACACGGTCGTCGCGCTCAATGGCTACGACCTCGGCGATCCCAACCGCGTGCTCGAGGCGTACGGGCGCCTGCGCCAGAGCGAGACGTTCACCCTCGAGATCCTCCGCCGCGGGCACCCGACGCGTCTCCGCTACGTCATCGTCTGATGCCTCTCGATCGACTTGTCACTTTGTCACGCAGGGTCCGCCGGGCCCCTCGCGCGCGCCATCCTGTCGCGCATACACGCACGTACATGCGCCAACAGCATGGAAGATCGGGGCTTCTCGTATGGCACGAGGCTCGCTAGAAGGGATGCGCCGCCATGGCCCACGGGCCAACGCGGCGACGCCCAAGGGCACCGGGACGCATGCCGATCGATCGAATCCTCAAGAAGAACTTCTGGCTCGTCGTCCTGCCCCTCGTGGGGATCGCGGCGACGCTCAACGCGCAGGCGATCGCGCAGTTCGTCGGCATCGGGCTCGCGCCCAGCGACCAGGCACTCTCGGCGCCGCCGCCCGTCGGGCGCGTGCCGCCGTCGCTCGCCGGCTCGGCGCGCAGCACGAGCGCCGACCCCATCCTCGCCCGTAACCCGTTCGACTCGGTGACCGGTCCGCTGCACGCGCCGGTCGAAGAGCCCGCGGCCGACGGCACGTCCGCGCCGGGCCCCGTCGACACGTCCGATCCCTGGAACGCGCCGCCGTGCGACGGCGTGAAGGTCCTCATCATCGCGGCGGCCCGCGACGAGAACTGGTCGCTCGCGTCGCTGCAGGTGTCGGGCGACACCAAGACGGTGCTGCGTCGCCGCGGCGGCGAGGTCGGCGGCAAGACCGTGCACTACGTCGGCTGGGATCGCGTGTGGCTCAACAGCGGCGGCACGCTCTGCCAGGCGTCGCTCTTCGACAAGAAAGAGGTCGCCGCGGCCAAGCCCGCGCCGTCGCCCACGCCCAACATCGCGCCCACGCCCCGCCGCGGCGCTCCCGCGCTCGACGAGTCGATCAAGAAGGGCATCGTCAAGGTCAGCGCGACCGAGTTCAACATCGACCGCGGCGTCGTCGACAAGATCCTCGAGAACCAGGCGGACCTCATGCGCCAGGCGCGCATCGTCCCCGAGCAGGAGAACGGCAAGGTCGTCGGCATCCGCATGTTCGGCGTGCGCCCCGACACGCTGCTCGGCACGCTCGGCATGGAGAACGGCGATCGCCTCCAGACGATCAACGGCTTCGACATGGCGAGCCCCGAGAAGGCGCTCGAGGCCTACGCGCGCCTGCGCCAGGCCGACAAGCTCACCGTGCAGGTCAACCGGCGCGGACAGAACATCAACCTGGACTACAACATCAAATGACCTCCCGAGACCCCCACGAGCCCCGGGCGCACGCGCCCGCGAGTGACGCCGACCTCGGGGCGAGGACGCTGCGCCTGACGGCGGCCCTCGTCGCCGCGTGCGTGGTCTTCGTCGGTGGCGCGAGCGCGCTCGCCCTCGTCGTGACCCGCGCCGCCGTGGGCACGTCGCCGTCGAGCGTCGAGGCCCGCGATCGCGCGCCGTCCAAGGCCGCCGCCCCGAGCGACACCCCCACCGATGCCCCCGCCGTTCCTCTCGGCGCGCCTGCCCCGTCCGGTCAGCCCGCGCCCCGCCGCAACGCGCCGATCTCCATCTGAACGCCCCCATGAACCTAAAGCTCCAGACTTCGCTTCTGTTCGTCCTCCCCGCGGTGCTCGCGGCGGGGAGCGCCCGCGCGCAAGCGCCCAACACCACGATCAAGGAGCGCGCAGCCGGAGGGGCCGCAGCCCTCAAGGCCGGGGGCGCCGTCAAGACGCCTCCCGCCACGACGACCCCGGCCGCTGGAAACACCGGTGGGACCGCGTCGCCGGCGGGGACCGCCGCGCCGGGCGGGACCGCGACGCCGGGCGCACCGCCCGCGGTCGGCCCTGACGGCAAGGCCCACGCCGACACGCAGGGCCTCACGCAGTTCGAGAACTCCGTCGAGTTCGAGCCGCGCGGCCCCAACTACCGCGTCGCCTTCTCGCTCGAAGAGGCCGACCTCGGCGAGCTGGTGCGCGTCATCAGCCAGCTCACGGGCAAGCGCTTCATCTTCGGCGGCAAGGTCAAGAGCGTGAAGGCGTCGGTCTACTCGCCGCAGAAGGTGACGGTCGCCGAGGCCTACCAGGCGTTCTTGTCGATCCTCGAGACGAACGGTCTCACCGTCGTGCCGCACGGGCGCTTCCTCAAGATCGTCGAGACCGCGAACCAGGTGGCCACGATGGGCACGCCCGTCTACGGCACCGCGCAGGGCGCGCCGGGCGAGGCACGCTTCGTCACGCGCATGCACCGGCTCGGACACATCTCGGCCGACGACGCGGCCAACGTGCTCGGCAAGTTCAAGTCCAAGGAGGCCGACATCACGGTCTACGGACCGGGCAACATGATCATCATCACCGACACCGGATCGAACATCCGGCGCATGATGCAGATCCTCGAGGAGATCGACGTCGGCTCGAGCGGCGATCAGATCTTCATCGAGCCGATCCACTACGCGGCGGCGGCCGACGTCGAGAAGCGGATCAACGACCTCTTCGACGTCAAGGGCGGGTCCAGCCCCTCTCCGCCCCCCGGGGTGAAGACGGCGCCGAACTCCGCGGCGTCGTCCGGCGTGTCCGGCGGCGGCGACGGCGTCACCAAGATCGTCTCCGACGAGCGCTCCAACTCGCTCGTGATCGTCGCCACCGAGCGCGCGTACATGCGCGTGCTCGAGCTCATCAAGCGCATCGACGTGCCGCAGACGGGGGAGGGCGAGATCCACGTGCTGCCGCTGCAGCACGCCGACGCGACCGATCTGGCCAAGACGCTCAACGAGATCATCACCGGCTCGGCCGCACCGGCCGCGGGCGCGGCGGCGGGCCGCGGTAGGGCACCGGCAGCTGCCCCCGCCGGAGGCGCGGCGCCCACGGGCGTCTTCGACGGCGCCGTCAAGGTGAGCGCCGACAAGGCCACCAACTCGATCGTCGTGACCTCGTCGCTGCGCGACTACGCGTCGCTCCGCAGCGTCATCGATCGACTCGACCAGCCGCGACGCCAGGTGTTCATCGAAGCGGTCGTCATGGACCTCCAGATGAAGCGCTCCAACGCGCTCGGCGTGAGCTTCCACGGCGGCGCGCCCTTCAAGCTCGACAACCCCGACGACAGCGTCGTCTTCGGCGGCAACAAGATCACCAACACGATCCCGCCCGTGCCTACCGACCCCGACGCGCTCCAGGGCTTCGCGCTCGGCGTGCGCGGCCCGGGCATCAGCGGCTCGCAGAACTTCTTGGGCACCGGCATCAGCATCCCGGCGTTCGGCACGTTCATCCAGGCGCTCGCCAAGACGGGCGACAGCGATCTCCTCAGCACGCCGCACATCCTCGCGCTCGACAACGAGGACGCGGAGATCAACGTCGGCGACAACATCCCGCTCCAGACCAACGCGGTCAGCGCGTTCCCGGGCGCCCTCGGCGGCGCGGCGGGCGCGGCGGGCGCGGCGGGCGCGCTCGGTGGCCTGGGCGGGCTCGGCGGCTTCGGCTCGTTCGGCTCACCCCGCCAGGACGTCGGCACCAAGATCAAGATCAAGCCGCACCTCAACGACTCCAACGAGGTGCGCCTCGACGTCACCGAGGAGATCAGCGAGCAGGGCGCGCCGCTGGGCGGCACGCTCGGCGCCATCCCGATCTCCAAGCGCACCGCCAACACCAAGCTCGTCGTGCAGGATCAGCAGACGGTCGTCATCGGCGGCCTGATCCGCAACGTGACGTCGCGCGCCGAGGAGAAGGTCCCCGTGCTCGGCGACATCCCCGTGCTGGGCGCGCTCTTCCGCAAGCGCACCGACACCGTCGAGAAGCGCAACCTCGTGTTGGTGCTCACGCCGTACATCATCCGCAACCAGAACGATCTCCGCACCGTCTTCGAGCGCAAGATGCAGGAGCGTCAGCAGTACCTCGACCGCTACTTCGTCTTCAGCGACACCTCCGAGTTCACCGCGGCCAAGGACTGGTCGCGCACCAACGGCCTCGTCGAGGACATCCGTCAGGCCTACTTCCAGGTCGAAGAGAAGAAGCGCCTCGAGGAGATCACGCAGCCCAAGCAGCTCAAGACGCACGACCCGCAGCAGCCGCTCGAGATGCCGCAGCCCGCCTCGCGGAGCTCGAGCGGCGCGTCGGGCCCGGCGCCCACGACACCCGTCGTCACGCCCAAGCCCACGCTCGTGCGCCCGGCCGGCGGCGGCGTCCCCGTGCGGCCCCCGACGCGCAACGTGGAGAAGATCGAGAGGTAATGGCGTGGAGCAGCGATTCCTCGGCGAGATCCTGACGCGACGCGCTGGCGTCGCCCCCGACCGACTGGAGCAGCTCTACGCCATCCAGCGCGAGAAGGGGATCGATCTGGTCGACCTGCTCGTCAACAGCAACGTGCTCGACGACGCGCAGATCGCCGAGGCGCTCGCGGCCGAGTCGGAGCTGCCGTTCGTGCCGCGGCCCGAGCCCGATCGCATCTCGACCGACCTCGCGACCCGCTTGCCGATCACGTTCGCCAAGTCGCACCGGCTGCTCGTCACGAACGAGGACGAGTTCGCCGTCTACGTCCTCACGGGCGACCCGTTCGACACCGTCGCCCTCGACGAGGTCCGCGTGCTCTTCGGCAAGCCCGTCGAGGTGAGCGTCGCGCCCTCGGAGAAGATCGTCGACGCGATCAACCGAGTGTACGAGCGCGAGGCGGGCGGCGGCGAGCTCGAGAGCGACGAGGGCTCGGCCGACGACGACGCGGCGGGCGACATCCTCGACTCCGACGACGAGGCGCCCGTCATCCGCTGGGTCAACTCGCTCTTCTTGCAGGCGATGAAGGAGCGCGCGAGCGATATCCACATCGAGCCGGAAGAGAAAGAGGTCATCGTCCGCTATCGCATCGACGGCGAGCTCTACGTGGCGCGCCGCGCCCCGCGGGCCTTCATGAGCAGCATCGTCAGCCGCATCAAGATCGAGAGCGCGCTCAACATCGCCGAGAAGCGCCTCCCGCAAGACGGCCGCATCGCCAAGAAGATCGCCGGCAAGAGCTTCGACATCCGCGTCAGCACCATCCCCACGAGCCGCGGCTACGAGCGGATCGTCATGCGTCTGCTCAACAAGTCGAGCGTGCTGCTCGACCTGCCCGACCTGGGCTTCTCGGCGCGCGACTACGCGCTCATGGATGGCCTCATCCACAAGCCCGACGGCATCATCCTCGTGACGGGCCCCACCGGCTCGGGCAAGACGACCACGCTCTACGCGTGCCTCAACCGCATCAACCAGCCCAACATCAACATCCTCACCGCCGAGGACCCGGTCGAGTACGAGCTCGCCGGCATCCACCAGGTGCACGTCAACGCGAAGATCGGCCTCAGCTTCGCCAGCGCGCTCCGCGCCTTCCTCCGCCAGGACCCCGACGTGGTCATGGTCGGCGAGATCCGTGACAAGGAGACGGTCGACATCGCCGTCAACGCCTCGCTCACGGGTCACTTGGTGCTCTCGACGATCCACACCAACGACGCCGCCGGCGCCTTCACGCGCATGATCGACATGGGCGTCGAGCCGTTCTTGCTCCGCTCGAGCGTCGTCGGCGTGCTCGCCCAGCGCCTCGTGCGCGTCCTCTGCCCGCACTGCAAGGAGGCCTACGAGGCGACGGCCGCCGAGCTCGACGAGATCGGCCTGTCCGAGGACCGCTGCGCCCAGCGCCGTCGCCGCGCGGCGCTCCCCAACACGCGCTACTACCCCAAGGCGGCGCGCGAGCCCGATCCGCTCGAGAACTTCACGCCGTACG
>JAGQJA010000514.1 GCA_020430845.1 Myxococcales bacterium
GCGGCTTCTTGGGCTGCGCCGCGGGTGCGGTGGGCTTGGCGGGCGCGGGCGGCGTGGGCGAAGCGGCGACGGCTGCCGCGGCGGGCTTGT
Organism: Myxococcales bacterium; assembly: GCA_020430845.1. GTDB lineage: Bacteria > Myxococcota_A > Polyangia > Polyangiales > Polyangiaceae > Labilithrix. The sequence continues at coordinate 91 of JAGQJA010000514.1, forward strand.
GGACGGTACGCCGCGCCACGAGCTCGATCTTCGGCGGGAGCGTGGCGCCGCTCTCGAGGATCGTCACGGCGGTCTCCTCGGACACGTCGCCGTGGGAGAGGCGCACCTTGTGGAGACTGCCCGGGGCGCCCGTGATCGAGAGGGATCCGTCGCGGAGCTCTGCGGGCTGTCCGTCGAGATCGACCTTTGCCCCCGTCGGAGCGCGCACCGCGACCTGCACCGTCTTGGTGGGCGCGGCGACCGATGACGACGGCGGCGGCGTCGGCGGCGTGGTCGACGCGACGTCGTTCGCGCTCGCGACATCGACCACGGGCGACGCGCTCGGCTCGGCCGTCGGATCACGCGATGCGTCGCCGCGTGTGCGCACCTGGAAGGCCACCGCGGCGGCTGCGACGAGCGCGAACGGGACGACCGCCAACGACCAATACGCCCGCTTGGGCTTGCCCGTCGTCGAAGCGGCCGACGCCGCGAGATCCGTCGCCGGGGCGGCGGCGCCGAGGTGTACCCCGGGCGTGCTCGTGCTGGCTGCGAACGCCGACACCGCCGCGTGCGTCGCCGCAGGCGCGCTCGCCTCGCCCCCCGGCTCGGTCGCGCGTGCGTCTTGCGCGACGGGACCGGTGCCCGTCGGCGCCGCGGACGCCACGTGCGCGCGCTCGGCTTCGCTCACGGGACCGAGCATCTCTTCGCGGATGTTCGTGCTCGGGACGAGGGCGCTGAGCGCCTCGTGCATGTCCATCGCCGTCTGGAACCGATCGTCGGGGCTGCGCTCGAGCGCGCGCTCGACGATCGCCGCGAGCTGGGGCGACACCCACGGCGCGCGGGACTGCAGCGGCGTCACGGGCTCGACGCAGATCGCCACGAGCAGATCACCGAGCGTCTGTTTGTCGTTGTTGGGCGCCGCGCCGGTGAGCGCTTCGTAGAGCACGACGCCGAGCGACCAGATGTCGGAGCGCCCGTCGAGGGTCTTCATGCCGCGCGCCTGCTCCGGCGACATGTAGAGCGGCGACCCGAGCATCGAGCCCGTGGTCGTGAGGTGGTGACTCTCGGCGTTGGCCATGGGCTCGGCGCGCACCTTGGCGATGCCGAAATCGAGCAGCTTGACCTGCACCTCACCGCCGTCGCGCGTCGACAAGAAGAGGTTGGCCGACTTGATGTCGCGGTGGACGATGCGCGCGTCGTGTGCGCGCTGCAGGCCCAGGCAGGCCTGCGCGCCGATGCGGACGACCAGATCGGGCGGCAGCGGCCCTACGCGACGCACGAGCTCGTGGATGTCCTGCCCCGACAGGTACTCCATGACCATGTACGGATCGTTCGTGACGGGGTCGACGCCCGTGTCGAGGACCTGCACGACGTGCAGCGAGTCGATCGAGCCGCTCGCGCGCGCCTCGCGCTGGAAGCGCGTGACGACGTCGGGCTCGTTGGCGAGCGACGCCGAGACGATCACCTTGACGGCGACGCGGCGGCTCGTGCCCAGGTGAACGGCCTCGTACACCGCTCCCATGCCGCCCTTTCCGAGCAGCCGGACCACTTGATACTTGCCGTCGACGACCTGGCCCGGCGACAGAGTGGGAGCTTCGACCGACATCGTCCGTGTCAGGGTATCGGGCGAACGCGTGGGGGCAAGCTGTGTTCGCGGCGGCGCCGCGTGAGGACGATCAGCAACGCGAGCACAGACGGCGTCAGCCAGCCGCCCTGCGGAGGCGACGGCGCGCTGCTCGTCGCGCATCCGCTCGGCGCCTCGGGCGCGGCGACGCACTGTCCGTCGAGGCCGCACACGAACGGGTCGGCGCATGCTTCGACGTCCTCACACGACGTGCGGCATCGGTTCGTCGCGACGTCGCAGCGGAAGGGCGCGCAGTCGGTCTTGCTCTTGCCGTCTGCGCCGATGATCGTGCGATCCCCGTCGCAGTAGGCGATAGGCGTGCACGCTCCCGCCGCGCACCCGTAGCCACGCGCGCACTCGGCGTCCGAGGCGCACGTCGTGCGGCAGCTGGTGGCGTCTGCGCACGCGTAGTTGCCCGGGCACGGTCGCGTGGCCTGCGAGACGCACGCCCCCTTGCCGTCGCACGCGCCCGCGGTGCGCGCGCCGTCGGTGCAGCGAGTCCCGCAGCCGGTCTGCACGCCGGGGAAGGTGCACGCGTCCGCGATCGTGCCGTCGCACGCGCCGCCGCACGTCGAGCCGTCGCTGGCGCACGCGCGCGTCCCGTGGGGCCTGCCCGCCACGGTCTCGCACGTGCCGCGGTTGGCGCCGTCGCACGCCTCGCACGTGCCGGCGCACGCGCGATCGCAGCAGACCCCGTCGACGCAGAACCCGCCGGCGCACGCGGCGTTGTCCGCGCAGGGTTGCCCGAGCTTCTTCTTGCACGCGCCCGTGGCGTCGCACGTGTCGGTGCCCGCGCACGAGTTGGGATCGTCGGCGCCTTTCACGACGAGGCACTGCCCCGTCCCGGGCGCGCAAGCGCGGCACGCGCCGGTGCACGTGGTGAGGCAGCACACGCCTTGGTCGCAGATGCCCGACGCGCAGTCGTCGTGGAGGGCGCAGACCGCGCCGGCAGAGGTGACGCCGAGCTCTTCCGCGTCGGCGATCGAGTTGCCGAACGACTCCGACGAGATGTTGCGACCCCCGGTGGCGAGCAGCACGCCGCTGTCGAGGAGCGTCGCCCGGTGGTAGCCGCGCGCAGTCACGAAGAACGGCGCCACGCTCACCTGACCGGTCGCCGGCTCGTAGCGCTCCACGATCGGCGAGCCGGTGCCCAGCAAGAATCCACCTGCGATGTAGACGTTTCCGGACGTCATCAGCGTGACGCTGACGGCCTCGCGCGCGTCGGCGAGGGCGCCGGCGCTCGAGAACATGCCCGTCGCGGGGTCGAAGAGCTCGAGCGCCTTGGTCCCGCCGCCGGCCACGAGCACCTTGCCCGACGCGAGCCTGACGGCGCCGTGACCCGTCCGCGCGACCGACATGCTCCCGGTGAGCGCGAAGGAGCCGGCACCTGCCGGGTCGAAGAGCTCGGCGCTCGCGCTGCCTCCGCCCGTCACGAGCACTCTCCCGTTCGTGAGGAGCGTCGCTGTGTGCCCGTTGCGCGCGGCCTTGGGCGCCGCCGTGAGCGTGAACGTGTTGGCGACCGGGTCGTAGATCTCTGCGCTCGGTGGCGACGAGCCCCCTAGCGCGAGCACTTTGCCCGACGCGAGCACCGTGAGCGTCGACCCGCCCGAGCGCTCCACGGTCGACGCGCCGGCGGGGCCGAACGTGCCGGTGCCCGGATCGTAGAGGAGGCCGCCCACGGTCTGCGGACCCATGACGAGCGCCTTGCCGTTGCCGAGCAGCACTGCCGCGGTGTCGGCCACCTTGCCGCTCGCGCTGCCGGTGGCCGCGAACGTCTTCGTCGTCGGGTCGTAGAGCGCGGCGGCCGAGCTCCCCAGGAAGCACCCGTTGTTGCACGTATTCCCGAAGGTGACGAGCACGCGCCCGTTGGCGAGCTTGACGGCGACGTGCTGGTCTCGGGGGGTGGTCGCGCCGGTGGTGGACCACGCCGGGTCGACGAGCGCGGGATATCGCGCCCCGCTCCACCGCACCCGCACGGTGCAGCGCGCGGCGCCGGGCAACGGGAGCTCCCGGCCCCACGGCGCGACAGGGCTCGTGTCGTACGCGCACCCTTCGAGCGCCACGTCCGCCTCGAGCTTCACGCCGTCGGCGCCGACGACCCAAGGCGGGGCCATGCGTATGCGCGGCGCGCCGCGTTCGTCGAGCAGCTCGAGCGTGCGCTCGACGAGGCGGAGGCGTGCGCCGGCCGAGGGGGTGACCTCGTACGCGAGCTCCTCGCGCGCGGGGCGTCGGCGGAGCGAGACGAAGTCTTCGACACCTCGCGGCGTGGCGCGCATCACCACGCCTGCGTCGGCGTAGACCGCGAGGCCGTCGACGGTCACGCGCGGGCTCGACGCGGCCTGCTCCAGACGTACGCGTGCGCCGACGCCGCTCACCGCGTCTTCGACGACGAAGTCGCCGGTGGCGTCGTCTGGTAGCTCCGTGCGGGCGCGCGTGAACGCACTCTCGACCACCGAGCGAGGCAGGGCGCCTGGAAAACGCGCACCCAGCTCCCGAAGCATGTATTCTGCATTGAGTGTCGACTGGGCGCCGGCAGGACGCGGCGCGGTCGTCGCGCGCTCCGAGTCGCAGCCTCCGCCGCCGACGACCACCGCGAGCGCGATGACCGCGAGAGAGCTCGAGAGCCTCATGACGTCCTCCCTGCGCGGCGCCGTCGCGTGATGCACACGCCGAGGAGCCCCAAGGCCGCGATCAGGCCACCGGCGTCGACGCCAGAAGGGCGGGCCGGCGAAGCGGCGCACCCGGTCTCGGGCGCAGGCGGCGGATCGACGCACTGCCCGTCGAGCGAGCACACCGTGGGCGCGACGCAGTCCGAGACCGACGCACACGTCACGCGACACGCGCCCGACTGCTCACACGTGTACGGAAAGCAGTCGACCCGCTGGGTGCCCTTGGTGACGAAGCGCTCCTCGCACAGCGCGATGGGTAGGCACTTGTCACCTTCGCACCGGTAGCCCTCCGCGCAGTCCGTGTCGGCGGCGCACGCCGTCTTGCATGCGGTCGCGTCTCGGCACACGAAGTTGCCGGCGCACCCGCGGGGCGCATCGATGACGCACGCGCCGCGACCGTCGCACGTGCTCGCGGTGAGCTTGTCGCCGGCGCACGAGGCGCCGCAGCTCGTGATGGCGCTCGGGTAGGCGCACGCGACGCCGTCGAGGCCGTTGCACACGCCGCCGCAGGTGGTGCCCGGCGCGGCGCAGAGCGGTCGCCCGTTCCTCGGCGGGCCCGCGACCGGGGCGCACGTGCCCACGTACCCCGCGACGTCGCACGCCTCGCACTGTCCGTCGCACGCGCGATCGCAGCACGTGCCGTCGACGCACTGGGCGCTCGCGCACTCGGCCGCGGCGGCGCACTTCTGGCCGTTCTTCTTCTTGCACGCGCCCGACGCGTCGCATGTGTCCGCGCCGGTGCAGCTGTTCGGGTCGTCCTTGCCCGTCACGGGCGCGCACGCGCCGGTGCCCACGATGCACGTCTGGCAGGGGCCGACGCACGCGGCCGAACAGCACACCCGCTCCTCGCACGCGCCGGAGCGGCAGTCGTCGCCGACGGAGCACGCCGTGCCGGGCGCGCCAGGGGACCATATCTCGGTCGCCGCGACGCTGAAGGTGTTGCTGCCGAGGCCGCCGAAGATCAGCACCTCGCCTTGGGCGAGCCGCGCCGACGCGAGCCGGCTGCGCGCGAACAAGAGCGAGGGTTGCGCCGAGAACGTGCGCGTCCGCGCGTCGAAGATCTCCACGGTTGCGACGGGCCCCGCCGCGTCGCCGCCGGCGACCATGACGTCGCCCGACAAGAGCACGACGGCCTCTGCGCCGGTGCGATCGGCAGAGGCCGCGTCGGATGCGGTGAACTTGTCTTGGGCCGGGTCGTAGATCTCGGACGTCGCGTTGCCACCGCCGGCGAGGAGCACCGTCCCGTCGCCGAGCAAAGCCGCCGTGTGGCCCTGCCGCGCGTGCACCATCGGCGACGCCGTGAGCGTGAACGTGTTCGTCGCGGGATCGTAGATCTCGGCAGAGGTCGTGCCGTTGCCGCCGGCGAGGAGCACCTTGCCGGACGCGAGGCGTGTGGCCGTGTGACTCGAGCGTCCCGCCTTCATCGAGCCGGCTGGCGCGACGCCCGCGGGGACGAGCATGTCTGTCGCCTCGTCGAAGAGCTGCGCCGATAGCGCGGCTGCGCCCGAGCCTCCGCCCGTGACGAGGACCTTGCCGTTGGCGAGCGTCGTGGCTCGCAGGCCCGCGCTCGCGGCCAAGGACGCGTCCGAGCGCGAGACGACGCCGGCGCTCGTGACGAGCTCGGGGCGCGAGCTTCCCCCTCCTCCCACCAAGAGCGCCTTCCCGCTCGGCACGAGGGCCATCGCGAAGTCGACGCGCGCCGACGGGAGTGTGACGGCGCTCGACCACGTGCGCGTGATCGGATCGTAGATCTCGCCGCTGTCGATCGGGCCGTTGCCCAAGCCGGGTCTCGCGAGCGTGCCGCCCATCGACAGGACACGACCGTCGGCGAAGGTGATCGCGGCGTGACCGTGACGCGGGCTGCCAGAGGTTCCGAGCCTCCACGCGGGGTCGACGACGACCGGGTAGGTGACGCCGCCCCACGTCAGACGGACCTGGCACGTGCGCGCGCCCGGCGGCGTGACGGGGCGATCCCAAGGCGTCCGCGGGTCGGTGTCGACCGCGCAGCCTTCGACGCGCACCTCGACCGTCACGCGTCGCGCCTTCGCGTCGACGAGCCACGGCGTCTCGACGCGCACCCGCGGCGCGCCGCCGGCGTCGAGCAGCTCGAGCGAGCCGTGGAAGAGGCGCAGCCCTGCCACGCGCGCGACGTCGAGGTCGTAGACGAGCTCCTCGCGCTTCGGAGGCCGATCGAAGAACACGAGGTCCTCGACGCCGTCGCTGAGCGGCGCGTGCACGAGGTCTGCGCCGTCGAGGGCACGCCGGTACACCGATACGCCGTCGTGCTCGCGCGGCTCGACGGAGGACGCGCCGCGGAGCGCGAAGGCGAGCTCGAAGGTGTCGCCCGCCGTGATGCGCACGCGCCCGTCTGCCGTGCGAGGGAGCGTCGCCGGAGACGACGACGGCGCCGCGACGAGGACTCCGAGCTCACGGGTCGTGCGCGCCCGCACCGCGACGGTGTCGTCGCCGGTAGGGGCGGCCTCGCCCGACGCGTGGCGCTCGCCGTCGCGATGCGACGCGCAGGCCGCGAGCCCCAGGGCGACCGCGAGGCTCGCTCCGGCGACGCGACGCGCAGAGGATGACGTACGCCCGCCCATCAGAACGTGTACCGGGCGCCGAGTCCGGGGGCGACGAAGACGAGGAACGATCCCGCCGTGGTGCGCTCGCCGAACGTCGCGATGCCGTCGCCGCGCGCCACGTTCGACGTGACGACCGCGGTCTGATCGCGCCACCGCGGCTGCGTCAGCGCAGACATGAGGAGCACCTCGAAGCCGACGCTCACCTCGAAGTGCTCGCTCAGGCGCCGTCCGAGTCGGACCTCGGGCGCGACGTAGAAGTAGGTCGCGGGCGAGCTCTCTTGGATGTCGACCCGATAGCGCTCCGACGTCGTGTTGGTGAACGTGCCGCTGCGCGAGTCGTTGAGCGAGCCGAGCATGACGCCCGCGCCGAGCCGCGCCGTGAAGGGCCACGTCTCGCCGCGGTGGAATTGGGCCGACGCGCCCAACGTCAGGCCGCTGAGACGAAGCGCGTCGTCGGCGCTGCCCGCGTTGAGCGCGCGCCCCTTGGGTTGGAGTGTAGCGTCCGCGCCCGTCGTCGAACGGAACGCGAGGAGGTACCCCGCGTCGAGGCCGGCGCCGAAGCCCGAGCCGAGCTGATAGATACCGTGGACGACGGCGTGGAGACCGATCGGGACGCCCGCGGAGCAGCCGCCCGTGCATGCGTCGGCGACATCGCCGCCGAACGCCGCGCCGACAGGGAGCGCGGAGTCGAGCTCGGCGCTGAACGACGGGCGCGGCCCGGCGAGGAACGTGGGATCGCGCTCGAGCGCGGCCGGGACGGTCTGCGCGCTGTCTTTGCCGAGCGAGACGCGGCGCGTGAAAGGCAGGAAGCCCTCGGACGTCGCGCGGATCTCGTGCGTGCCCGCGCGGAGCCGTCCCTGCCAGGCGCCGCGACCGACGATGACGCCGTCGATCGCGATCAGGCTCGTCGCGGGCACGGGGTCGACGCGCACGCTCGCGTCGAGCTGCTCCGCGAGCAGGTTGAGGGTGACCACCTGATCGAGGGCGACCATCGGGCGCACGGGCTGCGTGCCCGTGTTCTTGTCTCCGCGAAGCAGCACGGTGTGCTCGCCCGGTGGCAGCGCGCCCTCCCACGGCGTCTTGCCGACGGTCGCGTTGTCGACGACGACGTCGAGCGCCTTGCCGGTCTGCTCGCTCACCGACAGGCGCCCCGCCGAGGTGAGCGGGACGAGCGAGACCTCGAGGCGCGTGCTCTGCCCACCCACCACGTCGACGCGTGTCTCGAACGGGAGGTGACCGTCGGCCGAGACGCGCACGGTGTGCGATCCGGCGCCGAGTCGCAGGGGGGCGGCGAGCGGGTAGACGCCGCGCTCACGGCCGTCGACCACGATCTTGGCGCGAGGCACGCCGCCCTCGAGCTCCAGCGCGCCGACCGACGCGCGAAGCTGCTCGAGCTCACGCGCGGCGATCTGCTTCTCGCCCGCGGCGATGTCGGGAAAATCGCGGAGCAGCGCCTCGTACATGTCGAGCGACTCGTCGAAGCGCTTGGCCTTTCGCATCGCGACGGCGGCGTTGTACGTGTTGGTCGAGGTCGGGAGGATCTCGCGCGACTTGAGGAACTCGGAGACCGCGGCGTCCCACTCGCCGCGCTCGGTGTGCTCCACCCCGCGGAGAAAGTGCTCTTTTGCCTCGGCGCGCCGCGGGTCCTCGGGCTGCGCAGCTGCGGGCGCGTCCGCCGGCGCCTGGGCAAGCGCGCGCACGGGGCACAGGGTGAGCGTCGCAGTCCACAAGGAGAGGAGAAGAACGACGGGCGCGATCGGGCGGCGGGAGCGCGTGGCGACGTGCATGGATGAACGGCCCAGATTATTCGAAGTCGCGCGCCGCGTCGTCCGCGATCGGGCGCGCTCGCACGCGCTTTGTCGAGCGCGTACACTTGGTTCATGGACGCGCGACGGGGACGGGGCTCGTTCGGGGCCGTGGTGGCTCTTTGCGCGCTCGTCGGCGCGTGTGCTCCTCGGGAGGTCGCGGGGGCGGGGGCGATTGCGAGTGCGCCTGCGAGTGCGAGTGCGCTTGCGTCTGCGTCTGCGTCTGCGTCTGCGAGTGCGTCTGCGAGTGCGTCTGCGCCTGCGTCTGCGTCTGCGAGTGCGAGTGCGAGTGCGAGTGCGAGTGCGTCTGCGAGTGCGAGTGCGAGTGCGGCGGCGCCTGCGGCGGCGCCTGCGGCGGCGCCTGCGGCGGCGAGTGCGGCGGCGCCTGCGGCGGCGAGTGCGGGGGCGTCTGGGAGCGCGAGGGCGTCTGTGTGTCCTCCGAAGACGGGATCTGGGCGGCGGACCTTCGGTGATGGAGAGCGGCTGTTTCCGCGTGTGCGCAAAGGGTGGTCGTCCGCGCGGGTGCTGGGAGAGCTCGGGCCGCCGACGTCGTGCGACCGCAACGAGTGGAGCTACGTCGCCGGCGTCTACACGGGCCCCGAGATGACGTACCGCTTTCGGTTCGAGAACGGCGTCGTGCAGCAGATCACGACGTCGAGCGTGGGCTGCCGATTGGTGGAGTAGCTCACAGCGCTCGCGGTACGAGCCCCGCGCCTCGCTTGGGGTGCGCGTTCTGCTCGCGCAGCATGTTGCGGACCGCGAGGGCGTAGAGCGGCTCCGGGCCGAACGTCTCGTCGAGCCAGCGGCACGTGTAGGTCATCTTGACGAGATGCACCTCGGGGATCGCGCGGGCCGCCCTCGAGAGGGCCTCCCAGTCGACGACGCTTCGGGGCGAGGCCTCGTCGAGCGCGGGCAGCGCGGTCGGGCGTCCCTTCTCGACGTACAGCGTGGTGAGCCACACCCAGTAGCGCGCCCACAGCGCGGAGAACGTCGCCGCGTCGCCGTCGCCGTAACGGAGCGTGAGGTCCGCGAGCGCCTGCGCCGCCGTCACCGCGTGCAGCGTCGTCAGCGCGGGCTCGAAGAGATAGAGCCGCAGCGCCAGTCGACAGATCTCGGGGATGCGCGTCGACAGCGCGCCGCCGCCGATCGCAAAGTCCGCCGTCAGTGCCGCCGAGTGCATCACGCGCTCTCCGCACAGCTCTTCGCAGACGCGCAGCGACCCGGCCTGCACGCTACTTCTCGCGCGGCGCACGTCCTCGTCGGTGGCCGCGCGTCGCCATACGCTCCCGGCGGAAGGCTCGGCGTGGTCTGCATCGACGACCGGCAGCGCGGCCGAGCGGAACAAGTCTTCGTGACGGATCGCCATGTACGCGAGGGCGTCGGCGATCAGGCCGTGACTCCCGTGCTGGCTGGCGAAGCTCAGGCGGATGAGCGGATGGAAGAGACCCATCGGGAGCCCGTCGCGCATGACCCAGAGCGCGTGGGTGACCACGTCGCGCTCTCGCTCGGTGGCGAGGAGCTCTTCGAAGACGCGCCTGAACTGCGCGAGCCGTGCGGGCTCACCCAGGAAGTCAGGCCAGTTGTCCACGGTGACCGTCTTGTCGTCCGCGAGGCGCAGGTCGCCCGTGATGCTCGCGCGGTGACGCGGCCACCGCGCCTTGAACGCCTCGACCTCGTCGTCGCTCGCCCCGAGCCCGTGCAACGCGAGCACCGTCATCGGAAAGTGGTTGGCGAGGCCGCCTCGGGTGACGCCGCCGAGGTTGGGGTGGAACTCTCGGTCGCGCTCGAGCTCTTGCTCGACCAGCGGAGAGGATGCGACTGAGGCTGTCGTGCGGCGGTGTTCGGCGAGAGTCATCGGGACCTCCACGGCGGGCGCGGACCTCCGATTTGCCCGCCGAAGAACCTAGATGCTCCTCATGCCGACGCCGTTTCGGTGTGTGCCGCGAGCGCCTCACGCACGTACGCGCGGACGGCGTCTTCGTGCTCGAGCGAGAGCCCTGGGGCGCGCCCCCCTGCCCATCGCTCTACCGCTGTGCGGGTGCGCCTGCCGGTCGCGAGGAGCCACGCCGCGGAGATCGCGAGCGCGGCGGCGGCCGCGTCGACCGTAGGGCTGTGCTCGAGGAGCTCGAGCAGCGCCTCGACGGCCTTCTTGATCTGCGCGCCGTGCACAGGGTGCGACGTGGACAGGTCCATCGCGACGAGCGCCGCGAGCGCGCGCGCCGTCGTGAGCAGGGTGTCGACGCCGGGCTCATCCCAGAGGCCCGACGCGGATTGGCGCGAGAGCAGGGCTCTCACCCCGTCTGCTTCGGCCAGCGTGTCCGTCGGCTCGGCGAGGCCCTGGGAGCGCGCGCGCTCGGCGAAGAGATCCGCGGGGCCGCCCTCGCCGAACGAAGCCGCGCCGTGTGACGCGAGCGTCATGTCGTCCTCGTCCGTGTCGTCGTAGGCGGCTTCTTTGCGTGCCTTGGGCGGCGCGCCGCCCATCGGGGCCATCGGCGCCGCGCGGGCGAGGGAACGCATCGCCATCGGGCGCGCCGGTGCGGGTGCCATGGCCGGAGGTGGCGGCGGCGCGCTGGCGTAACGCATCATGATCGGCGGCGCGCCTCCTCTGTTCGCGGCGCCGACGATGGAGAACATCTCCCAACCCGCGGGCGGCGACACCGGCACCACGCGCGTCTCCGCGTGCTCGGCCGTGCGACGATCGCCCACGCGCTTCTCGACGACGACGAACGACGTGAGCTTGCTCGACACGCCGTGCTCCACCGCGAGGCGCACGATCCGGTCGCGCATCGCCTCGCCGCGGCGGCCCGAGACCGGCGCGCGCTCGAGGTCACGAATACGCGCTTGCGCCCAGAGCTTCGCGATGACCGGGCGATCGCTCTCGGCGGGCAGGTCGACCGGCACCTCGAGGTAGAAGGCCTCTCCGTCGAGCGTTCCGCGGACCTCGATCGCGCCGCGACCCGGCTCCTCGTACGTGCCGAAGAGGCAGAGCGGCTCGCTGTCCACGAGCGCGTCGGGGGTCGCGGGCGCCATCTCTCCGATGTCGACGCCGCGGAGCTTGATCGTCAGATCCTTGACGTGCGGCGCCGTGGCCCGCGCGAACTGGGCGACGACCTTGTCGTCGATGCGCTCGCCGGGGTGGATGAGCTCGACCGCGCCGCCGGTGCGCGCCGCGAGATCCTCGAGCAGCGCGTCGGAGACGTTGGTGCCGATTCCGAACGAGTACACGCGGGCCGTGCGGCGCGCGCTCACGAAGGCTTGGGCGATCTCTTCTTCGTTGCCGACCTCGCCGTCCGTGAGCAACACGACGACGCCGTCGGGCGCGAGCCTCGCGGCCTCGAGCAACGGCGTGAGCATCTCGGTGCCGCCGCGCGCGTCGACGCGGGACAGCCACGCGTCGGCGCGCTGCAACGTGGCGTGCGTGAACGGCACCATCTCCGCGGCGAACGCCTCGATCTCGGTATCGAAGGCGAGCACGTTGAAGCGATCCCCCTCGCGGAGCTGCCGCAGGCAGAGGCGCAGCGCCGTGCGCGCCTCTTGCATCGACGAGCCTCCCATCGAGCCCGAGCGGTCGAGCACGAACACCACGTCCGAGCGCGCGCCGCGCTTGCTCGATCCGGCGGCGAGGTCGGGCACGATCGTGATCGCGACGGCGCCCGGCGAGCCCGGAGACTTGTGCGCGAGCACGCTCGCGATGGGCGTGAGCACCCCGAGGCCTTCGCCGTCGCGCGGCGACGCCGTGACAACGACGTCGCGGTCGAGCGGCACCTCACGCTGCGAGAACGTGACGCGCGTCTTGTTCCCCTGTCCTTGGACGACGACCGCGTGCGACGGGCTCTCGACGTCGACCGCGACGCCGAGGTCGAACACGAGGTCGAGCGAGAGACCGTACGCCACCGCGCCGATCGGGGGCGAGATGCGGTCGGCGTCGGGGACGCGGTCGGTCGGGTCGGCCGTGCCGTGGGCCGTGCGATCGCCCTTCGGAGCCCCGGGGACGTACCGCGGGGCGACGAGCGTGGGCACGCTCCACCGGACGGCGCCCTCTTCTGCACGGACGGGCTCGACGTACTCGACCTCGAGGATGGTCTCTTCGCCCGGCAGCAGGTTGCCGACGTTGGCCGTGAACACGTTGGGCCGCTCTTGCTCTAGGAGCGCCGCGCCGTGTCCGGCGGTGATCGCGTCGTCGTAGCTGCGGAACGCCTGCTCGCGCTCCTGCACGACGCCCTCGAGTCGGCGGCCCTCGACAGTCATCGAGAACCCGGTGAGCACGGCGCGGGTCGGCAGCGGGAACGTGTAGATCGCCTCGATGGGGTGCGCCTCGTCGTTGCGATATCGCTGCCGCACCTTGGCGCGCGCGTGCCCGCCGACGACCTCCGCCGACACCGCGACGCCGAGCAGCGGCACGGCGTGCCCCCCGCGTGCAGACAACCCCGACGCCGTGCTCCCCCTGTCACCCTCCCCAACGCCAACGCTCATGTTCGACTCCTTGGTTGTTCTTCTGCAGGCACGACTCAGGACGCTCGCGGTCACGACCGACCCGCGAGCTTCAAGATCTGTTCGGCGAGCGCGCTCGCGTCGGCGGGCGCGTCGTCGGCCACCTCGAGCGTGAGGCCCGGCGCGATCTCGAAGCGACGCACCACGCGCGACGCGGGCGCCGAGGCGCGCGACGGGCGGCGGGGGCGAGGCGGCTCGAGTTGCGCGGGCGGCTCGGGCACACCTTCGCCCGTGTCGGCCAGGCGCTCGAGCTCGGCCGGGGTGAGGCGCTCGAGCTCGACGGCGATCGCGTCGAGCGGCAGATACGCCGCTTGCAGGCGGCGGATCGCCTTGAGGCGAACGAGGTGGTCGCGCCCGTACGCCGTGTCCTTGCCGTGGAACGCGGGCGCGGGCAGGAGCCCTCGCTGGACGTAGTAGCGCACGGTGCGCGGGGAGGTCCCCGCGGCGCGCGCGAGCTCGTCGAGCTTGAAGGTCTGGGCCTCGGTCACACCCTCAAGATGGATCGTGACAGTGATGGTGTCAAGTAGACACTTGGATGTGCTGGCGCCGTTCTCGGCGGCGCGAGGTGTCGCGAGGCGGTGCGCAGCTCGGTTCGGCTAACCTGCAATCGTGCGAACGTCGAAATATGCTGAATCGAGGCTTCTCCGACTCTCGTGGGCGCTTGTTTGGATGTTGTCTCTCAGCGCTTTCGCGATGGCCTGCGCGCGCCCCGGACAAGCCCCTGCGCCTTCGCTCGCTCCCCAGAGGCCGGCGACGCCGCTCGAGCTGCAGCTCCGCCTCGCGATCGATCAAGTCGTCACCGTGCGCGGGTTGAAGGAGCTCGAGCCCGTCTCGGCCGAGGAGCTGAGCCACGAACAGTTCGAAGCGCTGCTCGATAGCGGCACGGAGAGCGGGGACATCCTGTCGAGGAACAGCGATGTCGTCGCCTTCTATCACAAGAAGAAGAAGCGAATTTTCGTCCGCCGCGACGTCCCGCTAGAGGCCTCCTCCGAAAACGTCATGTCGCTCCAGGACGTGCTGACCCACGAGGTCACCCACGCCCTTCAGTATCAGCACTTTCGAGCGTCGATTCCGGAGCAATTCGAGGACCGTGACGCCCTCCTCGCAAACCAAGCGCTGATCGAAGGCGACGCTACGCTCGTCCAGTACCTATGCCGTGCGCTGCGACGGCGGGAGAGCAAAGAGGAGGTGGCGGACCAGCTGGTCGGGTTCGTCCGCTGGTTCGAGCGCGAAGACGAGGTCGACGACGCCGTCGAGACCGACGAGGATCCCGGAAGCCGAGCGCAGCGCCGGCTGGAGGAGTCGCTCACCTACGCCGCAGGCGTACGATTCGTGGCGTCGCTGTACCGCGCGGGGGGCTTCGAGCTCGTCAATCGTGCGTTCAGGTCCGCGCCGCAGAGCACGGCCGACGTGCTCCACCCCGAGAGGTACGTGGCTGGCGTCGGACGCCGAACGATAGCGTCGCTTGTTCCGCCCGGCGGGCCCGCCGCGCCGCAGGTGACGTTGGGCGAGCTGGGCGTGATGGCACTTCTCGTGGACTGTCTGCCGCTGCGCGACGCGGAGGAGGCGACCCGCGGCTGGACCGGCGACCGGGTGCTCTCGGCGCCTGGCGGGGCCGACGCACCATTGCTGCTCGTCGCGGCCTGGGAGGACGCGGAGCACGCCCGCCGGTTCGAGCAGGTCGCCAAGCGCTGTCTGTCGGACGAGTCCACGAAGCGCACGACGACGCGCCTCGACGGTACCGTGTTCGCTTTCGCGACGAATGTCGAAGACCCCGCGTCGGCGCTTCGATACGCGATGAATGCCGTGGGCCCGATGCTGCCCGCGCGCCCGCCTCTCGGTGCCGTCCGGCTTTCACCGGTTCCGCCGCGCGGCACGGAGCTGCCCGTGGAAGCCGAGGGCGAGGTGCTCTCCAACGGGCTCTGGCGTTCGGCCTACCTCGGTCTGACAGCGCCGCTTCCGAGCGGGTATTCACGCGTGCCGAACAAGAACAAGTCGGTGTTGCGCATCGAGCACCCGAGCGGAGAACGCGTGAGGGTCGCGCTCCTTGCCGCGACTCCGACGAAGTCGCCGCTCCGCCACCAGGACGTCATCACGGGCGTCGTCGTCGGCCTCGAGGCGGAGGGATTCTCCACGAGCACGAAGGGCTCGGGTCTCACGCGAGGACCATCGGGAGACGCGCAGTGGACTGCGTGGCATGCATCGAAGTCCGGAGTGGGCGTCGAAATGCGCGTCGCCACGGTGCCATGGTGCGGAGGAAGGGTGCTGCTCAGCGTGAGCGTCGCTTGGCCCTCGACGGACAAGGCCGGCGCCGCGGAGTTGGAGACGTGGGCGACGACGCTCCGTCCGCTGCCCGGCGAGGCGCCGATCTGCGCCGCGCTCCGGACGCAGGCAGATCGCGAAGCAAGAGAGGCCGCGCCTGCCGCGGCGCCTCGGTCGAAGCCTAGCTCGCCCTGATGCGGTCCCCTCGCGCCGCCTGCTCGGCCGATTCGATCAGCATCGCGAGCGTCGGCGCGGAGAGACCGCGTGTGATCAGCACCAGCTTGGACGAGTCCCATCCGCGTGGCGCGCCGCCGAGCGCGCGCATCGGAGAGATGGCGTGCTGCGCCGACTGGAGCACGAGCCACTCGCCCGACGCTCGGGCGCGCACGAGCCCCTTCACGCGCAAGAGGCGCGGACCGTCCACGGCCGTCACCATGCGCAGCCACGCGGCGATCGCCTCTTCGTCGACCGCGTGGCCCAGATCGACCACCGACGTGATCGCGTCGTGTGCGTCGGTCGTCGACGTCGCGCCGAGCCACGACGACGCGTCCGAGACGAGCGCCGGCTGAGCGTGGGGCGAGAGCAACGTGTCGGCGGGGACGCCGCGCGGGCCGGAGCGCAGGCGCTCGGCTCCGGGGTGCTCTCGCGCGAGTCTGTCGTCGAGGCGCGCCGCCGCCGCGGGCTCGGCGAGGTCGAGCTTGGTCAGCACGATCTTGTCGGAGAGATCGAGCTGCGCGCGCGCCTCGGGCTGCTCGTCGAGCAGCGCCTCGCCGCGGAGCGCGTCGACGACCGTGATGAGCCCCGCGAGCTCGAGGCGCTCGGCGAGCTGGGGCTGCGTCGCCAACATGTGGAGGATGGGCGCCGGGTCGGCGAGCCCCGTCGTCTCGAGCACGACGCGCGCCGGGTCGCGCTCGAGCACCTTGGTGAGCGCCACGCCCAGCTCGCCTCGCACCGTGCAGCAGATGCAGCCCGACGGCAGCACCGAGACGTCGTCGTCGAGCTGCTCCACGAGCAGGTGATCGAGCGCCACGGCGCCGACCTCGTTGATGAGCACCGCGGTCTTCTCGTGCGTGCGCTCCGCGAGCAGGTGCCCCAGGAGCGTGGTCTTGCCCGCGCCGAGGAAGCCTGTGAGCACATGAAGAGGTGTACGCATGTCGGACTGCTCACGGTAGCCTGGTGCCGATGAAGCCGCGCTACCTCATCGACGCGCACGTGCACCTCAACAACTACCACGAGAGCGAGCGCCGCCCGACGCAGGAGAACGTACGCGACCTGCTCGAGAAGATGGCCGAGCTCGAGATCGATCACGCCGTCGTCATCACCTCGTACAAGGTCGACATGGACCGGCCGAGCGTCGAGGAGCTGCTCGAGCTCCTCTCGAACGAGCGGCGCATCACGGTCGTCGAGGGTCTGCGCTGGCGTGGCGATCAGCGCACCGACCTCTTCACGCTCGAGGAGAGGCTGCGCGACGGGCTGGTGAAAGGCATCAAGCTCTACCCCGGCTACGATCACTACCCGATCAACGATCCTTCCCTCGAGACGGTGTTCCGCATCGCCGCCAAGTACTCGGTGCCGGTGATGATCCACACGGGCGACACGTACAGCCGCACCGCCAAGGTGCGCATGGCCCACCCGCTCCTCGTCGACGACGTGGCGGTCGACTACCCCGACGTGAAGTTCGTGATGTGCCACGTGGGCAACCCGTGGTTCCAGGACGCGGCCGAGGTGCTCTACAAGAACGACAACGTGTACGCCGACATCTCGGGGCTGACGCTCGGCGAGTTCACGTACGAGTTCGAGCGCTACGTCGCCATGCGCCTCAAGGACATGATCGCCTACATGGGCGACCCAGGTAAGCAGCTCATGTACGGCAGCGACTTCCCGCTCGTGAAGATGAAGCCCTACCTCAAGTTCTTGCAGGAGCTCGACTTCAAACCCGACGCGCTAGAGAGCGTGGCGTGGCGCACGGCCTCGCGCCTGTTCGGCATCGACGAGTCGCAGCTCGCCAAGCCCCCGCCACCCTAGCGGCGCACCGCGCGCGGACCGCCGGTCGCGCCCGAGTGGCGCTGCCTGATTTCGCCCTGGTCGCGGTACTTACCGGTGACGCATCGATGGCGACGCTGTCGAGCTGTGCGTGTGTGTGGGGCGCGGTGGGGTGTCGACGCTCATCGCCCGGACCGGGAGGACGCGATGCGAAGGTGGTTTGCAGGGGCCATGATGTGCGGCGCGCTCGTCGCTGCGACCCTCCTCGCGTGCGGCGACGCCTCCGACGAGAATCCGTCGCGGCCCCGGACCAACACGCCGCCGGCGTCGGGGACGCCCTTCGGAGACGCGGGCGACGGCATCAACTCGAGCGGCGCGGGCGCCGGGTCGGGCGCTGTGACCGGTCTGCCGTGCGACGTGCAGCAGCTCTTCGAGAACAGCTGCATCGGTTGTCACCTCGGTCCCTCGCCGGTCGCGCTGCTCACGTACGACGATCTGGTGAAGCCGTCGGCCGATCCGAAGAAGACCGTGGCCCAAGCCTCGCTCGATCGCATGAAGAGCACCACGGCGCCCATGCCTCCGGCCCCGGCGGTGCCGCCTACGCCCGCCGAGATCGCGACGCTCGAGGCGTGGGTCAACGCGGGCACGCCCAAGGGCGCGGCTTGCACCACGCCGCCCGGCGGCGTCGATGCGGGCGGCGGCACCAACTACAACACCCCGACGGTCTGCACGAGCAACAAGTTCTTCCCGCCCGGCGCAGACAACTCCGCGTCGATGAACCCGGGCGGCGCGTGCATCACCTGCCACTCGATGCGCGGCGGTCCGCGCTACACCGTCGCGGGCACCGTCTACCCGACGGCGCACGAGCCCAACGACTGCAACGGCGTCAACGCAGGGCTCACGGTCGTGGTCACCGACGCCAACGGGGCCGTGACCAACCTGCCCGTGAACGGCGTCGGCAACTTCAGGTCGAGCACGCGCATCGCGGCGCCGTTCAAGGTCAAGGTGACCGACGGCACGAAAGAGCGCGTGATGGTGGGGACGCTCACGGCGGGCGACTGCAACACGTGTCACACCGAGGCGGGCACCAACGGCGCGCCGGGGCGCGTCATGGCGCCGTAGCGCGCGCGCCCGCTCCGCGTGCTCCGTCGGTCGACCCGATCGATGGTACGTTCGCTTCGTGAAGAGCTCGCGTGGGTCGGCGCTGAGTGTGTGCATATGCATGCTTCTCTTCTCGCCCGCCGCCCTCGCGGACGAGCCGACCCGGCTGGGACTCTCGGCAGGGACCGACTTCCCGATGAGCCTCGGCGTGCGCGGCGGGCTCGAGCTGCCGTTCCGCCTCCGGATCTCGACGTCGCTCGGTCTGTTGCCCAAGCCCTACGTGAAGGTGATCGACGGGTTCCTCCGCGGGATCTCTGCGTACGACGACGCCACCGGCGATCTCGTGGTCTCGTCGCTGCAGAGCTCGCTCATCTGGCGCACGCACGTGGGCTATCGGCCGTTCCCCAAGCTGGGTCTGTACGGGGACGTCGGCTACGGGCTCGTCACATTGGGCGGCGGCGCGACGACGGCGGAGCTCGTATCGGCGCTCGCGAAGGTCCAGATCCCGGCCGCCGATCAGGGAGCGGGATCACGATCGCTCACGGCGAAGTCGTCGCTGCACATGGTCGACGTGGAGATCGGTTGGGAGCAGGTGTTCGAGAGCGGACTGTTCCTCCGCGGCGCCCTGGGGGGGGCGTTCACGTTCGCGGCGTCGACGAGCATCGAGCCAGACTTCCAGCCTCGCGCGCCTCAGCTGTTCGGGCGGCTCACGAGCGCCGGAGAGACCTACCTCGACGACGTCTACACGTCGTACGTGTTCGTGCCCGTGTTGACGCTCGGCGCGGGGTATCTGTTCTCGTTGTGAGCGCCGACGAAGCTGGACGGAGGATGGCGTCCCGATGAAGCGAAAGAGTCCCGTCGTCGTCGCCGCGGAGGCCAAGCTCGGGGTGAGCCTTCCGGCGGAGTACGCCGCGTTCATGGCGAAGGGCGGTCCGAGCGGCGAGGGGACCGTCATGACGCTGGAGGGCGCGCTCGCCAGCGAGACGCTGCGGATGGATCTGGGCTTCCCGTTCACCAAGGCCCAGGCAAAGCGTGCGCTGGTCGCGCGCGCGCGCGGCGAGGACGTGTTCTTGGAGCCAGCGGACAGCGTCGGCGGCGTCCTTCCGATCGCAGACGGCGGGTGCAGCGAGGTGACCTATCTCGTCCTGACGGGGCCCCTGCGCGGCACCGTGTGGTCGGGCGGCGAGCTGGGCTGGCTGCCCTACGCAAACGACGACGGCACGTTCCTGGGGTTCGACGCGTGGTACCGGAAGATCGCCGACGAGCCGAAGGCGCCGAAGAAGAAGACGGCGACGAAGAAGAAGACGGCGACCAAGCCGAAGACGACGGAGAATAAGAAGGCGACCAAGCCGAAGACGACGGAGAAGACCATCACCGTCGACCGCGCCGCCTCCCAGCTCAACGTCCGTCGTCACGGTCTCACGATGCTGCCCGACGAAGTGGCAGAGATGACCAAGTTGACGATGGTCTATCTCGGCGACAACGCGCTCACCTCGTTGCCGCGTCCGTTGCTGTCCGTCGCGCATCAGCTGGTTGCGCTCGAGCTGGGACCGAACCCGATCGACCGGCTCGACGAGGACGACGTCGGCTGCTTCTCGCGACTGACGCACCTCGACGTCAAAGGGACGAAAATCGTGCGACTCCCGGAGGCGCTCGTTCGGCTCCCGCTCTGGAAGCTCGAGCTCGATCAGAATCCGCAGCTCGACTTCGAACAAGCGGCCGACGTCCTCGCGCGCATTCCGACGCTCCGATGGCTGTCGATGAGCGGGTGCGCGCTCTCGGCAGTGCCGAGCGGGATCGTGGCTCTCCCGCAGCTCGAGCGTCTCTACCTCGCGGACAACGCGTTGACCGCGCTCCCGGCGAAGCTCGCGTCGAAGCTCGAGCTGTTGGGGGTGATGGACAACCAGATCGAAACGATCCCCGACAGTCTCGAGCCCTGCGTCCAGAACCTGTACTTCCGCGGGAACCCGGGCGCCCGCCGCGAGAAGAAGCGCTTCGACGCTATCCGCCGCAACTTCGTGGCGCTGTGACCCGCGCGTCGGTGACGGGGCGCGTGCGCGTCGCCACTACCCCTTGGCGGCCTGGTAGAAGAGCACCGCCGCCACGAGCATGATGGCGATCGCGCGCAAGTACGAGGCGTCGGGGTCGCGGCCCAGGCGCTTCATCGCGCGGCCCTCGTAGAACGCGACGACACCGGCGGCGACCCACGCGAAGGCGCGCGGCCACAAGAGCCAGTCGAGGTCGAGCACGGCCGACGCCAGCGCCAACCCGAACGCGACCACGAGGGCGAGCAGCCGCAGCTTTTCGAGTCTCTCGAGCGAGGCCAGGTCTTCGGCGTACGACGACATCTCCATGGCGTAGCACCGGTCGGCGACCGTTGCATCGGGCGAATCGCCGGGCAGAGTGAATGCCCGGCATCGCGCGCGCGGGCTCGCCGATCGTGGGAGGCGACGGCCGGGAGGTGCTCTATCCTGGGGGGCGTGTACCGGCGCACGACACGAGAGCTGCCCTTCGCTTCCCTGTCTCCCGAGCTCTCACAGGCGATCTCCGCGCACGCGGACTCTCGGCAGATCGTGCTGAGCCAGCCGCGGGTGTGGGTGACGCACAGCGAGAACCCGCCCGCCACGGGCTTCTTCGGCAAGCTGTTCGGGAGCCGCGCCAACTCCGCCGACCCCGACACCGAGCACGACACCGTGCTCGTCCTCCACCCGACGCACGTGCTCGTGGCCACGTCGGGCGCCAAGCGTGGCACGTCGGTCCTGTCGGTCCCGCTGATGCAAGCGTCGGTGACGCGCGGCAACTCGATCGCCGCGCGACTCGGGGGACCGATGGCGAGCGACGACGGGCTCACCATCTCGGGCTTTCCGGGGGAGCACGGGCGGCCCGGGACGTACTTCGTGGGCCTCGGCCCTGAGGCCGCCAGTGCGGACTGCGCGCGCGCCGTCGAGGCCGCCATCGTCGCCGTGAAGAACGGGCCGTGACCGCCGACGCCAAGCCTGGCGCGGCACCTCGGTGTCCATGACCCCGCTCGTCGGGAGGGAGACCGAGCTCGAGGCGCTGACGCGCGCCGTCTCGAAGAGTCGTCTCGTCTCGATGACCGGCGCGCCGGGCGCGGGCAAGACGGCGCTGGCAGCCGCGTTCGCGGCGTCGCGCGGGGCGGTGTGGTGCGCGCTCGCGGGCGTCGAAGGCGCGGACGCGGTGTGCAGAGAGCTCACGCGCGCGCTGGGTCTCCCCGAGTCGGCGTCGTCGTCGGTCAAGGACGCCGCCGACCGCATCCGTCGGGTCCTCGGCGGTCGCGGCAAGGTGATCGTGGTGCTCGACGACGCAGATCTCGCGCGCGCTGCCCTCACCAAGCTCGTCCCTGCGTGGCTCCGCGACGTCCCCGGCGCGCGCTTTGTCGTCTCTGCGCGCGGTCGCATCGCGGTGCCAGGCGCACAGCGGTTCGACCTCGGGCCGCTCGACGTGCCCGCGCGGCGCGAGCAGACCGCGGAGGAGGTCGGCCGGTCGAGCGCGGTACGGCTCTTCGTGCGCGCAGCGGCGAGCGCCCGGACGGGCTATCGGCTCACGCAGGCGAACGCGCCGCACGTGGCGGAGATCGTCCGCACGCTCGGCGGCATGCCGCTCGCGATCGAGCTGTGCGCGCCGCGCGTGGTCGTGCTGGGCGAGAGAGAGATCGCCGAGATGCTCGCGGAGCGGCTCGACGCGCTCGACGCCGGCGCCAAGGGGGGCCGCACGCTGCGCGGGGCCTTCGCGCTCTCGTGGGATCAGCTCGACGCGGGCGACGCGCGGGTGCTCGCGAGCTGCGCGACGTTCCGCGGGAGCTTCGACCTGTCGGCGGCGTCGGCCGTCGCCGGCGCCTCACGGCTCGAGATCGCCGAGGCGCTCGAGCGGCTCGAGGAGTCGTCACTCGTGCGCGCCTTCGAGCCCGCCGAGGTGCCGGGCTCACGCCGCTACGTGCTGCACGCGAGCGTGCGCGTCTTCGCGGCAGAGCGTCAACGGCGCGACGCGCGCGCCGAGATCGCGCGACGGCACGCCGAGCACTTCGCTTCGACCGTCGGCGTCGGCAGCGGCGCGGGGCCGCGCGTCGACGTGCTCGCGCTCGACCGTGACGATCTCGAAGCCGCGCTCACGTGGGCCCTCCGCGAGCGTCGCGCGGAGGCCGCGGCCCGCGTGGTGCTCGCGCTCGCCCCCCTCGCGCTGGCGCGTGGCCCGCTCCGCCCGTTCCTCGAACGCGTCGACGCGCTGCTCGAGCAAGGGAAGACCCCACCGGCGCTGGCTGCGGAGCTGCACCTCGTGCGGGCCCTCGCGCGCATCCACCACGGCCGCCGCGACGACGCGCTCGACGATCTGCGCGTCGCCCGGCGCAAGGCCGCGCGCGCCCACACCCTGCGCGTCGAGGTGTTGGCCGAGAGCAAGCTCGGGCTCGTGATGGGCCTCAAGGGCGCGTTTTCAAAGGCAAAAGCGCACTTCGATGCGGCGCGAGCGAGGCTCGGACGCGCCTCCGATCCGTGGCTCCGCGGCGTCGTGTCGAAGGATCTGGCGAACGTGCTGTCCGAGCACGGCGACAACGCCGAGGCGATGGTCGAGCTCGCTCGCGCGCGCGACTTGCTGCGCGCCGCGGGAGACATCCGCGAGGAGGGCTTCGTGCTGATGATGCTCGGCAGCCGCCTGCTCGACGAGGGCAAGCTCGCGGACGCGCGCCGCGATTGTGCGTCTGGGCTCGAGCGTCTCCGCGCGGCAGGAGACCTGCGGTCGGCGGGGTGGTGCGAGGTGCTGCTCGCGTTGGTCGACGCCGAAGAGGGAGACCTCTCGAGCGCGAGGGCGAGGCTCGACGGGGCGCTCGTCGCGTTCCGCGCGATCGGCGATGGGCACACGGAGGGCCTCGTGCTCGGCTACCTGGGCAACGTCGCGCTCGAGCAGGGCGCCCTCACCGAAGCCGAGCTGCGCTACGCGGAGGCGAGGCGCGCGCTCGCCGCCGTCGGCGACAAGGGCGCGGAGGGCATGTTCACCGGCGCAGCGGGCGTGGTCGAGGCCGCGCTCGGGCGGACGGCATCGGCACGCGAGCGGTTCGAGCGTGCGCGAGAGCTGCTCGCCGCCGACGGCAGACCGGCGCGTCGCGAGGCGCTCGATGTCATGACCGCGGCCCTCGCGCCAGACGTCGCCGCGAGCCGGCGGGTCGGTGCGGGCGGAGAGCCCGAAGAGGTGCGCTTTGCGCGCCGTGTGATCGCGCGACTCGACGCGCTCGTCCCGCGAAAGGGTCGCGTGCCGACGGCCGCCGCGGCGCGCGAGATCGTCGTGGCCGCCGACGGCAGCTGGCTCCGCACCCCGTCGGGCGAGGTAGCGCGGTTCGGCGCGGCCGGCGCGCTCCGGGGTCTCGTGCTGCGGCTCGCCGAGGAGCGTGTGCGCTATCCGGGGCGCCCCGTCGCGCGAGGAGAGCTCGTGCGCGCGGGGTGGCCGGGTGAGAGCATCTTGCCCGCGGCCGCGAAGAACCGACTCCACGTGACCATCGCGCGTCTCCGTCGCGCGGGCCTGGCAGGGGTGCTCGTGCACGACGAGGACGGCTACATGCTCGACCCTGCCGTGCCCGCACGCCTCGCTCACGCCCGTGAGCGTCCCGACGGCGAGGCGGGCTCGCGCGGCGCTACTTGATGACGACTCCGGTCGGCGAGTCGTTGCATACGCTCGCCTCGAGCAGCACGCCGAGCAGCGCGCGCTCTTGCGGGGTGAGGTCGTTGGAGAACGGCTCGGTGTGGTAGCTGCTGAACAGCACGCGCCCGCACCCGCGCTCGAAGCTCACGGTCGCCGGCCGCTTGGGGGCGCCGTCCTTCGCCCCGCTCACCCAGACGCGCGGCGTGACGGACTTGGGGGCGCCGGACGCGTCGGTGGTGGCCACGGTGTTGAGCCCCGCGATGGTCGTGTAGTTGCGCTGCAGCGTGAACGTCTGGAGGCTCTGCGCCGTCATCCACGCGGCGAGCCCCGGGTCGTCGACGCTCGCCTTCGCGTCGTACGCGACGCGTTCGCAGCCCGAGCACGGCGCGCCGCCGCCGCCCGACCAGTCGATGTACCCGGGGAACGTCTTGGCGATGAAGTCGTAGTGCCAGTCGGTCACGTACAGGCGGCCGCCCGCTTCGACGAACGAGCGGAGGTTGTCCTGGATGCTCGGATCGGAGGAGAGGTCGGTGTTGGGCGGCGGTTGGGTGTAGTCGCCGCACGGCAAGAACACGATGTGGCGCCCGTCGACGCGCGCCTTGTCGGTGAGGAACGACTTGGCCGCCACGCCGATGAGGGCGCTCTGCACGATCTCGAGCGCGCTCTTGTCGATGCCGAGCTTCTCGAGCGAAGACTCGATCTCGTCGTACTGACCGTGCACGACGGTCATGCGCGGGACCTCGTCTCCGGCGGCGAGATCGGTCTTGGGCGGCAGCGCGGTGAGCGATGGCGCGAGCGGCGCGTCCCCCCGGGTCACGTCGATCTCGCGCACCCTGCGAAAGCCGCCCTTCTGCACGACGAGGTACTGCTTGCCGACCTTGGTGGGCGCGAGCTCGAACGCGCCGAAGTCGTCGGACAAGGCGTAGGGAGTGGCCGCGGAGATGTGCACGCACGCGTCGCAGAAGACCTTCTCGGGCGCAGGCTCGGGCCGTTTGTCGGTGAGGTAGACGACAGCGCCCGCGATCGGGATCGTCCCGTTGGGCGCGGTCACCTTGCCTCTCAGGTGCCCGACCACCTCTCCCGGCTTCGATCCGCCCTCGGAGAACTCCCCAGACGGCGCGTTGGCGCTGCCCGCGTCCGGCCCGGGGTCGGCGTCGCCGAAGGCCGCGCGACCGTCGGACGAGCCGCAGGCCGTGACGAGTGAGAGGAGAGCACACGTGGCGAACGGGAGGATACGGCGGATCATGTCGGCGACTCTGGCCCCGCGGCGGCGCCGGCGCCGCTTACAAGGCGCTTACAACGGCTGGGCTCGCCGACCGTCGCGTCGCCGGTCGAGGGGGCGGCGGCGCGCCGGCGTGCTATCTGAGGCGCATGCGAAGCCTCTCCGTCACCGCGTCTGTCGCGTTCGCGTTGTTCGCTCACCTCACCGCGTGTGCCTCGTCACCGCCGGCGGCCCCGGCCGCGCCGCCCGCCCCGTCGGCCTCCGCGAAGCCGGCCGAGGCGTCCGAGCCGTTCGTCGACGTCCCGACGGCCAAGAAGCTCGTGGCCGACGGCGCCAAGCTCGTCGACGTGCGCTCACCCGAGGAGTACGCGACCAAGCACATCGAGGGCGCGGAGAACGTCCCCGTCGATACGATCGCCGACAAGGACCTCGGCCCGAAGGACGCGCCCATCGTCCTCTACTGCGGGTCGGGCAAGCGTGCCGCCCGGGCGGCCGAGGCGCTCCGCGCGAAGGGCTACACGAACGTGCACAACCTCGGCGGGATGAAGCGCTGGGACGAGTGACCCGCGTCGCGCGCGTCACGCCCCCGCGCGTGCGCGCTCACGCCCCCGCGCGTGCGCGCTCACGGAGCATCAAGAGGTAGAGGCTCTCGACCTTGGCGCGGGCCCACGGCGTGCGACGCAAGAACTTGAGGCTCGACGACACGCTCGGGTCGTGGGTGAAGCACCGGATCGCGACCTTCTCGCCGAGGGCGGGCCAGCCGTAGTGCGCCGCCAGCTCGGTGACGATCTTCTCGAGCGTGACGCCGTGGAGCGGGTTGTTGGGCTGGTCGGCCATGCGCCTCCTTCATGTACACGAGCGCGCGCTCGCCGTGCGGGCAGAACGCGCCGCGCGTTGGTGCTCAGCGCGACAAGAGGACCGCCCCCGCGGTGACGCACGCGGCGCCGACGAGGCCGAGACCCTTGGGCCGATCGCCCTGCATCGTGGCGAAGAGCTGCGCAAAGAGGACCGAGGTGTTGCGCAGCGTGGTCACGGCGCCCGCCCCGGCGTGGGCCATCGCGTAGATGAACAGCGCGAAGCCGAGGTTGGCGAGCAGGCCGCCCACCACGATACGCACGGGCTGTTCGCGGAGCGCCTTCCAAGCGCGCCCTCCGCTGCCGCGTCCCACCACGGCGACGTTGAGCGCAGACGCCACCGACAACGACACGCCGGCCGCGGCGAGCGGCTCTGCGCCGTCGGACAACGCCACCTTGTACGAGACGTGGTACCCCGCGACGAAGACGGCGCTGATCGCGGCCCACCCCAGGTTCCTGACCAGCGCGCCGCGAGAACGGTCGCGTTGCCCGTCCGCCGCGCCGGTGGCGGCCAGCCCCGCGGCGATGAGGGCCACGCCGCCCGCGCTCGCGGCCGTGAGGCGCTCCCCGAGGAAGGCGAGCGTGATCGGCCACACCACGACGAGCGCCCCACCGCGCACCACCGTGTAGACGGGCCCGAGCGGTGCGCGGGCGAGCGCGCGCGCCAGCGTGACGAAGTAGGCCGCCTCGAGCACTCCGGACCCGAGACACCATACGAGGGCACGCGGCGGCGGCACGTGCGCGCCCGCAGCGATCGCGAGCGCCACGGAGCTGGCTGCGCACACCGCGAAGAGCGGGATGCTCGCGTCGGTCGGCTCTCGCGTGCGCTTGAGGAGCGCGTTCCACAGCGCATGCGCGAACGCGGACAGGAGCACGAGCGTGACGACGACAGAAGACAAGCTCCTCTGCATTGTGGCACCTCGGTCGCCCGTGCGTTGTGGCAAACCGCCGCCGCACGTCGTGCTATGTCCGGCGCGTGCACGTCCTCGAGGTTCCCTTCGCGATGCGCGGCGTGGCCACGGCCACGGGCGCGAAGTGGGACGCCGACCACGGCGTCTTCGTCTTTTCTGGGGCGGCGCTGCCTCGCGAGCTCGAGCCCTATCGCGCGCAGCCGTACTCGTGGGAGCTGCGCGTGCAGCGTGAGCTCGTGGGCGAGGCCGCGCGTCCTGGGCGTGTCGCCGCCGCGCGCCCCGCGCCCGAGCCGTCGCGCGCCGCAGCGGGCCGCATCGTCCTCCGGCCGCACCAACAGCAGGCCGTGAGCGCCGTGCTCGCTGCCCACGCCGCCGGGCGCGCGGGGTTTCTCCTCGCCGATGACGTCGGACTGGGCAAGACGATCAGCGCGTGGGAGTCGGTGCTGCAGATGCCCTCGGCCAAGACCGTGCTCGTCGTGTGCCCGCTCGCGGTCGTCGCCCACTGGCGGCGCACGATCGAGGCGATGGGCGACGGCGGACGCGACGTGGTGGTGCTCAACTACGACCGGCTCGGCAAGCTCTTCGAGGTGAGCGCCGCTGCCCGCAAGAAGATCCGCAGCAAGAAGGGGCTCGCGCGCGTCGGCAGCGCGCCCGAGGTCGACGTCGTCATCTGGGACGAGAGTCACCGCTGCAAGAACCCGACGGCGGCGCGATCCAAGCTCGCCGCCAAGATCAACGCCCGCGCCGGCTTTCGTCTCTGGCTCTCGGCCACGGCCGGCCAGAACCCGCTCGAGCTCTCGTACCTGGCGCCGCTGCTCGCCAGCGTCACCGGCGCGCGCGCGGCCGACCTCAAGGACTTCGAGCAGTGGTGCATCGACCAACAGCTCGGCGTGACGCGCGGCGCCTACGGCAAGTGGGAGTGGCGCGGAGACCGTGCGGACTGCGAAAAGGTGCGCGCGTTGCTGTTCGAGCCTGCGGCAGGCAACCGGGGCCGCGCCGAGGGGCCGCCCGCGGGCATCCGGCGTCGGCCCGAGGACATCGCCGGCTGGCCTGCGCTCAACCGCATCCTCACCCCCATCGACCTCGACGCCGAGGCGCGCTCTCTCTACGAGCAGGCGTGGACCGAGTTCCGACGCGACATGGAGCTCGCCCCGCGCGGTCGCGACCCGAAGTCTGCCCTCGCCGCCACGCTGCGCCTGCGCCAGAAGAGCTCGCTCGTGCGCGCGGCGGGCACCGTCGAGCTCGCGCGCGAGCTGCTCGAGAACGGTCATCAGGTCGCCATCTCGGTCGCCTTCGTCGAGACGTTGACCGCGATGCAAGACGCGCTGTCGGGGGGGCTCTCCAAGGTGCCGTGCGCGGTGATCCACGGCGGGGTCCCTGCCCAGGCCCGCGAGGCGGAGCGCCTGCGCTTCCAGCGGGGCGAGGCGCGCGTGGTCCTCTTCACCGTCGAAGAGGGGATCTCGCTGCACCAGGGCGAGCACAACGACGTCCCGCGCTCCGAGGTGATCCACGACCTGCGCTGGTCGGCCATCCAGATGGCGCAGATCGAGGGGCGCTGTCACCGCGACGGTCGCTTTGCGCAGGTGTACTGGGCCTACGCAGACGACACGATCGAAGAGCGGATCGCCCAGGTGGTCGCGCGTCGCATCCAGTCGATGAAGGAGATGGTCGGCGACGACGTCGAGACGCTCCGCGAGATCGAGTCGCTCCTCCGCGACGGCGCGCCGTGACCGGCGCTCGTGGCTACTGCGAGAGGCCGAGCACCTTCACAGGGAACGCGCTGTCGTTCACGGTGCCGTCGCCCAGCTGACCGCGGTCGTTCTTGCCCCAGCAATAGACGGTCTTGTCGGCGCGCAGCGCGCACGCGTGGCGCATGCCCGGCGCGACGGTCACCACGTTGGTGAGCAGGCCCGCGCCGAGAGGACCCTTGATGGCGACCGGGGTGAACCCGTTGACGACGCCGCCGTCACCGAGGGCCGCGAGGTCTGCGCCCCAGCAGACGACCGACTTGTCGGCGCGCACGGCGCACGAAACCCCCTCGGCGACGCCGATCGAGGTGACGCCCGCGAGGCCCGCCACGGGCGCCGCGAAGGCGCGTTGCGGCACGAGCGCGGGGTCGACGCCCAGCTGACCGCGGTCGTTGAGCCCCCAGCAGAGCACCTGGCCCTGGCGCACGGCGCAGGCGTGCTTTCCGCCTCCGGCCGCGACCGCGCTCACGTTGTCGAGCGCCGTGCCCGCCGCGTCCATCGCAACCGCGGCGGCGTTGCCGTCCACGTTCTGCACGGTCGTGCGCCCGAGCTGTCCCGCGCCGTTGGCGCCCCAGCAGTAGACGCGGCCGCCGGCGAGCGCGCACGAGCTGCCCTCACCGAGCGCGAGCGCCACCGCGTTGGCCGGAGCCGTGAGCGCGTCGACGAGGGCGCCCGAGCACGCGTGGTTCGGGTCGGCCTGGTAGTCGTAGAAGAACGGCGCGGTGCACGGGACGTCGCCGGCGTCGCCGCGATTGAGCTCGCCGAGCGACGCGTGCCCGAAGCACGTGAGCTTGGCGCCGGCGTCGGGCAGCGGGGCCTTCGCGACGCACGTGTGCGGTCCGCCTGCGGCGATGGTGCGCGCGTCGAGGTTGCCGATGGCGCGCGGCCGCGTCCGCTCGGGGTTGGGATCGAGCGGCGGCTCGGCCTGCGCTCCGGTGAGGCGCTGCCCCCAGCAGAAGGCCACGTCGCCGGCGCGCGCGCACGAGTGCCACGCGCCCAGCGCGACCTCGTCGATGCCCGCGAAGGGCAGGCCGTTCTCGTCGATCGCGATCTTGGTCGCGGTGCTCACGTCGGCCGCGGTCGTGCCCACGCCGCTCGTGCCCACCCCGAGCTGGCCGTAGTCGTTGGCGCCCCAACACGAGAGCGTGCGCGCCACGCCGTCGACGACGCACGTGTGATCGCCGTAGCCGACGCCCGGATCGATGTGGTCTCCCGACCCCGTGGCGATGGTGAGCGGGGGAGGGGGCGCGCCGCCGTCTCCGCCCTCGAGCTCGCCCGCGTCGCCCGAGTCTCGGCCCGCGTCGACCTGAGGCCGCGCGCGCGCCTCGGCCTCGACGTCCTCGGCGTCGGGAGGCGGAGGGACGTCGATCCGCGGCACCGCGTCCTGACCCTCGTTGGACCCGTCGCACGCGGCGACACCTGCCGCGGGCGCTGACGCGACCACGGCCCAGAATACGAGCCGCCCCCAGTTCATCGCCCAAGCATACGACGGTTGAGCCGTGAGCGCATGTGCGCATAACTACGACGCTTTTGAATGCCGGCGACCCGGCTTGCCACCAACGAGACCATCAGCTACTCATCCGCCCGACCCCATCTGAAGGGGGGTCGAAGGAAGGCCGCCGTGGACACTGCACTGATTCTCCGCAAGCTGTCTGTGCTTCGTGAGCGCCCGAGCCGGGTCGTCGATGTCCTCCGCGAGCCGCGGCGCATGACGGTCGGCCCCCTGACCGCCAACCGCCTCGGGCTCCAGCTCTTTCGCGTCCTCAAAGACCGCGCGCTGTGGCACACGCGCAGCTTCGAGCTCACCACGCCCGAGGCGCGCGAGGCCTACGAGACCATCGAGCGTGACGGCATCGTCGTGATCCCCGACTTCTTGAGCGACGCCGACCACGCGCTCGTACAAGAGGAGTACGCCGCGAGCCGCAAGGACCCGGCCGAGGGAACCGCGTACTTCGGCCCCAACTTCGGCGCCAAGGAGCTGTACACGTCGGACCACCCCGAGCGCTACCCGCACACCAATCGGCTGCTCCGCGACAACAAGCTCATCCTCGAGGTCGCCGCCGCAGTGCCGCGGCGTCAGCAGACGTACCGCCCGGCCACGCACTTCTTCACCGTCGAGAAGGGCAACCCCGACGAGGCCCACGTCGACCTCGACGGCGCGCAGTTCGTACACCCCGACCGGCACTACCCGTTCGTCAAGGCGTTCTATTACATCAACGACGTCGACGAGACGAACTCGCCGTACTGCTACGCGCCGGGCAGCCACAAGATCGACCTCCGTCGGCTCGTGTTCGAGTACGTGCACAGCGTCACGTGGAGCAAGGGCGGGCGCGACCCGTTCCACAACGTGCGGACCGAAGAGGGGATCGAGCAAGAGAAGGAGCTTCGCGATCTGTGCGAGAAGTACCTCGCCG
This sequence comes from Myxococcales bacterium, assembly GCA_020430845.1. GTDB lineage: Bacteria > Myxococcota_A > Polyangia > Polyangiales > Polyangiaceae > Labilithrix. The sequence continues at coordinate 31,382 of JAGQJA010000514.1, forward strand.
ACCGCGGCTACCCCTGCAAGCCCATCATGGCCAAGGCCAACACGCTCGTGCTCTCGAACAACTGCGGCTTCCACCGTCGCGGCGAGTACATCGGCCCGCGCCCGCGCCAAACGGTGCAGATGGACTACAAGTATTTCGAGAGCCGCCCGACGCAGTGGATGTATCCGGTCCTCAAGCGCCTGTACGCACATCCCTGACCGCACCCCCCTCGGGTGACGAGCGAGCATGCTGTTC
>JAGQJA010000515.1 GCA_020430845.1 Myxococcales bacterium
GGGTCGGGTTTCGGCGCCAGCACGTCTCGGATCGTACATCGTCGACTTCGCGGCGCCCAAGACGAGGCTCGTCGTCGAGGTCGACAGCGGGTATCACGCCGAACGCGTGGGGGCGGACGCGAAGCGGGATGCGAGGCTCGAGAGAGCGGGGTGGCGGATTGTGCGGGTCGCGAGCGATGAGCCGGTTGAGGCGGCGGTCGCGAGGATCGCGGCGGCGCTCGCCGGGTAGCTGACCGCATGGTGTCACGGCGAGCGGGGCCGAGCCTCTCAGCGGATGGTGCTCGGGCGAGTGCGGCGGCACAACTCACGCGCAGCATTCGGCTCGATAGCACCACGCTCATTGTAATGTCTAGGTCCCAAAGACGGACTCACCGTGCCTCCTCACATGTGGGAGCGCGGTACACGGTAGTTGTCTCTGAGACGTAGCCCGGAAGCACACGCTCCCGATAGTGAGTCTGCAACTCTGTGGGGAGCGCTGTGATTGCCTCCGCGGCCACCTTGTCCGGTCCGCGGCGGTGTCCGTGCACGCGCTTTCGCAGGAGAAACGTGTCGAGGTCGATCCAGATCTCGTTTCGAGGTCCGCGAGACTCGCCGATCGAGACCCTTGCGCAAGTATGACCGTCAATGTCCTCCTTCCCGATCAGAGTGAACTTCGTTCCGCCACCAAACGTCGCTCCGTCCAGCAGCGCGGGGACGAAAGCGCTCCTGTGTGAGACACCGGCGAACGCCGCTGCGGCTTCGCGAATCGACGGGTAGGTTCCAGGTCCGCCGGAGCGGCGCTCGTCGTCTTCCACGCCCGCTGCCGTCGACCAGAAGGCGTGTCTGGTCGCCTTTGCAGGATTGCCGGTGCGCGTCTCAAACTCGAAGCGAATCCTGGGGCGCCGGTAGGTCGTCACGAACGTGATGGTCTCTGTCGCCCTCTGGCCCGTGTCATCAACGCTCTCCGTCCTTGTGTCCCCAGTGTCGAGGTAGGTCGCGCACGATTGATATTTGCGCAACATCCGCTCGACAAGCGTCACAGCCGATTCTGCATGTCCGTCCCGCGCTGGGGCGGACGCGGGCGCCGAGCACCCAGCAAGACCGAGGACTCCTGCTGAAGCCGCCACGACACTGCAACAGGCTTGCACACAGGATCTTGCTAACAAGTTCGCCATTGCTACTTGCATGCAATTGGGTCCTTCGGCCGGCAGTCCTCTCTGGCATTTCGTGTACGCAATCAACGCAGCGTCGAGACAGTCGAAGACCGATCGGCCGGCCCCCGGCTCCTTCTGACACCTTGTCTGCTCCGACTGGAGCTTGTTCTCGCACTTCTGGTCACAGGGGTTAGGGTGCTTCGGTACGTCAGCGTGCCCTGTGGGATCCGAATTCGCGATGGGGTTTGCGCCTGGCCATGCCCAGAGCGGAGCCCTCATCGAGAAGAACACGAAGTCGTCGATCGATGAGAAGGTTCCTAGTAGCGGGCACCACTCCCGCGCCCGCATTGGAGTTGCCCCCACGGGCGTGGGTCGCAGGCGCGACGCGGCGTGTGTCTCGCCACGCCGCTCCCCCAAAGCCGTGCTCGACGCCTCGGCTTGGCGCGGGGCACG
>JAGQJA010000516.1 GCA_020430845.1 Myxococcales bacterium
CCGATCGCGAGCGGCGCCACGCGCTGCGCGAAGACGCGAAAGAGGACGAGGTAGGCGACGACGAACGAGCCGACCATCGCGGCGACGTACACCGCCGTGCGCGCCGGGACGTTCTCGTCGAACAGGCCGAGGCGCAGCGCGCTGCTCGCCAAGAGGGCCGCCGCCAAGAGCGTCCCGAGCGAGCCCAAGTAGGGCATCGGCAGACCGACGCCGTGCACGACGTCACTGGTCGAGAACGTCGCGCCGATGGCGAGCGCCGCGAGCATGGTGCGCGTCCGCGCCTTTTCCGACGGCTCGGTGGCTGCGCCGAGGTGGCGCACGAGCAGCACGCATTGGAGCGCGAGCGTGGGCGCCCACGCCACGAGGAACGACGCGGCCCAGGTCGGCGCGTAGAGCCACGCCGTGCCCGCGCCGCGGGGGAGCACCACCTGCGCGCCGACGGTGGCCACGGCGAGCCCGCCGAACCACAGCCAAGCGGCGACGCGCGCGGCGCGATGTCGGCCGGTCCTCCCCACGAACGTCGACACGACCTCGAGCACCAGCGGGGGCGACAGCGCCGTGAGGACCGAGTCGAGCACGGGCAGCGCGTCGCCGCCGAAGGCGCGCGCACCGAGCGTGGAGAAGTTCCAGCCGAAGAGCACGAAGCACAGCGCGGCGAGCGGGCGCGACATCGGGCTCCGCCGCGCGGATGCGAGCGCGGTGATCGCGAGGGTGAGCGTCCCGATCGCGGCGAGCAGCGCCATGACGTCTCGCGCCTCGCTCATGCGGCTCCGACCGTGCGATGGCTGCGGCAAGAAAACGATGGCGTACCCATGTGGCCCCCTGGCGCGCCCGTCGAGCATACGGCGCAATCCGCCCGCGCCGATCTGCAGAATCGCGGCGAGCCCGGACCGGCCCGCCTCGCCGCGGTCCCGGGCGCCGCCCTGGGATTCGACGCGACAGATCTCGGCGAGAGCGCGGCCGCTGGGTATCATCCCGCCGTGGACACGGTCCTGGTGGTCGACGACGACGCGGCGATCGGCAAGGTCCTCGTCGCTCTCCTGTCGCAACGCGGCCTCGACGCCGACCACGTGCCCTCCGCGGAGGACGCCGTGCGCGCCCTCGACGCGCGCCCGTACGACGTGGTGCTCTCCGACGTGCGCATGCCGGGCATGGACGGGCTCGCCCTGCTCGATCACGTCCGGGCGCGCATGCCGGGCGTCCCTGTCGTGTTGCTGACGGCGCACGGCTCGATCGCGCTCGCGGTCGAGGCGATGCGGCGCGGCGCGGCGGACTTCGTCCAGAAGCCGTTCGACAAGGACGAGATCGGCTTCGTGGTCGACAAGGCGCTCCGTTCCTCACAGCGCGAGCGCGTCGCCCCTCCGCCCGTGGCGCCGGTCGACGCGTCGTTCGTGGGCGAGTCGCAGGCGATGCGGCAGGTGTTCGACACCATCCGCAAGGTGGCGCCGACGACCACGACCGTGCTCGTGAGGGGCGAGACAGGGACGGGAAAGGAGCTCGTCGCGCGCGCGTTGCACGACGCCAGCCCGCGGCGCGGCGAGGCGTTCGTGAGCGTGAGCTGCGGCGCGCTGCCCGAGTCACTCCTCGAGAGCGAGCTCTTCGGTCACGAGCGAGGCGCGTTCACGGGCGCGACGCAGCGCAAGCCCGGGCGCATCGAGCTGGCCCACAAGGGAACGCTCTTCCTCGACGAGATCGGCGACGTCCCGCGCGCCGTCCAGGTCAAGCTCCTGCGCGTGCTGCAGGAGCGTCAGTTCGAGCGTGTCGGCGGGACGCAGACGCTCCGGGTCGACGTGCGCGTGGTGTCGGCCACGCACCGCGACCTCGACGCGATGATCTCGACGGGCGAGTTCCGCGAGGACCTCTACTACCGGTTGGCGGTCGTTCCGATCACCGTGCCGCCGCTGCGTGAGCGCGGAGACGACGCGGCGCGCCTCGTGCGTCACTTCGTACGAACGTTCGCCGAGAGCGTCGCGCGGGCGCAGGTGAGCATCGACGACGACGCCGT
>JAGQJA010000517.1:0-1116 GCA_020430845.1 Myxococcales bacterium
ACGGGCCCGTCGTCGATGCCCGCGAACGCCAGCTCGAGGAGCTCGCGGCGAGACGCCAACGGGAGCTTGCGCACGTCGTACGCGCCGACCGCGAGCACGTCGAAGACCACGTACGACACGGGCACGGCGCGCCGCGCGAGGTACACGTCACGGTCGGACGAGAGGTGGATGCGACGCGCGAGGCGCTGGAAGTTGGGCTTACCGCCTTCGTCGAACGCGACGATCTCTCCGTCGAGCACGAGGCGACGTTCCCCGACGAGCCGCAGCGCCTCGGCGATCTCGGGGTACGTCAGCGTCGCGTCGCGCGCCTTGCGGTACGCGAGCGAGACCCGATCGCCGTGCTTGTCGGCGATGATCCGCACGCCGTCGAGCTTGAGCTCGTAGACCCACCCCGGGCGCGAGAGGATCGTCTCCTTGGTGTCGTCCTGCGCGCAGAGCATGGGCGCGATGCGCCGCCCGTCGACCGGAGAGGCCTCACCGCCCAGCTCCGCGGCGCGGCGCTCGACCTCCGACGCCTCGGGCTCCATCGCGTCGGTCCGTCGACGGCGCCTAGAGGCCGAAGTGGAGGCCGAGCCTCAGGTTGCCCCCGAGGCCCATGCCCGCGCTCGTGCCCGACTGCTGGTAGAGCGGATCGTTCTGCAGCGCGGCGAGCTGGTCGGGCGGGAGGTTCTCGCTGCCCGCGGGGAGCGGGACGGGCGGACGCTTGAGGAAGAGGAAGTCGCCGAACGCGCCCACGCCCACGCTGAACACCGGCGACACGTAGTAGTCGACCGCGAAGTCGAGGCCGGCGTTGAACCCGCGGATGCTCACCTGATCCGTCGCGGCGGGGGTGGACGAATTCGTGGCGAGCGACGCGTCGCCGAGGCGCCCCACGAACGAATAGCCGCCGTGCAGGCCGAAGAAGAGGTCGACGCTGCTGATGGGGAACTTGAGGCCGATCTCACCGTTGATCTGCCACATGTTGAACGACGAGAGCGCGTGGTGGTTCAGGCGGGCGCCGAGCGTGAGGATGACGAGGCGGATGCCGGCGCCGAGGCCGAACATCGGGCCCCCGGCGTTGGCCTTCTCGACCTGGAACGTCTCGGCAGAGAACTGCCGCATGTCGATGTACGAGCC
>JAGQJA010000517.1:1233-5607 GCA_020430845.1 Myxococcales bacterium
GGCGGCGGCGCGAGCGGCTGGTTGGGATCGGCCGGCGGCGGCTGGGCCGGGGGCGGCTGCCCGGGTGACGGGGCCACGGGCGGCGGCGGCGCGAGCGGCGGCGGCGGCGCGAGCGGCGGCGGGTCGGTGCCTTGCGCGGCGGCGGACACCGAGAAGGACAGCGTGGCGAGCGCAACCGGGGCGAGGCGAAGGAACGATCGCATGCCCCAAGAGTGTCGCACTCAATCGGGGCGCGGGGAACCGTCGCCTTCGAGCGCCTCGGCGTCGAGCGGCTCCTCGACGGGGATGCGGTACTCGCCGTCGAGCCACTTGCCGAGGTCGACGTTCTTGCAGCGCGCCGTGCAGAAGGGGAACGCCTTGTTCGACGTCCGCGGGCGCGCCTCTTTCGCGCAGATCGGACAGAGCGATGCCATCGACGCGAGCCTAGCAGACGCGCGCCGCGTTGCCCGAATCCTGCGCGAGCCTCACGCGTCGGCGAGCGCCGGCTCCGGCTCCTTGGCGACGGCCACGAGCGGCAGCTCTTGCGCCGCGGGCAGCTCGTCGACCGCGCAGCTCTGCTCGAGCAGCTCCGCGACGTCGAGCTGCTTGACCTTCTCTTCGAGGCTCTGGCTCTTGAGCCCGTCGGTGAGCATCGTCATGCAGAACGGACACGCGCTCGCGAGCGTGCGCGCGCCCGAGTCGACCAGCTGCAACGTGCGCTTCACGTTCACGCGGTTCTGGTTCTGCTCTTCCATCCACATCTGCGCGCCGCCGGCGCCGCAGCAGAGGCCGCGCGTCTTGTTCCAGTACTCGGCCTCGACGAGCTCGACGCCCGGGATCTGCCGCAGGATCTCGCGTGGCGACTCGTAGACGTCGTTATACCTGCCGAGATAGCAGCTGTCGTGGTAGACGACCTTGCCCTGGACGGGCTTCTTGGGCGTGAGCTTCTGCTCGGCGAGCAGGCCGAGCAAGAAGTCGGTGTGGTGCACCACCTCGAGCTTCGCGCCGAAGTCGGGGTACTCGTTCTTGAGCGAGTTGAAGCAGTGGGGGCAGGCCGTCACGACCGTCTTGGCCCCGCCCTGCTCCTTGTAGCCGTTGAGCACGGCCGCGTTCGACTCCGCCATCATCGCGAAGAGGAACTCGTTGCCCGCGCGCCGCGCGGGGTCGCCCGTGCACGACTCCTCTTGCCCGAGGATCGCGAAGTCGACGCCGGCGGCCTTCATCAGCTTGGCCGTCGCGCGCGCGACCTTCTTGGCGCGGTCGTCGTAGCTCGCCGCGCAGCCGACCCAGTAGAGGACGGCGGCGTCGGGCTTGTCGGCCATGGTCGGGATGTCGAGCCCGTCGGACCAGGCCGAGCGGTCCATGCGCGAGAGGTTCCACGGGTTGCCGTTGACCTCGATGCCCTGGAACGGCTTCTGGAGCTCGTGCGGGAACTCGCCTCGGACCATGACGAGGTTGCGCCGCATGTCGATGATCTTGTCGACGTACGAGATGAGGACGGGGCACTGCTCCTCGCAGGCCCGGCACGACGTACAGCCCCAGAGCACGTCGGGGTGGACGATGTTGGGGACGAGGTCGATCGGCTGGTAGGCCTCGGGCTTGAAGACGCCCTCGCGCACCTCGGCGAGCCGCTCGGGCGCGAGCGGATCGGGGGCGCCCTCCTCGCGCGGCTGGTCCTCCCAGCCCTCGGCCTCGCTGTACTTGCCCCAGCGCATCTCGCTCTCGGCGATGCGCGCCTCGTTCTCGTAGAGGTGATCGCGGAGCGCGAGGGTGAGGTGCTTGGGGCTCAGGATCTTGCCGGTGCGATGGGCGGGGCAGTTGTCGGAGCAGCGACCGCACTCGGTGCAGGTGTAGAAGTCGAGCACGTCCTTCCACGACAGGTGCGACGCGCGCGCGATGCCCACGGGCGCCGCCGTCGGCTCGGGCAGCTCGCCCGCCGCGCCGACGATCTCCATGAGCGACTCTGCGTCCTTGGCCATCGGCATGAGGCGGCCGGGCGGCTCGAGGTTCTTGAAGAAGACGTTGGGGATCGCCGTGATGACGTGGAAGTGCTTGGAGATCGGGAGCAGGTTCAAGAAGACGAGGACGAGCGTGGAGTGCGTCCAGTAGCCTACGTGCGCCAGCACGATGAGCGCGCCCGGCGAGAGCTTCTTGAGCGCGGTGGCCATGGCGGAGCCGGCCGGCGAAGGAAAGATGGAGAAGCTCGCGTGCACGTCGGAGCCGATCCCCATCGGCGCCGTGATCGTCTTGATGCTCATGCACTGCGCCGCGGTCGCCAGCTGCGAGCCCGGCGCGCAGAGCTCTCCCTGTCGGTCGGCGAGCACGAGCGACGCGCCGTCGTACAAGATGTCCGAGAGCATCATCGTCGCGATGATGCCGAGGATGAGCACGCCCTCCCAGTGCAGGGTCATGCGCTTCTGCGGGCGGATGACGCGAAAGTAGAAGAAGACCGAGACGCCGCCGATGACGGCGATCGCGACGAGGTCCTTGGCGAAGTCGTAGACCTTGCCGATGGGCTGCGTGGGCCCCAGGATGAAGAGGTTCCACGACGGGTCGAAGCCGCGCCCCCACAGCACGAGCGTGCGCAGCGTGAGGATGACGAAGCCGGCGAAGATGATTTTGTGCGCCGTGCCGGTGGGCTGGTAGTAGCCCATCTTCTCTTGCTGGAACGCGTACCTGAAGACCGCGGCGATGCGCTCGGGGATGCGGTCGAAGCGGTCGAGCATCTTGCCCGCGCGCATCAGCTGCCATCGGCGGCTCATGGTCCAGAAGAAGACCGCGTGCGCGATCACGATGAGCAGGAGCATCGCCGTCGGGTTCATGATCCCGAGCACATATAGGGACTTGTCGCCCCGCGTCAATCACTCGCGGGCCGCAGGCCGCGGGCGGGCGCGGTCGAAGGAGGCTCCGGCTGGGATGCGGGCCGCGCGGCCTAGGGCGCTTCCCAGGCGGCCATCTTGGGGTGGAGCCCGTTGGCCCAATCGCCGCTCGTGCCGTTGTGGTCGCCGGGGGTCGTCGCCTTGTCGAGCGGGAAGCCCGCGGCCTCGATCTTGTTCCAGTCGGGCACGACCTTGCTGGGCGGGAACGTGGTGTCGTTCTGGTGCGCGCGGTGCGCGATGGGGATCTTGCGCGCGGCGCCGGCGAGGAGCGCGTCGGCCTTGCCCGTCGAGTAGAGGCCCGAGTTGAGGATGAGGATGCCCGCGTACTTGTCGGCGTTCTGGAGGCCGAGCGTGTAGGCGAGGATGCCGCCGGACGAGTAGCCCGAGATGACGATCTGCTTCTGGTGCACGTAGACGCACTGCGAGATGTCGTCGATGGCGGCCTGGACCTTGGCGGCGTCGTTGGCGACGTTCCAGCAGCCGCTGTTGCCGCTGGCGCCGTCGATCGAGATGCCGATGTGCGTCTGCGTGGCCCGCTTCTCGAACGGCGCGACGCCCCAGTCGGCGTAGTTCATCGCGGTGTCGCCGCAGCCGTGCAGACCGACGAGCAGGCGCGTGGGCTGGCCGGTGTACCCCTTGGGCACGAAGACGACGTACTTGGCGCCGCCCGAGTTGCGGGCGACGAACTTGTTCGTGGCGATGTTGCAGTTCTTGGTGGGGGCCGGGCCGGGGTCGCCCGGACCGCCGCTGCTGCTGGCGCCGCCGTCGACGCCGGGGTTGCCGGACGACGACGAGGCTCCGCCCGAGCTGCTCGCGCCGCCGCTGCTGCTCGTACCCGGTCCGCCCGAGCTCGCGCCCGGATCACCGCCGGGCGGGGGCGCCTCTGCGGCGGCCGGGTCGGCCGAGGGGTCGTCGCCGCTGCACGCGACGAGCGACAAGAGCCCCAGGAGGGCGACAGAGGAGAGGGCCCGAACGGAGGTGGCGATCTGCACGAGCTTCTTCGTGTAGCACGCGGCGTCGAGCGCGCCGTCGTCCGAACGGGTGACGCCCCGTAGAAGGATGCCACCGCGGCGCACACCTACCTACGCGCGCCCCCACGCCGAGAACGACGGCCGGCACGGCCCTACAGCTCGAAGGTCACGCCGTGCTTCTCGGTGCCCTGTCCGGGGCTCAGCGGCACCTCGGCGCTGAAGGTCTTGTTGCCGACGCGCGCCGAGAGGCGGACCTTGACCGGCAGCTCGCCGCCCCGCGCGTCGACGAGCTTCACGTCGACCGAGTACTTGCCCTTCGGCGGCTCGTTGCCTTCGAAGTACACGTTCTCGACGTTCTGACCGTGGCAGCCGTCGTCGGGGCAGTTCTTGTCGAGCTGCAGGCCCGACGACGCGGTGCGGTTGGCCTTGTGGACCTTCACGCCGTTCGGGTCGGTCACCACGAGGTCGACGTCGGCGGGGTGATCGCCCCACGCGATCGTGAACTGCAAGACGCCGGTGGCGACGCCGCAGCCCTCGTCGATGAC
>JAGQJA010000517.1:5749-9677 GCA_020430845.1 Myxococcales bacterium
GCTCGCCGCGACGGCCACGAGGGCGAACGTCACGGCGAGGGCGCGCGGTGCACGGCGTACAGCGGGTCGCCTCACGGGACGACTTTGACGCCGCCGCCCTTGGCCGGGTCGTCCTGCTTCTTCTGCTCGGGCAGCGTGTCGAGCACGACCTTGGGGTTCATGATCTCGAAGAACGCCTGACGCGCCAGCTCCTTGGCCGGACCGTCCTCGCTCTTGAGCGCCATGAGCGAGCCGCGCTCGTTGAGGAACTTGAGCATGCGGATCGCCTGCTGTCGCTTCACCTCGTCGGTGCCGCGCGCGTCGCGGAGCAGGCGCGTGCGCAGCTGGACGCGCGTGATGGATCGCGGCCCGTTGTCGAAGTCGATCTGCTGCAGCGAGCGCGACAAGATGAGGCGCGGCCAGTCCTGGAGCGCGTCGTAGACGCGGACGCGACCGCACGCCACAGCGTTGTCGATCCAGCGCGCGAGCTCGCCGCTCTCGAAGTTCTTGTCGCTCCAGTAACCGAAGGTGTTCTCGTACGTGCGCTTGAGCTCCTCGGTCGCCGCCTTGTCGACGTCGTTGTACGTCGCCATCGCGCGGCGCACGGTGTCGGCGTCGGCGCCGATCATGAGCGCGAGCATCGCGTCGTTGCGCGTCTGCGCGTCCTTGAGCTTCTCGAAGAGCTTGGTCGACACGTCGGGGGTGAGGCCGCCGAAGCCGATGGCGCGCGCCACCTGGTGCGTGACGGCGAGGTCCTTGTCGCCGCGGAGCATGTCGACGAGCCCGGCGGTCGCCTCGGGCACGGGGCGACGGATGAGCGTCTCGAGGTAGCAGGCGTGGATGAGCTGGTTCTTGGGATCCGGCTTGTCGAACTCGCGGACCTTCTTGGCCACCTCCTTCATCTGCTCGTCGGTGGCGGACCAGGCGAGCGCGAAGCACGCCTCGACGCGCGCCTGCTCGTTGTTCGTCTTGTCCTCGATGAACTTGACGAGCGTGGGGTACGCGCGCGGGTCGCCCCACTGGGCGAAGCCGTGCGCGGCGCCGACGGCGAGCGCGCGGAGCGTCATGCCGAGCACGGCGAGACCGCCCTGCTGCAGGACCTCCATGGTGGTGTCGACCTTGGCGGGCTTGCGGTTGAACTGGAGCTCGAGCAGCGGCCAGCTCTGCTGATCCTGCATCCACCCCAGGTAGCGGAGCGCGCTCTGCGCCGTGACCCAGTCCTGCGGGAACTTCTGCTCGCCCTCGCGCGGCAGCGGGATCTTGGGCGCGGCCCAGCCACGGAGCTTGGGCAGGCCCTCCTTGGACTCGCTCGCGGCGATGAAGCGGAGACCGTTCGCGTGCGGCTGCGGCTTGTCCGTCAGCCAGAACATCACGGCCTCGTACGCCTGCTCGCGGATCTCGCCGCGCTTGTCGGGGTAGAGCACCGCGAGGTCGGCCAGCATGCGGGCCGCGACGACGCGCTCGCTGTCGGTGTCGAGCTTGCCCCACTCGGGGTCCTTGTTCTCGTCGTAGAGCTTGAGCGGGTCTTGCTTCATGCGCCACGCGAGCGTGGGCACGGCGCGCAGGTCGCCCACCTCGGCCATGCGGAGCGCCGCCTCGGTCTTCCAGTGCGGGTGCGGGTTCGACTGGATGTACGCGAGGAGCGCGTCGCCGGCGCGCGGGTCTTCGAGGCCGCGGAGCATGTCGAAGATGAGCTTCGTCTGGTGCTTCTCGGTCTCGTACTTGTCCTTCTGCACGCTCTTGAGCGCGAGAACGAGCCCCTTGCCGCCCACGCCGTCGCGGAGCGCCTCGAGGAACTTCTGACGCGAGTCCTTGTCGGCGCGGCCGAGCGCGTCGAGCAGCGGTCCCATCGCCTTGTCGTTGGCGATCTTGCCGAGACCGACCGCCGCCTCTCGCCCGACCTCGATCTCCTTGTCGGTGACGAGCTTGACGAGCGTGTCGGTGTACTTGGGGTCGGCCGCGCGCGAGAGCACGGTGGCCACGAGCTGACGCACGCTCTCGGACTCGTCGCCCGCGAGCGTGGCGAGCTTGTCGAGCGACACCATGGCCGCGAGGTGCTCGGGGTCGAACGCCGGGCTGCCGTCGAGCCGCTGGACCTTGGCGAGGTGGCCGGCGCGGTACTCGATCATGACCTGATCGAACGCGGCGGGCTCGTGGAGCGCGGCGAGCGCCCAGGCGATCTGCGGCTTGTCGCCGGCCTCGGACTCGGCGAGCGCCTTGAGCAAGGCCGGGCGCGCGCTGTCGGCGGCCGGCGTGCCGTACTCGAGGAGCGCCTGCGCCGCGGTGCCGCGCACGCGGTGATCGCTGGCCGACAGACCCTTGATGATGAGCGCGAGCCCCTCTTGGTCCTTGGCCCACGCGAGCTGCGCAAAAGCCTCCTCGCGGAGCTTGGGCTCGCCCTCGTTGGCCGCCCACGCGCGCCACTTGGGGAGCGACTCGGCCATCGACAGCAGGGCGAGGTTCTTCTTCTCTTCGCTGATCTGCTTGGGCGTGAGCTTCTCGCTGTCGGCCTTGAGCCCGAAGACGAGCAGGCCCGCGCCGCCGATCACGACGAGGATCGCGATGATGATGCCCGCGACCTTGAAGCGACCACGCTTGAAGTTGCCGTCGCCCATGTCGTCGAAGCTCGGGCCGACGGGGCCCGGCGGCAGGTTGTCGTCGTCGGGCGGCCACTTGGCGGCCATGCGCGGCTCGCTGTCTGGGATCTGGCCCATGCCGGGGATCACGGGGACGCGGGGCGGCTTCGGGACGTGAGGCGACGGCGACTGGTTCATGACGGCTCCGGCGCGCGGGCGGCGTGGTTTGGGCTCGCGCGCGCGCACGATACCGCATCGATCGCGCGATGGGGACCCGTTTCGGCGGGCCGCTGGGCGCCAGGAAGCTGAATTCTTTCGATGAGATGGGAACGCGCGGCGGCCGCGGACGCGCGACCCGACGCCCGGGCCCTAGATCGTCACGCTCAGGCCGAGGCGCGCGCGCAGCTCACCGCGCAGGCGCATGGCGCGGGCGAGCAAGTCGGCGTCGAGCCACGGATCTCGCGCGAGGGCGGCGTCGAGCGCGGCGAGGGCGTCCTCGGCCTGTCCGGTCTCGGCGAGCGCGCACCCCGCGAGCGCGGCCAGCTGCGGCATGCCCGGCAACACGGCGAGCCCGACCATGGCCACGCGCAGCGCCGCGGGGGCGTCCCCTCGCTCGAGCTGACGCGCCGCGGTCTCACGCGCCGGCGCCGCCACGTGACGCAGGTCCTCGTCGGAGAGGGCGATGCCCACGAGCGCCTCGCCCGCCGCGCGCGCGTCGGCGATGAGATCGCTCTGCGCGCCCATCGAGCCGTCTTCCGCGCGAGACGCGAGCCGCGCCACGCGAGCGCGCACCCGCGCGAGGGTCTCCTCGGCGTCGGGAGGGAGCGCTCCGGATCGGCTGCTCGCGAGGCCCATCGTCGCGCGGTAGTGGACGAGCCACGCAGGCATCGACGGCCCCGTCGCGCCCGCCCCGTCGAGCAGCGCGCTGCGCGCCGCCTCGTCCACGTCGATCGGCTCGAAGCGCCCATGATCACTGTCGAGCCGGAACGCGAGCAGCTCGCCGGGAAAGAGCACGAAGTCGAGCGTGGCCTCGCCCGCCGGTGTGTCGGCCACCACGCGGTGTCGGCCGGCGGGTACGCCGCCGAAGCCGCGCACCGGCTCCGTGGTGTAGCGGGCCCACGGCTCGCGCACGCCGTCGACCGAGCAGCGCTCCCACGCGTTGGCCTCGAGCAGCAGCGTGCCCGGGCGGACCTTCTTGGGCGCCGGAGCGCGTCTTCGTCGCACGCGCGAGGTCACGAACCACAACGTGGCCAACGCGACCACACCGAGCACCGCCAGTGTCACGTAAGGAGGCACCTTCTAGTTTATTACGCAGCGCCTGCTTTGTCCCGTCGCCGCCGGCACTTCGTGAGGCGACGTCAGCGCGCGCGGAG
>JAGQJA010000518.1:0-10511 GCA_020430845.1 Myxococcales bacterium
CGATCCCCTCGTGTTCTGCCCGAAGTGCGGTCAGCCGATGACGCTCACGGATTCCGACGCCGGGATGACGTACAAGTGCGTTCCAGGCGACATGCACCTGAGTCGCGTCATGCACGACCGGCTCTCGGAAGTCTTCGAGGCTCACAGTCGCCGCGCACGAGCGCACGCACAAGATTGGGAGGGACGGTGGTTCTGTCCCGGCTGCGGCGGGCCAGCCACGGTGGATGCCGAGCACGTACGGTGCCCGAAGTGCGAGGAGCACCTCGACGAGTTCATTCACGGGCTCGTGGAGCTGCACCCTCATCTCACCCGTCTACTCTTGACCGTCGAGGACACGTTCGACATTCGAGGGCGGGGTCTCGTCCTTGCGCCGTTCCTGCCGCTCGATGACGCTTGCCCTCGGCCGTTCTCACTCGAGTTGCATAGACCCGACGGCACGATTCGATGGGCCTCGGCTCGCGCGCAAGTTGCGTTCATCGATCCCCCGCCGAAGGAACCGAAGGTGCACCTCTTGCTGCTCGACGCACAAAAGAGCGACGTGCCCGTCGGCACGAAGGTGTGGACCAGGTAGCGCGCTCGGCGAAAACCTGCCGCCCGCATCGCGTCGCGGGTCGGAGTACGGGCCGGGTCAACGATCACGGATGCGACGACCTCGGGAAGGACTACTCGTCCGCGAACATCCGGCTGTAGCTCGTCCCGCAGCTCTCGCAGTCGAACCAGACGGCAACGACCGGCTCGCGCCTCCCATCGACGACCCGCACGCCCTTGTCAGTCCGAGCTCGGGCCATCTGGGAGCGGCAGCCGAGGCAGAGATCACGCTCCCTCGCGACCTCCCACCGAAGGTCGGCCACGCGCATCAGTGCGTCCACGAAGGGTCGCGGCGGCTGGTAGTTGTGAACGCTCACGTAGTGGTGGATCAGCGTAGGAGCTGCGTATCTCGTCCCGTCGGCTCCGACGACCCGGATCTCCGCGTGCCCCCACGCACGTGAAGCATCGTCGTCGGTCACTGCGCAGAGATCGCAGAAGTGCATCCCACGGGTAGCGTTGGTGGCGCCGAATTCGACGAGGTGCGCGAGCCGCTCGACGGCGTCGGGCGGCAAGCCGCCGGACGAGAACGGGTGGCCGTTCTCCAGCCAGCCGACGTTCAGGGCGGGGGCCGACGAAGCCGCCGCCTGCAGGTAGGCGTAGGGCGTTAGGTCCTCGAACCACATCGGGCACGGACAGATGCCCGGCCACGTGCGGTCCGTCAAGGCAGCGCCACCGGTGACCCTCGAACGCTTCGACGGTCGTGGCCTTCGCCGCGTCGACTGCCCCCACGCGCGAGCCCTCGCCGCCGGCACCCGGGCGCGCGCCTGCTACGATTCAGTCGTGACCTGGAAGCGTGGTGGAGCTTCGCCGTTTCTCACGGGGCGGGCGCGTGAGCGCGCGCCGCAGGTCATCGAGTACGCTGCGGCAAGCGGGGCGGCCGCGCTCGTGTCGCCGAGCGGTGAGATTGTGCTCTTCGCCGGGAGCGCCGTGGACGTGGACCTCACGCGCATCGCCCGAACCGCTCGGCTTCTCGGCGCGGCGCGCACGGATGTGTGTTTCCGAGCGGGCGAGGTCTGCGTCCAGGCCGCGCCCGTCGTGCATGGATGGACCCTCTGCGTCATCTCGATTCCTCCGGTCGCACCCTCGGTCACGGCCGAACGGCTCCACAAGGCGGCGCATGTTCTGGCGCTTGCTCTCCTGGACGGCGTATCGCCGAGCGGTGCCGGGACTCCGCAGGGACCGGCTCCCGCGGAGGCCGCCGTCTTTGCGTCGACCGCAGGCCGCGCGCGACGTCGTTCGTGACAGACGCGTTCCGGCCCAAGCGCCGGCGCCACGACCGCCATGCGTGGGCTACCATGGCGACATGGATCTCTTCCGTCCCGTCGGGCTCGAAGAGCTTCGCCTGATCTACCAGGCAGAGATGCGCGCGTTCCCTCCGCGCCTGCCGGACCAGCCGATCTTCTACCCCGTGACGAACGAGGGGTACGCGATCCAGATCGCGAGAGACTGGAACACGAAGAGCGGGACGAAGGCGGGCTTCGTCACGAGGTTCTCGATCGCCGACGACTACGCCTCGAAGTTCGAAAGGCGGGTCGTCGGTGCGAAGGAGCACGAGGAGCTCTGGGTTCCGGCCGACGAGCTCGGCGCGCTCAACGCGCACATCGAGGGCCGCATCGAGGTCACCCGTGCGTTCTTCGGCGATGAGTACCGGGGCCACGTTCCCGACGCGCGCGGCAAGGACGCACGTGAGCAGCTCGTAGCTCTCGCAGAGACGCCTCCGCACAGCGGGTTCGACGTGATCTCCGAGATGACCGCCGACGACGTCGCCGTGTTCCTCAACTTCTTCTTCTGGCAGCAGGCCGACTTCTCTTCGGATGGGATCGACCGGTCTGCACGAGACGAGCTGCTCGGGAAGCTCCGAGCCGTCTGGAACAAGGACGCTCACGGCGGCGTGGATTTGGGGACCACCACGTCGACAGCTCCGTCGTCGGGATAGGAGGCCACGACCGACTTCCTCGTGGTCGAAGTCCTCGACGTCGTCCCCTCACTGGGTCACTCGCCGACGAGGCGAAGGAGCTCGTCGAGACCGGGATCGTGGCCGAAGACGCGGCACGGTTCCACGTGCCGGGGTACAAGTGAGCGAGCGCCAGTTCCGGTACCACCCCGCCCTCTGTGCGCCGCTCCAGGCGAATTGACAGAGCGGGCCCCGCGAGGGGCCTTCTGTGTTTCTGGGGCGGGGCGAGCACCGAGCAGCGCCCGGCGGCTCGGCCTGGTTGAGAGAGCGCCTTGTTCGAAGATCATGGCTTGATCTTTTCTCAATCGGCGCTACCTTGCTGCAATGCTCGTCGAGCCGCTCTCTCCGCCCGAGGCGAAGCGGCTCATCCGGGAGATCCTCGAGAGCGGTTCCGTATCGTTCTCGAACCACGCTCTCGAGGAGCTCGCGAAGGACGATCTCTCCACGGTGGATGCAACGAATATGCTGCGCGGTGGAGTCGTCGACCCTGGCGAATTCGAGAACGGCTCGTGGCGCTATCGCGTCCGGACCACCCGGATGGCGGTCATCGTCGCGTTCCGATCGGAGACCGACCTCCGCATCGTCACAGCTTGGAGGTTCACGTCATGAAGTGCGATGCCTGCGGCGGGCCGATGATCTCTGCTCGCGAGAACTACAACTACGCGGCGTGTGGCCTCCCCCACGTGACGCTCGTGGGCGTCGAGGTCCGTCGGTGCAAGGCGTGCGGGGAGCACGAAGTGGTCCTCCCCAAGATCGAGCAGCTGCACCGGGCCATCGCGCTCGGCGTCGTCGCGAAGCGCCCGCGCCTTACAGCCCCCGAGATCCGTTTCCTCCGGAAGTACCTCGGGTGGTCCGGCGCGGGCTTCGCCAGACACATGGGCGTCACGCCCGAGAGCGTCTCGCGTTGGGAGAACGATCGCGACCCGATGGGCGCCGTCGCCGACCGACTACTGCGCCTCATGGTCGTGACGCGCGTGCCCGTCAGCGAGTACGCACTCGACACGCTCGCCGAGCTCGAGGACGAGCCTGCGCCCGCTCGGCTGCGTCTCGAGGCAGCGCGCGGCGGCTGGCGCGCCGAGCCCGTCGCGGCGTAGGGTCGCTGTGTCTCGGCAGAGGCTCCGCGTATGAGCACGACCTACCGCGCGCGCGTCCGCTTCCGCGTACGGAAGAAGCTCAGAATCGAGTCAGAGAAGCATGTGTTCTTTGTCGACGGTCGAGAGGTCGAGCTCAGTGGCCCTCAGCCGGACAAGAGTCTGGAGCCCGATGCCATTGGCCTTCTGATTCGAGACAGCGAATGGTTGAACTTGAACGCTCGCGGGTTCACGAGCGAAGAAGACGCGATCGGCTTCGCTCGGCGGCTCAAGCTCGCGGTTGCGCTCTCATCGGTTGCCACGCGGCTCGGTGTCGACGTCGGCATCGACCGTGCTACCGCAGCACTGTCCGACGCATTCAGGAACGAGATGCGCAAGAAGACGGGCTTACACGTCCTCGACAACGTCCACGGTGCCCATGCATTCGAAGACGGTCCGACGGTCCGGATTTTCGGAATCTCTGCTCGCGGAACGGTGCACGCTGCCCCCGACCCGTTTCTGTCGGATCTAGGGGAATACGTCGCGTCAGCAGTCAACCTCACTCCACAAGCCGCGAATGTCGTCATGCTGCTGAACGCTGCGCTCATGACGAGCGAGCCAGTCGCGCAAATCGTGTTCTCGGTTTCGGCCGTCGAGATGCTGGGTCAATGGGATCAGGTGTGGAGCGACGAGCAGAAGCGGGCGCTGAAGGCTCTGCGCGAACACGCAAAGACGCTCGCGCTGGAGAGCGAGAGAGAGCGGAATGAGGTCGTCGAGTCCATCAGCAAGCTGACCAAGCTGAGCCTGCGGCAAGGCGTCAAGCGAGTCCTGGCGAAGCACGGCATCCCCGAGCTGTTCGGTCGGTGGGATACTCTGTACGACCAACGCAGCAAGCTGTTTCACGGGCTCGAGCCTGTGGCCGGAGCTGAGTACGGCACGCTCGCTCACGAGACGCTGAATCTGTGCGGCCGCATTCTCCTGAAGGTCGTGGCGGACGAAGTTCCGAAGGCCGGTGCCCATGTGAAGACGTACTACGGCGGGTAGCGGGCGCGTGAAGGTCCGTCGGGGCCGACGTCAGCCCTTGTCCCACGCCGTCAGGTCGAGCGCGCGCTTCACCGCGGCGGCGAGGTCGGCCGCGCGCCCGCGTCCCCAGTAGTGCAAGAAGAGGATGCGCGGCGACTCCCCCGTCATGTGGTGATGGATCGCGACGACGTGCACGCCGCTCGCGCGGAGCGACTTGAGCACGCGCTGCAGCTCGGCCTCGGTCACGGCGAAGTCGCCGTCGACCAGCGCGTTGTCGGCGCCGCCGGCGAAGGCGGCCCACGTGCTCACACCTTGCGACGGTCCGACCGCGCAGCCGCACGATGCGGTCGCGCGACGGCCCATCACGGCCTTGTACATGCCGTCCTTGGCCGTGCCCTTGACCCCGAGCGCGGCGTCGAGCGCGCCCGCGTCGATGGTGCTCGCCGCAGGCAGCGGCGCGCCGCCGAACCCCTCCGCCGGTCGCGCGGCCTTGGCGCGCACCGCCTTCTGCGCCGCGAGCGCGCTGCGCGTCGCCTTCGCGAGGGCGTCCACGGTCCCCTCCCCGCCCACGTGCATGAAGAACACCTTGGGCTTGTCGTAGAAGAAGTGGTTGTGCAGCGCGGTGACCTCGGCGCCGCCGTCGAGCAGCGCGCTCATCACGGGGCTCACCTCGTCCTCGAAGAGCACGAGATCGCCCATGAGCATGGCCTCGACCCCGGGCTTCTCTCCCGGGGTGAACGTCACCCACGACGTCAGCCCCATGAACGGCGGCATCGCCCAGCCGTCGACCTCGACGGCGACGTCGGTGCGCGCGACGGCCACCTTGGCGCCCGGCCCTTGCTGCGTCGCCGGCGCGCCGACGAGCGTTCCGATCGCCGTCGCGTCGAGCACGGTCTGGGCCGAGGGGCGCGTCGCAGCGGCGGGGGGCGTGGGCGACGGCGGCGGCGTCGCGGCGCATGCGCACGTGAGCGCAGCGACGACGGCGGCGAGCGGGAGGGCGGCGGGGCTCATGCGGCGAGCCTACCGCGGGATCGGGCGCGGCGCCGCGCGAGGGTTGCGATCGTCGGCGTCGGCGTGTAGCGCTCTTTGATCGCGCGCACGTCTCGGGCGCTGGGGAGGCCACGTGGACAACAACGAGTTCATTCGCTGCTGGAACGAGATCCTCACGCCCAAGTGGGTGCGCTTTCGCCACCTGCTCTCCGGCAACGGTCAGACGTACAGCGACGCCGCCCGGGACATCGTGCCCGTCGAGACGGGGGCGCGCGTGCTCGACATCGGCTGCGGCTTCGGCGAGAGCTGCCTCGAGATCGGCGCGCGGGTCGGGCCGACCGGCGAGGTGCTCGGCGTCGACTGCACCCGCGAGTTCCTCGAGATCGCCGAGAAGGAGCGCGACGCGGCCGGCGCCGAGCACGTGCGCTATCTGCTCGCCGACGCGCAGGAGTGCGAGCTGCCCAAGGGCCACTTCGACCTCGCCTACTCTCGTTTCGGCGTGATGTTCTTCGAGAGCGCCGTGCGCGCGTTGCGCAACGCCAGGAGCGCCCTCAAGCCCGGCGGCAGGCTCTGTCTCATCGTGTGGCGCGCCCGCTCCGAGAACCCCGCGTGGAACATGGCGCGCGACGTCGCGCTCGAGTACCTGCCCCCGCCCGGCGAGAGCGCCATGACGTGTGGCCCCGGCCCGTTCTCCATGGCCGCCGAGGAGACCACGCGCGGCATGCTGGCCGCGGCGGGCTTTGCGCAGATCGACCACTTCAAGCGCTACGACGAGGACATCTGGCTCGGCCGCAGCGTCGAGGAGGCCGTGGACTACCAGGTGCTCGTGGGACCGTCGGGTGAGATCATCCGCGAGGCGGGCGAGCTGGGGAAAGACAAGCTCCCGCAGATCCGTGCAGACCTCACGGAGTTGCTCTCCAAGCACCAGCGCCCCAACGGCGAGGTGTGGGGGCCGTCGAGCGCGTGGGTCATCGTGGCGCGCAACGCCGCCTGAGCGCGACGAGCTCGTCGCCGCGCCGCGCCGCCTCGTGACGCCTCGGGCGGCAGCGCGCTACTTGCAGAAGCAGCCGCGCGTCGTGTCGGACGAGTCGCCGTCCTTCTTCTGGCCGTCGGCGTAACACTTGCTGCCGTCGCTCTTCGGGTTCGGGCCCGCGAGGTGTGCGTTGCAGTTGGGATAACACTTGTTGTACGTGATGCCGGCCGCGAGCGCGCTCGCCGGGATGTTCTCGCCCGACGTGCACCGGGCGCCCTCGACGGACGCCACGTTCGTCAACCCCCGGCTCGCGCAGAACGAGACGCACTCCTCGCCGTTGACGGCGATCCACGCGCCCATGCTCGGCGGCGTCCCCGCGTCGGGCGCAGTGCTCGCGCCCGAGTCGCCCGCGTTGCTCGCGCCGCCGTCACCGCCGCCCGTGCCCGCGCCGTTGCCGTTGTTGCCGTTGCCGTCGCTGTCGTTCGTCTCGCCCGTGCTCGGCGGCGGGAGCTTCGCGCCGGTCGTCTCTTCGCGCGGCGGCGGCTGGACGCCGGGCTCGTCGAGCTCTCCGAGGCCGGGGGCCGAGCACGCCGCGGCGCACACGATCGCGCACGCGATCGAGAGCGACCGAGCGATTCCCCATGACCCAGGACCGGGCGGGACGATGCGCGCGAGCGAGGGCATCGGGTGAGAAGCGGTGCATCACGCGTACCCGTTTGAAATACCTACACAATCACCCTCGGACCCACCTGAGCGCCGCGCGACAAACGCGCGAGATTTGCGCTATCCCGAGCGATGACCCGCATGCTCGCGGCGCGCGATGGCGCCCAAGGGGCCCTCGGCGCGAGGCGCGTGGTGGATCCGTCGTCCATCGAACGGGCGCGCAACGTGAGGCAGGCGGCGGTCGGCGATGCGGACGCCGTGGAGCTTTCGAGGGGACGCCTTCGCGTCAGCGCCAGACGCGGCGCAAGAGCAGGCCCTTGGTCCCGAGCGAGCGCTCGCCGCCGATCACGAAGCGCCCGTCGCGGGTCGAGACGACGGCGAAGAACTGGTCGCGGAACGTGTCGGGGACGGCAGGGTCCTCGAAGTCGATGCTGCCGAAGCCGACGCTCACCGCGCCGTCCTTCCGGCGCTCCAGGATCCGGGCGAAACGATCTTGGCTGCCCCCGCCGTGGCCGACCGCGACGGAGCTCGCGTTGTCGGAGGCGGCCGCGGCCGTGAAGTCGTCCTGGCTGCCGCCGCCGGGCGCGTTGCGCGCGAAGACGAGCTGCCCGTCGCCGCTCGCCGCAAAGCGCGTCTCGCAGAACTGCGGGGCCGTCACGCTGCTGCCGACGATGAGCATGTCTCCGTCCGCGAGCATCGCCCCGCCGCTCGCCCGGCAGCCCACCGCGAACGTGCGGGCCGCTCCCCCGTTGAAGGTCACGTCGGGGGAGCCGTTCGAGACGAAGCGCGCCGCGAAGTGCCGCGGCGGGGCGGCCTGCGCATCGGTGCCGGCCGCGACGAGGGCCCCCGCGGACGTGACGCCGAGGGCGCTGAAGTTGGTCATCGCGGCGCCCTCGTAGAAGACGAAGCCCGCGGCCCGAGCACCGGTGGGGCCGAACTTCTCGAGCATGGCGCGGTCGGGCCCGAGCCGACGACCCGCGACGACCGTGTCGGCGCCCACGAGCGCGACGGCATAGCCGTCGGAGCCGCCGGAGTGGTCGACGCTGTTCATGCGCATCGTTCCGCCGCTGCCGAAGCCCTGATCGGCGCTGCCCGTCGCGTTGAGGCGCACGATCGTGAGGAAGGTTGCGTTCGACGCCGAGCCACCGACGACGGTGATCTTCTTCGTCGTCGGGTCGACCGCGACGGCGCGCGCCATGCCCGAGCTCGGGATCACGGCGGCTGCGGCCGTGTTGAACGCGGCGTCCGCGGCGCCCATCGCGTCGTAGCGGCGAACGAGCCAACCCGAGCCGTTCGTGCCCACGACGACGAGCTTTCCGTCGTCTTGGAGCGCGAGCCCGCGCGCCGACGACTGGGGCGCGCCGGTCTCGAGCACGATCCCGTCGGAGTCGAACGAGATGTCCGCCGTGCCCGGCAGCCCGGCGACGACGAGCTGCGATTCGAGCGTCGTGACCTTGCGGGCGCTCAGCGTGATCTTGACGTCACCGACCGTGGCGGCCGCGTCCGCGGAGATCGACAGCTTCGTCGTCGTGGACGCCGCGGGGATCGGTGGCACGCTCGCCGTCACGCCGGACGGGAGCCCGGCCACCGTGATGGACACGTCTCCCGCGACGACGCCCTTGCGGTCGAGCGTGACCGTGACCTCGATGGACTTGCCGACGGCCACGACGGGGATGGGCGTCTCGAGCGAGAGGCTGCCCTCGAGGACGGCCGCGTCGGCGCCGGCGTCGGGCGCGGTCGCGTCGCTGCCGGGCCCGCCACCCTCCTCGGACGTGCCTCCGTCGGTGGCTCCGAGGACGGGGGTGGGATCGTTGCCGGTGCAGGCCGCGGCGGCACCGAGCACGGCGGTGACGAGGATCGACGGCAGGACGGTCGTTCGACGCATCCGCTCAGGCTACCGCACGCGGCGCCGTTGCCCAATCAGAGGCAGAAGCATCCGCGCGTCGTGTCCGACGAGTCGTTGTCGCGCTTCTGGCCGTCGGCGTAGCAGCGGCTCCCGACGCTCTTGGGGCTCGGGCCCGCGAGGTGCGCGTTGCAGCTCGGATAACACTTGTTGTACGTGATGCCGGCGGTGAGCGCGCTCTGCGGGATGTTCTCCCCTGACGTGCACGCCGCGCCCTCGGGCGACGGCACGTTGGTCTCGCCGCGGTTCTCGCAGAACGCCACGCAGTCCTGACCGTCGACCGCGATCCAGGCTCCCGTCTTCGGAGGCGGTGGCGGCGGGCTCGCGTCGGGCGCCGGCGTCGTGCCGGCGTCGCCGCGATCGCCGGGCGCCGAAGGTGAAGCGGCGCCGCTGTCGCGATCGTCGCCTCCGCCGGTGCTCGGCAGGGTCCCGCTCTTCGTCTCGCGCTCGTCTGTCGCGGGCATCTCGTCGCGCCCAGGCGCCTTCACCGCCGGACCCTCGACCTCGTCGAGCCCCGGATAGCTGCACGCGAACGCCGACGCCGCGCCGAGCAAGACGAGCACAGCGCGGCCCCGCGCGCCGTTGAACCTCACGCGACCTCCCACATGGAGATCTACGTGGGCTCGTGGAGCGCCCTTCCCCACGTGCGCCGCGCCGTCGAGGCGTCGCCGAATGTACCGGCGGTCATTGACTGACCGGCGGTCATCGGCGTACAGTCCGCGCCGTCGTGAGAGCCGCCCGCGCCATCGCCGCCGCCCCGCCCGCAGAAACGCCTCGTGCGCGGCTCCGCGACGATCGCACGCGCGAGACCCGCCGGCGCCTCGTGACGGCGGCCGTCGAGCTCGCCGCCGAGCACGGCTGGCGCGGCGCCACGGTCGAGCGCATCGCCGCGCGCGCCGGCGTCGCCAAGGGCACGTTCTTCGTCCACTTCAAGACGAAAGAGGCGATCGTGCTCGCGCTGGTGCACCACCAGATCGCCGCCGCTGCGGCCGCGCGCGACGCCGCGATCTCGGCGGGCACACCCGTCGACGGCCTCCGCGCCGCCACGATGACGCTGGGCGCCGAGGCGGCGTCGAACATCGAGGTCAGCCGCGCGGTGCTCATCGCCATCCTCGAGAGCCGCGAGATCGGCGGCGCGACCGACGAGGTGTTCGCAAAGCTCCAGTCGCGGATGGTCGACGACGCGCGCGCAGCGCTCGCGAGCGGCCTGCTCGACGGCCCCGACGCCGAGACGATCGCGGGGCTGCTCATGGCGTGCTACCTGGGCGCGGCCCTGCACTGCACGTCGGCCCCGCGCGCCAAGCCGCTGGTCCAGGTGCTCGGGCCGCTCGTCGACGCGACGCTGGC
>JAGQJA010000518.1:10560-12958 GCA_020430845.1 Myxococcales bacterium
TCGTGCCGCGGCACGAGGGAGAGGAGCTCGATCATGAAGGCGATGACGACGTGCTTGGCGGTGTGTGCCCTCCTCGTGGCCTGCGGAAGCGACGATCCCGCGCCGGCCGGCGCAGCGCAGCCCGTCCCCGCTGCCGACGCGCCGCCTCCGGCCGATCCGGCCACGACCGCCGACGCCGCTGCGCCCCCGCCTGCCCTCCCCGGCCCCGCTCCCGAGCCGTGCGCCGGCAAGGCCCCGCAGAGCGGAGACCTCGACTGGAAGCTCGACGTCGGCGGTCGCGAGCGCGTCGTGCACGTTCACGTGCCCCCGAGCTACGACCCGTCGCGCGGCACGCCCGTCGTGCTCGACTTCCACGGCTTCAACTCGAACGCCTCGCAGCAGCGCGTGCTCTCGGGCATGCCCGCCAAGGCCGACGCGGCCGGCTTCATCGCGATCCACGCCGAGGGCGTGGGCACACCGCAGAGCTGGAACGCCGGCGCGTGCTGCGGCGACGCGGCGAGCGGATCGGTCGACGACGTGGCGTTCGTGGGCAAGCTGCTCGACGAGGCGGAGAAGCAGCTCTGCGTCGACAAGCGGCGGGTGTTCGCGACGGGCATGTCCAACGGCGGGTTCTTGTCCCATCGGCTCGCGTGCGAGCTGTCGAACCGCATCGCCGCGGTCGCGCCCGTCGCCGGCGTCGTCGGCGTGGCGTCGTGCACGCCCGCCCGGCCCATGAGCGTCCTGCAGTTCCACGGCACGCTCGACGGCCTCGTGCCCTACCTGGGCAACCCCGCGCAGAGCTTCCCGTCCGTGGCCGACACCGTCGGCGCGTGGGCCAAGCGCAGCGGCTGCGCCGACGCCACGCGCGAGACCTTCCAGAAGAACGACGTGCGCTGCGTCACGCACGACGGCTGCAAGGACGGCGCCGAGGTCTCGTTGTGCACGGTGACGGGCGGCGGCCACACCTGGCCCGGAGGCTTCCCCGTCCCGGCGCTCGGCTACACCACGCCGACCATCAAGGCCACGGACATGATGTGGGACTTCTTCGTCAAGCACCCGCTGCCCTGACGCCGAGACCAAGCGCTCCGACGGAGCTGGCTCGCGCCCGAGCCGCCCCGCGCCCGCGACGCGCGACCGAATTTGGGTATGCTCGGCGGGATGAAGGGGCTCGCCCGCCGTCGACGCCGTAGCTGCGCCACGTCGCGTTCGAGCGCGGTCCGATGATCGTCTACGACCGCGGCGGCTGGCTCTCGATGGTGCTCCGGGTGCACGGCAGCTCGCTGCCGCTCATCTGGCCGCGCATCCTCGCGACGACGACGACGGCCGCCGTCTTCACGTACCTGCAGCGTTATCCGGCCTTCCATCACTCGCTGACGATGGCGCCGTTCCTCATCACGGCCTTGCCGCTCGGCATCATCCTCGGCTTTCGCAACTCGTCGTCGTACGAGCGCTTCTGGGAGGGGCGCAAGCTCTGGGGCGCGCTCGTGAACGCGAGCCGGTCGCTGCTTCGCCAGCTCGACGCGTTCGTCGTGGCGCGCGTGCCCGAGGAGCGCGCGGAGGCCGAGGCGCTCCGTCGACGCGCGGCGCTGCGCGTCATCGCCTTTGCGTACGCCCTGCGCATGCACCTGCGTGGTGAGACCGATCGCTCGGAGCTCGCGCCGCTGCTCGACGCCGACGAGATCGCGTCGCTGGCCGACGAGCCCAGCCCGCCGGCGGCCCTGCTGCACCGGCTCGGCGCAGAGCTCCGCGAGGCGCGCGAGCGCAGGTGGCTACGCTCTCGGCACGCGCACGTGCTCGAGGCCTCGGTCGTCACGCTCACCGACGTGCTCGGGGGCTGCGAGCGCATCAAGGCCACGCCGACGCCGGTGAGCTACCTCATCTTCATCCACCGGGCGGTAGCGTTCTATTGCTTCTTGCTCCCCTTCGGCGTCGCCGACACCGTGCGCTCGCTGACCCCGGTCGTCGTGTTCTTCGTCTCGTACGCCCTGTTCAGCCTCGACGCGATCGGCGAGGAGCTCGACGATCCCTTCCGGGCGAGCCAGGGCACGCTGCCGATCGCCACGATCGCCCGGGCCATCGAGATCTATGCGCGCAAGCGGCTCGGAGACGAGGCCCCCGCGCCGCTCGCGCCCGTCGACGGCGTGCTCAGCTGACCGCGCACGTCAGAAGGTGAAGCTGCCCCCGATGCCGATGAAGCACCCGCCGTCGACCTCTCGGTACGCGCCGAACACGCCGAACAGCGTCCCGTTCGGCTGCTGGCGACCGAGCACGCCCCAGTAGAGGCCCACGCCGCTGCCGCCGTCGCCCCACCAGCGGGGCTCGGTGCGCGCTTCCATGAACCGCCGCAGCTCTTCGTCGGTCAGACGAAGCGGCCGGCACGTGAGCAGGCCGGGCTGGCCCGCGCCAGCGTCTGCGGTCG
>JAGQJA010000519.1 GCA_020430845.1 Myxococcales bacterium
CCGGGCTGCGCGCCGGGGTCGGCCTTGAGCACCAGCGGCGGCGCGCCGTTGCCTTGCACCAGGATGTCGGGCCGGCCGTCACCGTCGAAGTCGGCCGCCGCCTGCGAGCTCGTGATGCCCTCGGCGACGACGGGGAAGAGGCTCAGGCTCGTCATCGTGATGGGCCAGTTGGGCAGGTACGGACCGCCCGGCGCCTTGTTGCCGCGGCCGTCGACCACGAACACCGGGCCGGCGTTGCCGCCGCCGCCGATCTGCTGGTTCGAGCCGCTCACGATCTCGGGGATGCCGTCGCCGTTGAGGTCGACGACGGTCGGCGTCGACATGATGCGGCGGGGCGTGTCCGACGCCTTCGACGCGAGCGCGACGGGGAAGCCGTCGAGCACCGTGCCGTCGAGCTTGTACACGTAGATGTTGCCGTCGAACGCGCCGATGATGATCTCGGGCTTGCCGTCCTTGTCCATGTCGGCGAGCACCGGCGCCCCGTACACGCCCCGCGCGAAGCCGTGCGTGTAGTCCATGCACCCGGGAGGCGAGGGCTTGGACGGGTCGAGCGAGCACGACGGCACGAGAGGCAAGCGCTTGGGCCACCCGGGGAGATCCTGCCCCTTGGAGTTGACGACGTAGATCGTGCCGGGCCACGTCGCGACCACGATCTCCGGCTTGCCGTCGCCGTCGAGATCGCCGATGGCCGGCGAGTTCATGAGGCTCTCGCGCACGGTGGTGGGATCGATGCCGCCCGCCGCGCCCGCCTTGTACGCCGCACCGGCGAGGTAGCTCGGCACGGTCGGCTCGGTCGCGCCGAGGTCCTTGTTGAGGCCGTCGTCGATGCGCGTCAGGTACGGAAAGCCCGCCACTTCTTCGGGGCGCCCGCTCTTGAGCGTGAGCACGTGCAGCTTGCCGTCGGTCGTGGGCTGGATGATGTCGCGCACGCCGTCGCCGTCGATGTCGGCGAGCTTGGGGCTGCCCTCGGCCGACGAGCCGAGCGAGATGGGGAAGCCCGGCAGCAGGTCGGGGTCTCCGCCGTTCTTGTCGTTGACGATCGCGACGACGCGGCGCGCCTCTCCGCGCACGTCGCCGTTCGGGTAGTGCGCCACCGCCTGCACGCGCACCGAGATGCTGCGATCGTTCTCGCCGAGCGGCGAGTCGGGATCGCGCGGGTGGCTCGTGTCGATCTGACGCGGGTCGATCTGCGCGAGCGGCGTGGCGGCCCCTCCGCTGACGGTGGCCCCGGGCACGTTGACGAGCGGCGGCGCGAGCGGCTTGTAGTCCCCCTCCTCGGGCTGCACGCCGGGCGCCCACTCGACCTTGAAGTCGTAGCTCGGCGCGCGGGCGGCGGCGACGCGACCCATGATGGGCACGGGGCCGCTCGTGCGGTCGGCGTAGAGCACCGAGAACCACTCGGGCGACACGATGTCGACCTCCGGCGGGATGAGGCGCGCCTTGACGGCCTCGACCATGCGGAACGCGTTGGCGCGGCCGTAGCCGAAGCGCTGATCGAAGCCCGCCTTCGAGAAGTAGTACACAGGCCGCTCGCCGCGCGACTCGGCCACGTCGACGTCGTCGGCGTACATCTTGAAGATCTGGATCGCCTCTTCGGCCGTGAGCTGGAGCTTCTCTTTCGCCGCCATCGAGTAGAGCAGCCCGGCGATGCCCGACCCGCGGCCCGTGGCCTCGCTCGAGCAGCTCGTGCCGCTCACGCTCAGCGACAGGTGCCCGCCGTAGTTGGAGCACGTGTCGAACGCGAGGAACGTCGACGAGGTCTCCGGCTTCTGCTCGTCGTAGCGGATCGAGTGCACGGTCAGGACGTGGTTGGCCGTGCCGGGCATGTTGTGGTGCCGCGAGTTCTCGTCGGCCATGCTCGCGACCACGATGAGGCCCTTGCCGTACGCGTAGTCGATCGCCGCGCGCGAGAACGTCGTCTGGTTGATCGTCCCGAGCGCCTCTTGCACGACCTTGGCGCCGTTGTCGGCCGCGTAGACGACGGCCTTTCCGAACACGTTGGAGTCGGTGATGAAGCTGTCGCCGACGCGCAGCGGGATGAACCGGCACCCGGGGCACACGCCCGGATCGCCCGAGCCGTTGTTGGCCTCGGCGGTGCTGTCGCGCGCCTCGCCCGTACCGTGCCCGTAGCGCGTGTCGTCGTACGGGTCGTTGTCGTTCTTGAAGAAGTCCCAGCCCGAGATGTCGTCGGTGTAGCCGTTGGCGTCGTCGTCGACGCCGTCGGAGAACATCAGGATGAGATCGCCCGGGTCGAGGATGCAGTTGCGGTTGAGGTCGCCCTTGATGCGATCCTTGTCCGAGAGCTTGGTGCGCTCACCGTCGGCGAAGCACTTCTCTCCGGGCACCGCCCCGGCGAAGCGCGGGTCGTCGCGGTAGTCGGCGACCGTGAACATGCCGTCGCCGTTGCAGTCGTAGCCCGCGAGCGCGCCCGCGCCGCCGCACGGCTGCCCCTGCGCGTCCTGCGGCTTCTTGGTGCCGCCGAGCTCGCCGGCGTTGAGCCACGCCTTGTTGACGAGGTCGGCGTTCTCCCAGTGCACGCCCGAGTCGATGACCGCGATGCGCACCTCGTCGGAGCCGATGGTCTCGGTCCACGCGCGATCGATGCTCATCCCCGCGGCGCCGAGCTTGATGTCGGCGTCGAGCAGCGGGCTCTGCGTCTTGCGCTCCGGGAAATACGAGATGTAGTTCCAGCGCGCGTTGAAGTCGTTGGGCCAGTTGGCCTTGTCGCGCATGTCCGCGCCGGGGGCGGGCGGCCACGCGGCGCGCGCGCCATGGCTGACGAGCGCGGCGGCGCCGAGGACGAGCGTGGCGAGGGCGACCGAGGTCGGGCGGAGCAGGCGGAGGTCGAGCGAGCGCATTTCGGGCGGGACGTTACCACGCCGCAGGCCCGCCCCCCCGGCGCACCCCCCGAATCGAGACGCGGTTGAGGCTCACGCCTCTCGTCAGTACTCGCCGAACAGATCTTGGATGCGCGCGTCGAGCGCCGTCGCGATCTTGTAGAGCGACGAGATCGACGCGCTCGACTCGGCGCGCTCGATCTGGCTGAGCAGCGACACGGAGAGGTTGGTGCGTCGCGACATCTGCTTGAGCGTCAGGTCCTTCTCCTTGCGGAGCTGGCGGATCGTGTCGCCGATGACCCGGTGCAGCTGCTCCTCGGGCGTGCGCGCGAGGCCCTTCTTGCGCATCACGCGGTCGAGCACCTCGCGGAACTCGTCCACGTTGAACGGCTTCTTGATGTAGTCGACGGCGTCGAGCTTCATCGAGGCCACGGCGGTCTCGAGGTTGGGGTAGCCGGTGAAGATCACGACGGCGACGTCGCTGTCGATCTTGCGCACCTTCTTCAGCGCCTCGATGCCGTCCATCTTCGGCATCATCAGGTCGAGCACGATGAGGTGATAGCCGCCGTTCTTGACCTCGTCCTCGATCGTCGTGGCGTCGCTCAGCGTCTTGACCTGGTATCCGTCGCGCTCGAGCAGCGTCTGCATGTAGTCGCAGATGGCGCGGTCGTCGTCGACGATGAGAATCTTCACAGAGGGAAGCTGCGGCTGCATGTTCCTGTCGCTCCGGCTCGAGGGGGACGGCGTTACGGGTTGGGGCTGCATCATCGAGGGCTCCACTGGGTCCGGGCTCCCGACCGGACGGCTCATGGGCAGGCGCGCGGGGTCTCCTCCACTGTCCCGCGGCCCTCTCGCTCCCCGACGGCAGGAATTCCGCCGTCGGTGAAAGTCACAAGCGTCATAGGGGCGACCTGATTCCGACAAGCGTGGATTCCACCGGTCGGCGCCGCCCCGAAGTTACAGTGTAGCTTGACACGATTTCAGTCAGAGTAAACGGTGGATCACGAAAATAGGTAGGAGTTTCGGTATATTGGATGATTCCGCCGCGAGCGGAACGAGGGCGATGGAAGTATCGGATCCCACGTGGGGCCGGGTGGTCGGAACGGGTGAGCCCTGCGCGAGCCACCTCCGAGCGGTCGATTCACGTTGACGACGCGACCCAAAAGCCCGAAAAGGCGTGCCTCTCGATTCACCGCGGCGACGCGGCGGAGGAGAGGTTCGGGGCGTAGCGCAGCCTGGTAGCGCACCTGGTTCGGGACCAGGGGGTCGGAGGTTCAAATCCTCTCGCCCCGACAACATCTCGCCGACGGCCGCGTCGGCGACGCGACCGAGGCCGCCGCGCGTGTGCGCCTCGGCCCTTGCGCTGACCGCCCGCGTCGCGCGACCCTTCGGCCGTGACGAATCCATTCCTCGAAGGCGACGCCGCGGCCGAGCCTGTCCGCGTCGTCGAGTCCATCCCCGTCCAGGGCGCGCCGCGCCTGTCGCCCGAGGCGATCGCCAAGGAGGGCATCCCCACGCCGCCGCACCTCATCGTCGGCCCGGCGCTCGGACGCGGCGGTATGGGCCACGTGCACCCGGCGGTCGATCGCAACCTCTTGCGTGAGGTGGCGCTCAAGCGGCTGCTGACCGAGTACGCGAGCGACGCGTTCTATCGCGACGCGTTCATCGCCGAGGCGCAGATGACGGGGCAGCTCGAGCACCCGAACATCGTCCCGGTGCACGAGCTCGCCATCGCGCCCAACGGCGCGCCGTACTTCACGATGAAGCTCGTGCAAGGAGAGGCGTTCGACCGCTGGCTCTGGCGCCGCAAGCCCGGCACGATCGAGCGTATCGAGGGCGGCATCGAGATCCTGCTCAAGGTGTGCGACGCCGTCGCGTACGCGCACCACCGCGGCGTGGTGCACCGGGACCTCAAGCCCGCCAACATCATGGTCGGCGACTTCGGGCAGGTGTACCTGATGGACTGGGGGCTCGCGAAGCTCATCAAGTCGGCGCCCGCGTCGGGCGCGCGCGCCCTGATGAACGCGCCAGGCGCCGTCGGCACGCCCGAGTACATGGCGCCCGAGCAGGCCCGCGGCAACCCGGCCGACGTCGACGAGCGCTGCGACGTCTTCGGGCTCGGTGCGCTGCTCTTCGAGGTGCTCGCCGGCCACTGCCCGTACGGCCGCGTGAGCGATCCGAACGAGATCATCGAGCGCGCCAAGACGGGCCGCGTGACGTCGATCGACGAGGCGTGCGAGCGCTACGGCGTCTCGCGGCGCATCCGCGCCGTGGCCGAGCGCGCCACGCACCCCGATCCGGCCCAGCGCTTCCAGACGGTGGGCGAGCTGCGCGACGCGATGCGCGCGTTCCTCCACGGGGGTCTGCACCTGCCGCGCAAGTCGTTCGCGGCGGGCGAGCTCATCGTCAAGGAGGGCGACAAGGGCGACTGCGCGTACATGATCGTCGCCGGCCGGTGCCGCGCGTTCCGTGTCGTCGACGGGAAAGAAGAGACCCTCAACGTGATGGAGCCGGGTGACGCGTTCGGCGAGATGGCGCTCATCCTCTTCGAGCCACGCTCGGCGAGCGTCGTCGCGGTCGACGACGTGACGGTCCTGGTGCTCGACAAGGCGCACTTCGACGAGGGCCTCGGCGTCTCGGGGTGGACCGGCGCCCTCGTGCGCGCCCTCGCGCAGCGGTTCGCCGACCTCGAGCGCATGGTGCGGAGCTCGGGCCTGCGCCGTGGGTGAGACCTGATAGGATCTGCCGTCGTGGACGATCCCAGCCGAGAGACGGCGCCCGCGGGCGACCCGACGGTGCAGAGCGCCGACATGCGTAGCCTCTACGCGCGCGTAGACGCCCTCGCCGCGAGCGGCGCCGACCTCTTCGTGCTGGGCGAGCCCGGCGTGGGAAAGACGCGCTTCGTCGAGGCCGTGGCGGCGCGCGCGTCGCGAGGTGGCCTCTTCGTCAAGCTCGACTGCGTGGCGCTGCCGCCCGCGATCGTCGAGGCCGAGCTCTTCGGCGACGACGGCGGAGGCATGACGCCGGCGCTGCGCGGCGGTCTGGTGTTCCTCCGCGAGGTCGCCGAGCTGCCGCTCGAGCTGCAGGCCCGTCTCGCGCGCGCGCTCGCCGACCACGTGTCGCACGGCGAGCCCGACGCGGGCGCGGACGTGCGTGTGATCGCGTCGTCGTCGCGCGACGTCTCGGCGATGGTGAGGGAGGGGGCCTTCGACCGCGGGCTCTACGCGCAGCTCGCCGTGGCGAGCGTGACCATCCCACCCTTGCGCGACCGAGAGGACGACGTGCTCCCGCTCGCGAGGGCGTTCCTCGCGGAGGCGGCGGGGCAAGGTCCTCCGCCCGAGATGACCCCCGAGGTCGAGGCGCGCCTGCTCGCGCACACCTGGTTCGGCAACGTGCGTGAGCTGCGCGCCGTCATGGAGCGCGCGCGGCGTGCCGCCCACGGCGCGGAGCTCGAGCCGGAGCATCTGCTGTTCGGCGATCGCGAGCCGCCCGAGCCCATGTCGTCGCGCCGAGGGCTCTACCCGTGGCCCTCGCCCGCGAGCGGCGCGCTGCCGTCGTCCCCCGGCTCGGGCTACAGCTCGACCCGGCTCGTCGACACGAGCTCCGTGCCCACGCTCCCGAGCGCGACCGCCGCCGATCGCGACAAGCCGCCTCGGGATTGACGGCCGTGTCGGCCCTGACGCGCGGCACCATCGTCTGGCCTGCGGTCTCGCCGCGGGAGCCCCGCGGCCTATGGCTCTGGAGCCGAGGGCACGACCTCGCGTGGATCGTCGGCGTCGGCGCGTTCGTCTTCGCCGCGCTCGCGGTGCCGATCACGCTCCTCGTGCCCGTCTCGGCGGGCGCGCTCGTCACGGCGTTCATGCACATGGCTGTACTGTGCAACTATCCCCACTACGCCGCGACCTACCAGATCATCGCGCGCGAGCGGCACAAGGCGCCGGGGAGCTTTCGGTGGCTCGTCTGGTCGAGCCCGATCGCCGCGCTCGCCGTCGCGCTCGGCGTGGCGTGGCCTTGGCTCATCGGCCCGATCGTGCGCCTCTACCTCACGTGGTCCGCGTACCACTACGCGGCTCAACACTTCGGCATCGCGTCGATGTACCAAGCGCGCGCCGAGCGCCCGCTCGCGCCCCGCACCAAGCGCGCGCTCCAGGCGGCCTTCGTCGCGGGCGCCGTGGCGATGATGCTCTTCCTCAACACCAAGGGAGGCCTCGGCGTGCCCGACGCGTTCGGCGTGGCGTACGGCGCGCCGGGCATGTGGCAGCTCCCCGCGCAGCTCTATCCGCTCGCCGTCGCGTTCGGCCTCGCGTCGCTCGTGCTCTGGGGCGTGGCCGAGAAGCTCGCGCGGGCGTCGAGCGGCGCGGGCCTCGTCTTCCCCGCGCGCGCGCTGGTGCTCACCAACTTCGCGTGGTTCGTGCTGCCGTACCTCCGCGTGCCGGGCCACGACACGCCGTGGATCGGCGCCACCGTGGGCGTGTGGCTGCCGTTCGCGATCCCGTTCTTCCACTGCACGCAGTACCTGGGCGTGACGGGCTTTCGCGCGCGGACCACGGGCGCCGTCAAGCCCGCGTACTGGTTCGCGATCCTGGTGGCGCTCGGGCTCGCCCTGTTCGAGGGGCTTCGCCTCTTGCCTCCGCTCACGGGACGCGTGGGCGAGGCCGAGGCGCTGTTGCTCGTGCCCGCGGTGCTCAACCTGCACCACTTCTTCATCGACGGGCTCATCTGGAAGCGCGCGCGTCGGCCCGTCACGGCGTGAAGAACCCGCCGGCCGGCCCGGGGCCGACCATGGCCTGACTGGCGCGGATCGTCGACTGGCTGACGAGCCTGAAGAGCGCGCGGATGGCGCTCGGCGTGGTCTGCTTCTGGACGAGCACGTTGCCGTCGGGCACGCCCATGTTCTTGGCGACCTTGGTGAAGGCCGCGCCGTTGCCGACGCCGACGAAGGCGAGGGTGAACAGCTCCGAGGCGACGAGCTCCTTGCTGAGGCGCGCGCACTCGGCGTAGCGCCGGCGAGAGCACGAGTCCTCGCCGTCGGTGACCACGACCACCACGCTCTTGCACGGCGTGCCCGAGTCGCGGAGCCGTTGCGCGTACGCGACGTTGGCCGCGAGCGCGTCGAGCCACGCGTCGTAGAGGCGCGTGCCGCCCACGCCCGCGTACGTCTTGGCGTCGAGCTTGGCGGCGTCGTCGACGCCGACGTACGAGTGCACGACGCGGATGTCGTCGTTGAAGGTCCACAGCGACAGGAGCATCGAGTCGCGCTCGCGACAGGCGGAGAGCGCCTCGACGAGGTGGTTCTGCCCCTCTCGCACCGACGCCTCGAGGCCGTAGCCGTGGATGCTCGAAGAGGCGTCGACGAGGAGCGTCACGAGCGTCACGTCGGACGCGGTGATGTCCTCGGCGTCCTTGCCGGCGGCGCCGGCGATGACGACGGGACCGAGGCTGCCCGTGAGCACGGACTGGCCTGCGGCGCCGACGATGCCGGCGGCCTGCGCGCCCGCGAAGAGGTTGCCGATGTCTACGGGGTTCTGGCTCTGGCTCATGGTGTCGTCTCGCTCTCTCTCAGAGGTTCACGGGGTCGGTGGTCTTGACGATGCGCATGCCGGCCTTCTCCAGCTCTCGGAACGCCTCGTCGGCGATGCGCGGGAAGTCGAGCGCGGGCGGCAGCGGGCGGACGGGCGGCGGCGGCACCGGGCTCATGGCGTCCTCGAGCACCCAGATCTTCTGCATCATCACCGGGTCGATCGCGGCGACGTGCTCCTGCATGTCGCGCAGCGTCGAGAGCACGCAGTGGCTCTTGGCCTGCCCGAAGACGTACACGCGGTCGTACTCCATGAGCATCTTGAAGAACGCCGCGTTGAACGTGCCCACGCTCTTGCCGCCGAGCTCACGGACCTCGGGCGAGAGCACCGAGTAGTTCTCGGTCATCGCGTGCGTGCCCTTGGTCTCGAAGTGCGTCTGCGCCGAGCGCACGATCGCGTGGTACATCGCCGCCTCCATCAGCGACGGCACCAGCGCGTGGCTCACGCCGCCGAGCAGCGTGTGGTACGGCCACACCGTGAGCATGTATTTTCCATCTTTCTCGAGCCGCTTCACGTACTCGAGGCACTCCTGCGGGTGGGCGACCGGCCTGTACTTGCCGTCGCGCAGATCCTTGACGGTGATCGTGGTGAACGGCTCGGGGTGACGCCCGTGCTCGTCGAGCCACCACGCGGGGTGGAAGATCTGGAAGACGCGGTGCGTGTCGAGCGAGAACGCGAGCAGCGTGATCTTGTCGAGGTTGTCGTAGATCCAGCCTGTCGCGCGCTGCGTGTCCTCGACCGCGCCTGGGACGAAGAGGCTCGCCCCCGGGGTGGCGAAGCCGATCTGGCAGTCGATGCCGAACGCCGCGACGCGCACGGCGTCCTTGGCCGCGGCGGGGATCTTGCCCGTGCGTCGCGCGGCGGTCGCGGCGCTCGCGACGAGGTCGGCGCGCTCGATGTACACGTCGGCCGCGCGGTCGGGGTCGTAGAAGGTGGGGCGGGGGATCATGGGTCTCTCTCTCCTCAGGGGTTGAAGGTGACGTGGCGAATTTCGTCGTGGTCGACGGCGTAGAGGCTTCCGCCTTCGCCGACGAGGAGGCGTGACTCGGGGCCCACCACGCCGGCGGCGTCCGAGAAGACGCGCGCGAGATCGAACGAGCGTCGCTGGGCGTCGGGGCGGCAGAGGGCGAGCCCGTCGGGCGTGGCGGTGATCACCGCGCCGTGCGCGACGGCGCGGCCGTGCACCCCGTAGAGCAGCGGGCTCGAGCCGAGGGGCCCGCTCTCCGTCGCGAGGATGTTGCCTCGGGCGTCGACCAGGTGCGCGGTGATCTCGATCTTTCCGTCCTTCACGGTCTGGGCCGTGAAGAGCGCGAGCGCGCCGCCGAGCACGACGCTGAAGTCGGTGAGGCGGCCCCGGAGCGGGGGCAGGGCGATCTGCCGGAGCGGTCCCGACGAAGGGTCGAAGACGAACCACACCGTGAGCTCGCCCGCGCGATAGAAGGCGAGGCCCACCGCGTCGCCGACACGCACGTGCGTCTGCCCTTCGAGCACCTGTCCGAGGCGCGTGCCGTCGGACGCGCGCACGAGCCACGCGCCGTCGGCGTACACGAGGCCTCGCGCGCCGGCGTCTGCCGCGAGCTCGCCGGGCGCCGCGCCCACGAGGACGTCGCCCGCCGTCGCGCCGGGGCCGAGCTGACGCACGCGCGCGCCCTCGGCGACCCACGTGGTCGCGCCGACGACCTTGACCCACGCGGGGCTCGCGCCGAGGTCGATCGTGCGTCCGTCGTCCCGCACGTGCCCATCTCCGCGTCGGACGACGTAGCGCAGCCTGCCGTCGAACGACGCGTCGACGATCGCGCCGCCCTCGGCGCGCACCACGGAGCGGACCCGGAGCGTCCCGCGCGCGACAGACGGGGCGCGCACGGGGGCGCTCGCCGTGCACGAGGGGCACGCGACGCGGGCGTGCTCGACGCCGCAGCTGCACGCGGTGAACCGGGCCGAGAGCAGGGCCGCGGGGAGGGGCTCGCGGAGATCACCCTCGAACACCTTGCGAAACCACTCGAGGGCGTCGTCGGGCAGCACCGCCGGGCGCGCGGCGACGCGGGGGGCCGTCACGTCGGCGCGGAGCACGCTGTGGCGGGCCTCGGCGCGCCGGAGCATGGTGCGCAGCGTGGGGTGGGCGCCGCCGAACGGGTGCACGTAGAGCAGCGCGCTGAAGGCGAGGACGGCGAGCGCGTAGAAGTCGCTCTCGCGCGAGAGCGCCGCGGTCTTGTCGAGGTCGGTGCCGTAGAGGCGCGGGTCGAGGAACCGCTCGTGGGCGACGGTGCACGGGTGCCCGGGCAGCTGCAGAGAGTCGGCGTCGATGAACCACGGCGCGAGCGCGCCGTCCGATCCCGGGGCGACGACGACGTTGCCGTCGTTGAGGTCTCCCACCACGACGCCGCGCGCGTGCAGCCCGCGCACGGTGTCGTCCATCTCGCGGAGCACGTCGACGAGGGCCGACGCCGCGCGCGTGCAGCCCGCGCACGGTGTCGTCCATCTCGCGGAGCACGTCGACGAGGGCCGCGTTCGAGAGCGTGCCCTCGC
>JAGQJA010000520.1:0-10645 GCA_020430845.1 Myxococcales bacterium
CGAGCGAGCGGAGCGCGATCGAGCGCGGAGAGGGACCGGTCGTGCCGTGGCTCCGCGAACGCGCGCGCGTGACCCGCGCGTGGCCCTGCGCGCCGCTCTTCGAGCACGCGCAGGATCTCGGCGCTCTGTCTCCCGACGTGCTGCTCGTGCACCTCGCCGATGCCCGGCCCCCCGAGCTCGAACGCGTCCGCGCCGCGGGCGCGCCGGTCGTGCTCTGCCCGCGCTCGAACCTGCACATCGACGTGCGCTTGCCCCCCCTCGTCGCCATGCGCGAGGCCGGCCTCGAGCCCGCGCTCGGCACCGACTCGCTCGCGTCGTCGCCGTCGCTCGACGTGCTGGCCGAGGCCAAGGCCCTCCGAGACCGCTTCTCGTCGGTCCCGGCGTGGGAGCTCGTGCGGATGGCCACGTGGGGTGGGGCGCGCGCGCTCGGCCTGCCCGACCTCGGCCGGTTCGCTCCGGGCGCGAGGCCCGGCGTCTTTGCCGTGGAGGGCGACGCCGCGGCGAGCGCGCCCGACGGCGCCGCGTACCTCCTCTCGAACCTCGGCGCGCCGCGACGGCGCATTCGTGGGGCCTCATGATCCGCATCCTCGACAGAGCCAAGACGTACGGCGAGCTCGTCGCCTTCTCACACACCATCTTCGCGCTGCCCTTCGCCGCGAGCGCTGCGGTGCTCGCGCTCTCCGTGCCGCACACGCGGCCCACGCCGCTCCGCGTGGCGGCGATGCTCGCGTGCATGGTCACCGCGCGCACGAGCGCCATGGCGTTCAACCGCTTCGCCGACCGCGACGTCGACGCCAGGAACCCGCGCACCAGCGCGCGCCCTGTGCCGAGCGGACGCGTGCGCCCCCTCGAGGCGCTGGCGCTCACGGGGGTCAGCGGCGCGCTCTTCGTCGGCGCCGCCGCCACGCTCGGCCGCGTGCCCGGCCTGCTCGCCGTCCCGGTGCTGCTCGTGCTGCTCGGCTACTCGCTCGCCAAGCGCTTCACCTGGGGCGCGCACGCGTGGCTCGGCGTCGCCCTCTCGCTCGCCCCCGGCGGCGCGTGGATCGCCATGGGCGCGGCGCCTTCGCTCGGCATCGTCGCCCTCATGTTCGCGGTCGTCACCTGGCTGCTCGGCTTCGACGTCCTCTATTCGCTCCAGGACGAGGGCTTCGATCGCGGCGCAGGCCTGCACTCGATCCCGTCGCGGTTCGGCGCGGCGCGCGCGCTCACCATCGCCGCGGCGTCTCACACGGCCACCGCCGCGCTCCTCGTCGGCGCCGGCGCGCTGCTCGGGAGGAGCGTCGCCTACTTCGTAGGAGCAGGTGCGATGATCGCGCTGCTCGTCGTGGAGCACGCCCTCGTACGCGGGCCCAAGGTCGCGGATGCGCAGGGAAAGCTCGTGCGCCGTCCGCGGCTCGATCGCATCAACAAGGTGTTCTTCGACTGCAACGCGTGGGCGGCCGTCGCGTTCTTCGCCTGCGTCGTGGTGGACGCCTTCGTGCGCTGAGGCCCGAGCGAGTCGGGAGGTCGGACCCGACCGGGCCTGTGTGCCAAGGCGCAACTCGACCCGACCGGTCTGGGTGTTAGCCTTCACGTAGGAGGGCTCGCATGAAGAAGAAGCAGCGTCCGACGGGCGTCCGAAAGGACACGGCCTCGTTCTCCTGGCGCCACGTGCTCTTCGGCGGGGGCGTCTTCGACAACACGAGCGAGCGCCCCAACAAGAAAGGCTGGGACATCTTCGAGCTCGGCCAGAAGTCCTTCTGGGCCGTGCCGACCGCCGTGCCGTGGGACGAGCCCGTGCGCGAGGATCCGAAGTACGCCGACGCGATCGCGGCGATGCTCACGTTCCTCTGTCCCGGCGAGAAGACGGCCGTGACGGGCGCGAGCTACATCTCGCTCCAGGTCAAATCCGAAGAGGCCAAGCTCTACTTCGTGGAGCAGGCGCTCGAGGAGGCCAAGCACTACGACGCGCTCCGCCGCCTCATCCCCAAGATCACCGGGCGCCCGCTGCCCGAGCCGTCGCCCATGGTGCGCCTGCTCTACTCCTTCGGCGTGCTCGACCCGAACGACGTCGCCTTCATGATGGGCAACATCAACATCGTGGGCGAGCACCTGGCGAACCAGATCTTCCACAAGATCAACCACGTGGCCGTCGACCCGACGACGCGCCAGATCATCGCGCTCATCGGCAAGGACGAGTCACGCCACATCGGCGCGGGGCAGCGCTTCTTCCCCGAGGTCTACCCCGAGCTCAAGAAGCGCCGCTCGACCATCCTCGTCAAGAACCTCGCCACGACCATCATCCTCGCGCTCGCGAGCTACGAGCTCGTCAACCCGATGCAGACGCTCGAGATCGACCTCGCCGCGATGATGGACAAGATGTACTGCCACTATCAGGACGTGGTGCACGGTCTGCCGCCGTTCCCCGAGCAGGCCATCCGCGACATGATCCTCGAGCTGCTCCGCAAGCGCACCAAGGTCGCGATCGAGACGATCAAGGACGTGACCACGCCGACGGGCGAGGTCGACGTCAAGCGGCTGCTCGAGGCGTGCGAGCGCGCGGTCCACTCGCCGCGCGCGCTGCGCGAGCTGCTCGCCGCGTGACCTCCGGCGCCGCGCGCGTGGCCGGCGGGCGAGAAGCGACGTCGCACAAGCCGTCGGCCGTGGTGATCGGGTCGGGCATCGGCGGCTCCGCGGCGGCGCTGCTGCTCGCGCACGCGGGCATCCCCACCACGCTCGTCGAGAAGAACCGGCGCGTCGGCGGCTCGTGCTCGGGCTACGAGAAGCAGGGCTACAAGATAGATGTAGGTACACACATGTTCTGCCGGGGCGCCCGCGGCCCCCTGGGCGACGTGCTCCGTCGCGTGGGTGAGCCCGGCGCCGTCGACTTCGTGCGGACGCGCGACATCGCCGAGCTCCGGTTCGTGCCGCCCGAGGGCCGGCGCCGACACGGCGGTGTGCTGCGCGTGCCCATCCCGGCGAGCCTGGCGCGTATGCCCGCGTTCGTCGTCGAGCTCGCGCGCGCGCTCGAGCTCTCCCCGCGCGAGATGGCCCGCGCGGCGCGGCTCTTCACCCACATGCTCACGATGAGCGACGCCGAGGTCGCGCGCTGGGACGACCGCACCATCGAGGAGTTCGTGCTCCCGTACACCGAGAGCGCGCCCGTCATCGGCGTCTTCGGCTTCTTGCTCGGCCTCTACTTCATCTTGCCGTACTGGGAGGTCTCCGCGGGCGAGGCCATCTACTGCTTCCGCAAGATGGCGCGCGACAACTCGCTCTCGTATCCGCGCGGCGGCTCGATCGCGATCCCCAGCGCGTACGTACGGCTCGCCGAGGCGCGCGGCGCCGTGGTGCGCACGGGCGTGGGCGTGCGCCGCGTGGTCGTGCGTGGGGGGCGCGTGGCGGGCGTCGAGCTCGAGGACGGCTCGGTGATCCCGGCGTCGATCGTGGTCTCGACGTCGAGCCTGCGCACCACGGTCACCAAGCTCGTCGGCGAGGCGCACTTCCCGGCCGCGTACGTCGAGCGCGCCAAGAACGTGCGCGGCTCGTTCATCGCGGTGCAGGCCAAGATCGGCCTCAAGAAGAAGCTCGTCGACGCCGGGTGCATCGTGGGCGGGGTGGGGGAGGGCGTCGACCTCGCCAGCGTGTCGACCGACGACATGAAGGTGATGTTCACGCACCTCCTGAACGGCGAGGTGCCGCCCATCGTCCCGTTCTACTGCCCCGTGCCCACCAACTTCGACCCGTCGCTCGCGCCGCCTGGCCACCAGCTGCTCACCGTGTGCGCCGTCGCGCCCACGAGCGACGTGGTGCTCAAGGACCCGGCCCACCGCTGGGAAGAGGCCATGCTGCACGCGATCCGCCGCGTGGTGCCTGGCCTCGACGAGCACCTCGACTTCGTCGACACGTTCGACGTGGGCTTCATCGAGCGATGGATCGGCAAGGAGTTCGGTCCGGCCGTGTCCACGGGGCAGACGCCCGACCAGGTGGGCAAGCGGCGACCGCCGGTGTCGACGCCTGTGCGCGGGCTCTACCTGGCCGGGTGCAACGCGGGGGGCCGCGGCGTGGGGACCGAGCTCGCCGCGGCGAGCGCGCTCGAGTGCGCCGACCGGGTGATGAGCGATCTCGGCCTCGAGCTGCCGAGGCCCGCGCGAGACTCGGGCGTCGTCCTCGCGGCGCGCACCGCAACGCGCGCCGCCGCGGCGCCGCTCGCATGGGCCACGCGCGCCTGAGCAACGCCGCGCGAGGCCTGATACAACAGCGATTCGTGCTCGTCCGTCGCGCCGCCCTCGTCACCGCCTTCGCCCTCGCCGCGCCCGCGCTCGGCTGCGACGGGTGTCGCAAGGACACGCCGTCGGGCCCCGTCACCGTCGACGCCGCGCCGCCGCCTTCGCCCGCGCCGCTCGACGCAGAAGCGCCCGTCGACGCGGGCGTGGTGGAGGACGCCGCGCCCGCGGGGGACGCTGCCGCGCGCCTCGAGCTGGGAGACGGCGGCGCCGCGTGCAAGCTCGTGTGGGGGCCCGAGGAGCAGCCGTTCCACGGCCCCGCCACGCTCGCGGTCGACGGCGCGACGCTGCTCGTCGTCACGAACGACAGCGGCCGCCCGCGCGTACGCCGCGTGCCCGTCTCGCCGCCGGCGGCTCCGACCAAGCCCACGGCCGCGCCGTCGATGTCGTGGCCGCCGTGCGAGATCGCCGGCTCGGTGGCTTATTGTCACGGACGCGGCAGCACCGTCGTGCGCGCGCCCCTCGAGGGCGCCGGCGGGCGCGAGGTCAGCACCGCCGCGGGCAACGCGCGCCTCGCCGCGGCGCAGCTCGGCAAGGATCACACGGTCGTCGCGTACGTCCAACGACACCAGACGACCGAGGGGCCCATGCTCCAGGCGTTCGCGACGCTCGACGAGGGTGAGGCGGTGCGCCTCTCGGACGACGGCGCCGGGGCCACGTCTCTTCGGCTCGTGCCGCTCGGCCCCGATCGCGCGCTCGCCGTGTACATCGACGCGCGCACGGCGATGGTGCCGGTCCACGCGCGCACGTTGTCGGTCGAGGGCGGCCGCCTCAAGCTCGGCGAGGACGTCGTGGTCTT
Organism: Myxococcales bacterium; assembly: GCA_020430845.1. GTDB lineage: Bacteria > Myxococcota_A > Polyangia > Polyangiales > Polyangiaceae > Labilithrix. Next base: position 5,065 of record JAGQJA010000520.1, read on the forward strand.
CGTGGGCGGCCCGCCGGAGCGCGGCGTCGACTTCACCGTGGCCCGCGCGGGCGACAAGAGCCTCGTGCTCTTGCCGAACGCCAAGGACTCTCTCGCCTTCGGTATGGCCGCCGTCGCGCTCGCCGAGCCGATGCGCGAGGACATGCCGGCCGTGTGGTCGATGTACCCCAACGGCCTCGACCCCGCGCCCATCGCCGCCACCACCGAGCCGAGCGACAGCGCGTACGTCGCGCGCATCCGCCCCCTGACGCGCGATCCCAAGTCGGAGCGCGTGCTCGAGCTCGGGCGCGTCGACGCCGCGGGCGCGTACACGTCGCTCGGCGTGGTCGAGACGGGCAAGCCCGTCACCGACGTCGACATCGCGGTCGACAAGACGGGCGCCGTGTGGGTCGTCTACGGGGACACGAAGACGACGTGGCTCGGGCGCTGGGCCTGTCCACGCTGAAGCGACGTCCGCGCGGGCGCGCGGCGCGTCACGTCACTTCATGAGGCAGCTGCCGCCGCCGAGACCGGCCTCGATGGGCAGACCGCTCGAGCCTCCGCCGAGCATGAAGCAGCAGTGCGTCGCGGGGTTGCACGTGGCGTCGCACGGTCCCGCGTTCTGGATCTCTTGGATCTTGGTGAGCAGCTCTTGCGTCGAGAAGGTGCACGCGGGCACGGCGCCGCCGTCGCCGCCGCTGCTGCTCGTCGTCGAGCCGCCGTCGTTGCCGCCGCTGCTGGTGGTGCCGCTCGAGCTCGTCGTGCCGCTCGAGCTCGTCGTGCCGCTCGAGCCCGAGGGCGGCGGGAGCTGCGCGCTGCTCGTGCCGCTCGACGACGAGGTGCTGCCGCCGTTGTCGGTGCCGTCGGGCGCCGTCGACTCGGCGCAGGCGATCACGGACGCGAGACCCAGGGCGAGGCTGAAACAAAGCACGCGCTTCATGAGCTGAACCGTAGCCCACGCCCCGCAGCGCCTCCAATCTCCGCCGCGTCTCCCATGCGTCCCCACATGTGCTACTTCCTGGGACCCCCATGGCCTCTGCCCCGCACGATCACAGCGCCACCCGCGCCTACTACGACGAGTTCAGCGAGCGCTACGAGGCGCACCGGCGCCCGAACCGCGCCGACGGCTACCACGCCCTCGTCGACGACCTCGAGGTCTCCCTGTGCGAGCGCTACGGCAAGGGCCTCGACGTGCTCGAGTGCGGCTGCGGCACGGGCCTCATCCTCGACCGCATCTCGCAGTTCGCCAAGCGCGCCGCGGGCATCGACCTGTCGCCCGGCATGCTCGAGCGCGCCAAGCAGCGGGGCCTCGACGTGCGGGAGGGCTCGGTGACCGATCTCCCGTTCGACGACGCGTCGTTCGACGTCACGTGCTCGTTCAAGGTGCTCGCGCACGTGCCCGACCTCGGCCGCGCCCTGTCCGAGATGGCCCGCGTCACGCGGCCCGGCGGCATCATCCTGGCCGAGCTCTACAACCCGTTCAGCTTCCGCGCGCTCGCCAAGCGCCTCGGGCCCGCGGGCAAGATCAGCGACCGCACGCGTGAGAGTGCAGTCTACACGCGCTTCGACGCGCCCTGGATCGTGCCGCGCGTGTTGCCCCCGGGCACCAAGCTCATCGGTGCGCGTGGGATCCGCATCGTGACCCCCGCCGCGTTCGCCATGCGGCTGCCCGTCGTGCGCTCCGCGCTGCGCGTCGCCGAGCACGCGCTGTGCGACACCAAGGCCGCCTGGCTCGGCGGCTTCTACGTCGCCATCGCCCAAAAGAGCGCCTGAGCCCGGCTCGGCACCGCCGAAACGCCGCAGAACAAGGCTGAGCTGGCCCGCGGGCGATGTGAGGAAATCTCACGCCGACCACCCCAAACGGCCTTCTCGCGCGTCTATACTCCATTCAATGCGTATCGTCGCCCGAGCCCTGAAGTTCGTCGCGCTGTTCGCAGCCTTCGGTGTGGCCGCCCTCCTCGCCCTGCGCCTCCACGGCGGCGGGCTCTGGGACGGGCTCGCCCCGGCGAACGCCGCGAACACGGGGGTCACCTCCCACACCCCCGCCAACTACGACCTCACGCAGCTCCGCGTCGTGAACGAGGTCCTCAAGAACGTCCGCGACAAGTACGTCGACCCGAACCGGGTGCGCTCGCAAGAGATGCTGCTCGCGGCGCTCAACCACGTGCAGCGCGACGTGGCCCAGGTCATCGTCACGCACGACGACAAGGCGCCGACGGTGAAGGTGCGCGTCGACACCCAGCAGAAGGAGTTCCGCGTCGACAACGTCGTCGGCCTCTGGGACGTGAGCGCGCGCCTGCGCGAGGTGTTCGCGTTCATCCAAGAGGGGCTCCGCGGCACCGAGGTCGACCTGCGCGAGGTCGAGTACGCGGCGTGCAACGGCATGCTGCGCACGCTCGATCCCCACAGCGTGCTCCTGTCGCCCGAGGCGTACAAAGAGATGAACCTGTCGACGAGCGGCCAATTCGGCGGCCTCGGCATCGTGATCTCCATCCGCGACCAGCAGCTCACGGTCATCAACCCCATGCCGGGCACTCCCGCCTCGCGCGCCGGGGTCAAGCGCTACGACCGCATCGTCAAGATCAACAACGAGTCGACGCTCAACATGGGCCTCAACGAGGCCGTCAACCACCTGCGCGGCGCCCCGGGCACCAAGGTCACCGTGTGGATCCACCGCGACGGCGCCGAGGGGTGGGGCGGCAGCAAGCCGTTCGAGCTCACGCGCGAGGTCATCAAGGTGGCGAGCGTGGAGCACAAGGCGCTCGGCGACGGCATCGGGTACGTGCGCCTCAAGCAGTTCCAGGCGAACACGTCGCGCGATCTCGAGGCGGCCCTGGCCGACCTGCGCAAGGGCGGTGAGATCAAGGGCCTCGTGCTCGACCTCCGCGGCAACCCGGGCGGTCTGCTCGAGCAGGCGGCGCGCGTCGCCGACAAGTTCCTCGCGAGCGGTCCGATCGTCGCCACGGTAGGAAACCCGAGCGAAGAGCGCGAAGAGAAGTCGGCGCGCTCCGACGGTACCGAGCCCAACTACCCCATCATCCTGCTCGTCAACGGGTCGTCGGCGAGCGCCAGCGAGATCGTCGCGGGCGCCCTCAAGAACCACGACCGCGCCGTGCTCATCGGCGAGACCACGTTCGGCAAGGGCTCGGTGCAGCTCGTCTTCACCGACCTGCCCGACAAGGCGGCGCTCAAGCTCACCATCGCGCAGTACCTCACCGAGCCGGGCGACATCTCCATCCAGGGCACCGGCGTCACGCCCGACATCGAGCTCGACCCGATGACGGCCGACCTCCAGGAGATGGACCTCACCGTCGACGCGACCGTGGGCCTCAAGGAGCGAGACCTCTCGCACAGCTTGTCGAACGCGCGCGCGAGCGAGGGCCAGCGCCCGCTCGAGACGGTCCGCTACAACCTGCCGCGCAAGGAGCGCATCGAGCTCCGCGAGCGCGGCGGCGATCCCGACGACAACTTCCAGATGGACTTCCCCATCAAGTTCGCCAAGGAGCTCGCGGCCAAGGTCCCGCGCGGCAAGCGCCCCGATCAGCTCCGCGCGGCCAAGCAGACGATCGCCGACACGCGCAACGCCGAGCTGGCGAAGGTGACGGCCGATCTCGCGGCGATCGGGATCGACTGGACCGACGCGCCCGCCGACGCGCCCAACGCCGAGCAGGCGCCGCAGGTCGAGGTCAAGCTCGAGACCGACCGCGCCAACAACGAGGTCACCGCGGGCGACCCGATGACGCTCAAGCTCTCGGTCACCAACAAGGGCACGTTCCCGCTCTTCCGGTTCCAGGCGACGACGACGAGCGACAACGCCATGTTCGACAAGAAGGAGCTCGTGATCGGCAAGATCGATCCCGGCAAGACGAAGACGGCGAGCATCCCGCTCGGCTGGTGCGACGTCGAGGGCCACAAGCCCGGCTCCACGGCGCCGCTCCCCAAGGACGCCCCGCGCGTCTGCCGCATCCCGCGCGACACGCTCTCGCGTATGGATGGCATCACGCTCAAGTTCGACGAGGCTCGCAAGCGCGTGCCGCAGGCCCAAGACCTGCGCGTCAGCGTGCGCGCGCTCGAGCGGCCGGTCTTCGCCTACAGCTACCAGATCGCCGACGTGCGGCGCGGCAACGGCGACGGGCGCGTGCAGAAGGGCGAGCAGCTCACGATGTACCTCACGGTCAAGAACGTGGGCAAAGGTCGCAGCTACGAGACGCAGGCCAACGTGCGCAACCTCTCGGGCGACGGCGTGCTCCTCCACGAAGGCCGCTTCGACGTGTCGAACATGCAGCCCGGCGAGATGCGCCGCGTCGCGTTCGCGTTCGACGTCGGGCCGCAGCTCGCGGAGCCCGAGGCGAAGGTCGAGCTCTCGATCGCCGACCGAGATCTGCGCGAGACGGTGGTCGAGAAGGTGCGCATGCCGATCGGCTCGGCCACGGCGCTGTCTCCTGCGAGCGGACCGCGCCGGGCCAAGGCGGGCGGCGGCACGCTCTACGAGTCCGCCGAGCCGGGCGCGCGGAGCTTCGGCCGCCTGGGCGCGGGCACGTCGGTCACCGCGCTCGCGCAGGCGGGCGACATGGTCAAGGTCGCGCTCGGGGAGGGCCGCTTCGGCTTCGTGCGCGCGGCCGAGCTCGAGCCGGGGGGCGCGCCCACGCCCACGGTCGCCTTCGAGGAGGTGATGCGTCGCTTCCCGCCCAGCGTCGAGGTCGCCAACGTCGCCCTCTCCACGCGCGACCCGCACGTGAAGATCAACGTCACCACGAGCGACTCCGATCGCCTGCTCGACGCCTACGTCTTCGTCGGCGCGCGCAAGGTGTTCTACCGCTCCAACCGCAACGGGCCCGACCCCAAGCGGATGCCGTTCGAGACCGATGTACCGCTCCGCCCTGGCGTGAACGTCATCACGGTCGTCGCCCGCGAGAACCCCGACACGGTCGGGCGCAAGACGTTCATCGTGCGCCGCGACGGGCCCAAGGGCGAGCTGCTCAAGACGCCCAAGTCCGACGACGACTCCGACTCGCTCGCCAGCCACGACTGACCGGCGCCCGGCGCGCAAACCGCCGTCCGGCGGGCGATGCCGCGTGCTAGCGTGGCGCCGTCATGATCCGGCTCCACATCAACGTCGACCACGTCGCGACCGTGCGCAACGCCCGCGGCACGTCCTACCCCGATCCCCTCGACGCCGCGCGCGCGTGCCTCGACGCCGGGGCAGACGGCATCACCGCGCACCTGCGCGAGGACCGACGCCACATCACCGACGACGACGTCAAGCGCCTGCGCGCCATGCTGCGCGCCACGTTCAACCTCGAGATGGCGGCCACGCCCGAGATGGTCGACATCGCGCTCGCGACCAAGCCCGACGTCGTCACGCTCGTGCCCGAGCGCCGCCAGGAGCGCACGACCGAGGGAGGCCTCGCCGTCGCCGGCGCGGGAGACGATCTCCGCCGCCACGTCGACGCGCTGCGCGCGGCCGACATCAAGGTGAGCCTCTTCATCGCGCCCGACGTCGCCGAGGTCGAGGCGTCGCACGCGCTCGGCGTGGAGCAGATCGAGCTGCACACCGGAGAGTACGCGCACGCCTTCGCGCGCGGCGCGGGCGGCGACGACA